>CAZVIK010000012.1:0-37985 GCA_964627045.1 uncultured Solibacteraceae bacterium | reverse complement strand
CGGCCGAGCGGGAGATGGACCCGGATGGCGCCTCCGAGAATCCGGACTCGAAGTTCGGTTCGGCCACGGTGCGCCATGCCAGGAACTTCCTGGATTGCGTCAAGTCGCGAAGCAAGGCGACCAACTGCGACATGGACACGGGCTTCAACTCGACGCTGCCGACTTTGATCGCGTGCCTGTCGGTGCGCCAACAGAAGATGTTCACCTGGGACGGGAAGACGGCGAAGGCTACCTAGACTCCGGCCACGGAGATTGGGAATTCAAGAATGAAAAAGCGACACGTGTTTGTACTGGTGGTGGCGGTCCTGTTGGCCGCCACCGTTTTTGCCCAGCAGGCTCCTCCGGCCGCCGCGGCGGCCAAGCCCGCGCAAAATCCGGGCGGCCCCAACGCCGGGGTGCTCAGCAACGACCTGTTTCCAGCCTACGGCGGGATGATCTACACCGGCGGGTTCGATCCGATCTTCAACCGGATCAACCTGGACGGATGGCATCCCAGCCGTACCAGTTTCCACGGCACCACGCCGATGTTCTTCGTCACCAACGGCGTGCTGGTGGGTACGCAGAACCCCAAGGGATTCGGCGGCATTCTCCTCACCGATAAAAAGTACACGAACTTCGAGCTCTACATGGAGATCAAGCCGGATTGGGGCTGCGTCGGCGGCGTGTTCCTGCGTTCGGCCGAAGACGGCTCGGCCTACCAGGTGATGCTGGACTACTTGCCCGGCGGCAACATGGGCGGCGTCATCGGAGAGCGTCTCACGGGAGTCGGAGCGCAGCGCGGCGGAGGGGCGCCCCGCGCCCAGATGTCCGAGGAAGAGCGCAAAAAGATGATGGCCGAGATGCAGGCTCGCAACCAGGCCTGGCAGAAGGTTTGGAAGCGTGAGGACTGGAATTCCGTGCGCATCCGGATGGAAGGCGAGGCCCCGCACATCCAGGTGTGGATCAACGACGAAAAGATCACCGACTTCCAGGACACCGCCAATCACGCCAAAGGCGGCATTACCGAAGGGCCGATCGCGATACAGATGCACGGCGGAAACCGCTGGTTGGACGGCGGCTTCTGGCGCTGGCGCGCGATCGCCATCAAGGAACTTCCGTAGCCGGGCGGCTGCGGGGATTGGAGCATGAAATGAAAAGCAGATACTCGACGGCCGTCTGGGCGGCCGTGGCGATGTTGACGGCTGCGACGCTGTGCCTGGCGCAGCAAGCCCAGGTGAACCTGGACTGGAATCCGCAGAAGAACACCGAAAACCTGACCCCCTATGGCGCCAACGTAATCTCGCCCGACGTGAAGGACGACGGCACGGTCACCTTCCGGCTCAAGGCCCCGGCGGCGCAGGAGGTGCTGCTTTCCGGCGGCCCCATGTTGCTCGCGCTCGGCAAAGGGACCAAACCCGTCGCCTTCCAGAAGAGCCCGGAGGGTCTCTGGACCCTGACCGTGGGGCCGATCAAGCCGGGGATGTACAACTACAAGATCACCATCGACGGCGTTGCGGTGGTCGACCCGAACAACACCTATGTCGGGTATTCCGATCAGCCCGGCTACAGCATCCTCATCGTTCACGGCAGCGGTCCAGAATACTACGACGCCAAGAACGTTCCGCACGGCGCGATCACCCGCCATATCTACCGCTCCGATGTCACCAACGGCGAGCGCGAAATGTGGGTCTACACGCCCCCGGGCTACACTCCGTCGAAGAAGTACCCGGTCCTCTACCTGGTCGGCGGCAGCGGCGAACTGGCTTCCACCTGGATGACCGAAGGCCGCGCCAATTTCATCATGGACAATCTGCTGGCCGAGGGGAAGGCGGTTCCGATGATCATCGCCATGCCCAACAACCAGATGATCCATCGCAGCCACCCGAATCACACGGAGCTAACCTTCAAGCTGTTCGAGGCCGAACTGCGCAAGCACGTCATCCCGCTGGTGGACAAGCTGTATAGCACGCAAGCCGACCGCAGGGGCCGCGCCCTGTCCGGCCTGTCGATGGGCGGCCGGCACACGCAGTTTGTGGGCTTCGAGTCGCTCGACCTGTTCGCCTCCTTCGCTGTGCAGAGCGCCGGGGACGTGGACTCCGAAAAGTCCAGCGCCAAGTTCCTCAACGATCCCGACGTGAACAAGAAGGTCGATTATCTCTTCGTCGGCCAGGGAACGCATGAGGCCACGCCCGGCAACCGCACCGAGGCGCTGCACAACGCGCTGACCAAGCACAACATCAAGCATGAATACTATGTGGGCGGGGATGGCGCCCACGACTGGGGAACCTGGCGGCACCTGCTGCACGCCAAGATCCTTCCGGGTCTTTTCCGGGCGAAGTAGAACTGGTTCCGGCGCGCCGCGGCGCTGTTCCACGCGCGGCGCACGCCGGTCTGCCCGTTTCGACGCGCGGCCGTTCGCCTCCGTATCGCGGGGCGGCCGCGCTTCTCTTTTATCCGGGCTGTTGCGTCGCGCGTGAGGGCCGGCCTCCCTCTCCACAATCCGGCCCCCCCAGCGCGGCGGGGCTTCCCCGGAATGTACAATCGGCATCTTGGAGGTGTCATGAGATTGAGGCCGCTTACCGGCTGTGCCGTTCTGGCCGTTCTTTCCCTGACGGTTCTCTCCTGCGGCGGTTCGCCGCCGGCACCCTACCGGAACGTCAAATTGCCGGTCGAGCAACGGATCGACGATCTGCTGCCGCGCCTCACGCTCGAAGAGAAGATCGGCATGGTCAGCGGGTCCACCTGGATGGATGGCCGTGGCGTGCCTCGCCTGGGCGTGCCGGCGTTGCTGACCAACGACGGCCCGATGGGGGTGCGCTACTGGGCCATCGACACCAGCGGCAAGCGCGGCGCATTTGGCACGACTGCGTTTCCCGCCGGTATTGCGATGGCGGCAACCTGGGACGCCGGTCTCCTGGAGCGCGAGGGCAAGGTGATCGCCCAGCAGGTGCGAGCCTTCGGCCGCCACATGCTGCTCGGGCCGACGGTGAACATCGCGCGCCTGCCGCAGTGGGGACGTAACTTCGAAAGCTACGGCGAGGACCCCTATCTGGCCTCGCGGCTGGCCGTGGCCTACATCAAGGGCGTCCAGAGCGAAGGCGTCATCGCGACTGTGAAGCACTTCGCCGCCAACAATCAGGAGTTCGAACGCAATCGCGTGGACGTGAAGGTCAGTGAACGTGCCCTCCAGGAGATCTATTTCCCCGCCTTCAAGGCCGCCGTTCAGGAAGCCAACGCCGGTTCGGTGATGTCGTCCTACAACAAGGTCAACGGCCTGTGGGCCGCCGAGAACCCCTACCTGTTGACGGATGTCCTCCGGAAGCAGTGGGGCTTCCAGGGCTTCGTCGTGTCCGACTGGGCCAGCACCCACAGCACCGTTGAAACGGCGAACGCCGGGTTGGACCTGGAAATGCCGGGCGCCGATAGCCTGAGGGAGTTATTGAGCGACCCATTGTTTGTGAAGGCCGGCTTCACCGGCGGCTTCCTCGCGCCGGGCAGGCTGCGGCCCGTCGTCGAGAGCGGCCAGGTGAAGGAGTCCGTGATCGATGAGAAGGTGCGCCGGATTCTGCGGGTGATGATGACTTTGGGGATTTTCGACCGCAAAGATGCCGGTGTCACCACCGCCGTAGACACGCCGGACCAGCAAGCCGTCGCTCGCGACGCGGCCATCCAGAGCATGGTGCTGCTAAAGAACGAAGGTAAGCTATTACCGCTGGCGGCCGGCGCCCTGCGGTCCATCGCCGTGATCGGGCCGAACGCGGCGGCCGCCCGGACCGGCGGCGGCGGCAGTTCGCGCGTCACCCCCAAGATCGACCCGGTGCCGCCGCTTCAGGCCGTGCGGGAACGCGCCGGGATGCGTGTGGAGGTTGGCTACGCAATCGGCGTCGCCATGGAGGGCGAGAATCCCTCCAAGGACACGGCCGAGGCCCGCGCCGAATCGATCCGGGAGGCCGTGGCCCTTGCCGCCAAGTCCGATGTGGCGATCGTGTTCGCCGGCTTCTCGCCGGAAACCGAACAGGAGATGTATGACCGTTCGCTAAGCCTGCCCGGCGGCCAGGACGACCTGATCCTGGCGGTGGCCAAGGCCAACCGGCGCACGGTGGTGGTGCTCAACTCGGGCGGCCCGGTCTTGATGAGCCGCTGGCTGGATCAGGTGCCGGCGGTCCTGGAGGCGTGGTACCCCGGCCAGGAAGCGGGACGCGCGCCGGTGGCCGTGCTATTCGGTGAGAACAACCCTTCCGGCAGACTGCCCGTGACGTTCATCCGCCGGTGGGAGGACTCCGCCGCTTTCGCGAATTACCCCGGCCGGAACCTCGTGGTGAACTACGCGGAGGGGATCTACGTCGGCTACCGCCACGCCGATGCAAAGAACATTGAGCCGCTTTTCCCCTTCGGTCACGGGCTTTCCTACACGACGTTCTCCTACGGCGATTTCGCGATCCGGCCCGCCAAGGCGGCCGCCGGCCAACCGGTCGAGGTGAGCTTCACGGTCAGGAACACGGGTTCCAGGGCTGGGGCCGAGGTGGCGCAGGTCTACGTGCGCGACGTCCAATCGAGCGTCGACCGCCCCGTCAAGGAATTGAAGGCGTTCAAGCGAGTCGTCCTGAGCCCCGGCGAAGCGCAAACCGTCACCGTCCGCCTGGACCAGAGCGCCATGTCTTTCTTCGACGAGGCGAAAAAAGAATGGGTTGCCGAGCCCGGAGTCTTCGAAGTGCAGGCCGGAGCCTCATCGCGCGACATCCGTCTGAAAGGCGTCTTCGAACTGATCCGGTAACGGCTCTACCTGACCGGCAGGCCCGACGCCTTCGAGGTGACGCCCCCGATTGCGACCGTGACCGGCAGCGTTCCGGTCCCCAGGTCCACCGGAAGGGTTACGTTGATCTGGTACAGCCCCGGCAAGGTGGGCGTCAGACCGCTCCAGGCGACCGGGCAGACCACGCCGCCGATGGTGACCACCGGCGTCGTAAGGGTTTCCGACAGCGGAGAGGCGAGCGCCGGCTCGCCGCTGGCCGGCTGGTTGGTGACCGGCCCGAGGCCGTTGAGAAACAGTTGCACCACCTTGCCGCGTTCGACCGCGTTGGCGGTGGTGACCACCTTGTTCTCCGCGTCCAGCGCAGCGGCAATGCCGGCGCTGGTTTCGAAGAACGCCGGTGCAAAATCGGACAGCGGCACGGTGATCACGTTGCCGTAGGAATCGCCGATGGTCATCTTCACCTGCGCCGCACCTTGCCCCTGCAACTCCCAGGGCACTTGCACGTTCACCTGTCCGGGGCTGGCGTAAGTGAGGCGCCCCGGCACGCTGATCCCCGCCGAAGGAACGTCGAAACTGGCGAAGGCGTAATTCATCGCCAACGGCAGACGCGATTGCTTATTGACGCGGGTCGAGTCGCTCAGCCCGCTTCCGAAGAATGACACGTAAGACCCGGGCGCCACCGGCGCTCCCGCTTCGAAGCTGGCCGAGTTCACCACGCCGGAGATGGTGGGAACCGGCCGTGCGTATACGCTGTAGGTGAGAGTCAACCTGTTGGGAACCGTGCCAGCCTCGGCGGTGAAGTTGTAGTATCCCGTCATGTCCCCCAGGACGGGCCGCGCGTAGGAGACGCCGTAGTTGTCGGTCTTGTCATCCGCCTCGATGAGCTGCGCGCCCCAGGTGTTCGATCTCCATGTCACCGGCAGCCCGCGCACCGGCAGACCATAGCCGTCGACGGCGCGGAACGACAGGTACCCCTCCGGGATCGGCCGCCCCACGGTTCCGTCGGAGCCGCCCGAAAGCCCGATCAGGTTCGCCGGCGTCCCGTCGGCGACCAGGTAGAGGTAGGGAACTCGCAGGGAGACTCCCGGGCCCTGCACCGTGAGCGCGCCCGAATACGCGCCAGGAGCCGGGACGGCGCCTGACAGGGTGGCCGTCACCGTGTCGCTCGCCCCTGGCGCCAGCGTCAGGGAATTCTTGTCCAGGCTGAGGATCGTTCCGGCCGGCGCAAGCGCCAGCGTCAGGTCCACCGCGCCTGGCGACGCGTTGGTGATCCGCAGCATACGGCTGAGAGGCAGCGTCCCGTTGGTGACTTCGCCGAACGACAGCGACACCGGCGCTACGGTTACCGGCGCGGAAATCGCGTCGCCGGCGTTCAACTTCCCGTTCCCCACGCTGCGGACATCGACGGCGTCGCCGAAGTACTCCTCCACAAGGACGTCCTGTGCGGCTGTATTCACGAGCGCGGACTTCACCTGTTCGGCCGTGAAACCGGGGTTCTTCTGCCGGACCAGCGCCGCCGCGCCGCTCACGAGCGGCGTCGCGAAACTCGTCCCCGAGGCCGAAAGAAACCGCGAATCGCTATGCATGAAGCCCAGCGGGTCGTAGCGTTGCGTGGCGACGTAGATGTCCTCGCCCGGCGCCACCAGGTCCGGTTTCAATAGCGCGTCGCCCGTCGTGGGACCGCGCGACGAGAAGTAGGCCAGTTCGTTCACGTACTGCCACTCCTTTTCGGTGCCGCTTGGGTCGATCATCACCTCGGCCCCCGGATTCGACTCCAGGTAGGACTTGAGCGCCAGGCCGTCGGCTAGCGAGACCATGGCGAAAGAACCGTAGTAGGCGCTCATCCCCTGGGGTGAGATCAACGGCGTGTCGTCCGCCATATAGAATACGATCCCGACAGCCCCCGCCGAAGTGGCGAAGTACGTCTTCGTCGAAAAGACACACGTGCCCCGCTTGATCAACGCGAACTTCCCCTCCAGCGACCCCGCCGGCAACGCCGCGCACGCCAGCCCGTCGTCGCCCAGCGTCTCTACATCCACCAGCGGAGCGATCACCGCGCCGTAGGGTCCGTTGCCGTCGTAGGAGGGCGTCGCCGGCAGCCCTTTGAGGTTTGCGGGCGCGTCGGCCGCCGTCGCGCCGACCGAAGTCGAAAAGTAGTGCGAATTCGAAGATGCCCCCACCGAGATGACCGACGGCGCGTTGGCCGGGGACGAGATGCTCTGGTAAGTCGGATATGTCCGCGAACCGTAGGTGCCTTCGTTGCCCGCTGCTACTACGACGATCGTCCCGGCCTTGGCCGCGTTCTCGAAGGCCGTCGCCGATAGGTCGCAGGGAACGCCCGGGTCGTTGCCGCAGGCCGAGCCGGAGTCCAGCGGGCCTGTGAACGCCACCCCGCCGGTCGAGAACGATACGATGTCCATGCCGTCGTCCACGGCGTCTTCCAGCGCGCGGATGATCGCCTCGTCGTTGGTATAGTCGTTGACTTCAGGCGAGCCGTAGATCTTGTAGTTGCCCAGGTACGCCTTCGGCGCGATGCCGGATACCGTTACGGCGCCTGTTGCGACCACCCCGGCCGCCGCCGATGCGACCCCCGTGCCGTGGCCCTCCCGGTCGCGGGGCAGTAGATCGTCCGGTCGCGAGTCTGCCGCCGGGTCGGCCAAGTTCGTCCCCGCCGCCAGCCACTTGGTATAACTGCGCGCCGCGATGATCTTGTTATTAGTAAAGTTACAGTCCGCGCCATCGCACTTGGGATAGCCCGCCGGGACTGGCAGCGACGGATCCTGGAACGAAGGATGGGTGTGGTCGATTCCCGTGTCCAGAATCGCGATCTTGACGCCGGCGCCTCCGTTGGATTGTCCGCCGAGCGACGCCCACGCGGTAGAGGCGTTCACCAAGTCCGCCGCGCGATTCATGGCCCTCTTGTAGCGCCGCAGGGGGACTACGCCCGCCACCCCCGCCATCGCCCGCACTTCCGCGACACGGCCTTCGGGCATGCTCACGAAAATGGCATTCAGCAGTGTCCGGGTCGCACCGTGCACTTGGATGCCGCGTTCGGCAAATTGGCTACGCAATGTCCGCTGCCGGGCCTCGATCTGTCCGCGGTAACTCGCCGCGTCGGCCGTTCGCACCTGCGCCGCCGAGGAGTAGCGGGCCACGACGGGCGCCTCCTGGAGCACGACGGCGTACCGGCCGGGAACAAGCTGGGCAAAGCCCGCCGGGATCAACAAGATGGAGAGAAAGAAGATAGAGGACAGTCGCAGCGGCAAGGCAGCCATAGATACTTGCATAGCAGACTAGACGCCCCCGTGTCAGCCGGGGTTTCGTCCGGTCCCGGCCGTAACCGCGACGGTTGTCTGCGAAGGTGCTACGGGCGGCCGCGTCTCCACGTCCACGATGCAAAGAGCGAGAAAGACGGCCAGAAACACCAACCCGGTGACGAAAACCAACGCGTTCATGGGCTTTTCGTGGCGCAAGTGCATGAAGAACAGCGCGACCAGCGCCGCCTTGGCCGAGGCGATCCCCAGCGCGATGATCACGTTGAGGGCTTCATGGCCGAAGTGCACGCCCGCGGCCGCCACCGTCACGGCCGTCAGACCCAGCAGCGCCGCCAGCACCAGCGCGTAAGTCCGTGTCTCCGAAGCGAATGAGTGCGATGCCATCGGGTGCTCCTACCGTACCAGGTACAGCAGCGGGAACAGGTAGATCCAGATCAGGTCCACCAGGTGCCAGTAAAGTCCTGTTAAATCTACCGGAGCGTAGTAGGCGCTGGAGAAGTGCCCGGCTATGGAGCGCTTCAGCACCCAGGCCATTACCGCCATTCCCGCGAGAATGTGCAACCCGTGCAGTCCGGTCATCATGAAATAGAAGCTGAAAAACAGGAATTGGCCGGGCACTTCGTCTCCCGCATGCGCGTAATACTTGCCCGGCAGCAGACCCTCATGGAATTTGTGCGAATACTCGAAATACTTCACGACGAGGAACACGCCGGCCAGCGCGAGGGTAGCGCACAGAAAGACGATCAGCGCCTTGCGCCGGTTGTGCCTCGCGGAAAGGACCGCCATCACCATGGTGAAACTGCTCGCCAGCAGGACCACGGTGTTCAGGAGGCCCAGGCGAAGGTCCAGGTGCTCGTGCGCGGCGCGGAATGCGGCGTGATGTTTCGCCGAGAGAATCCCGTATCCAACGAACAGGCCGCCGAACAGCAGGATCTCGGTGACCAGGAACAGCCACATGCCGAGCTTGGAGGCGTCGGCCTGCTGCTCCATCTCGGTGAAGTGGTGTTGCAGGAACGGGCTTGGTGCGGGCGCCGCTTGTTCGCTCATGCGGTCACCTTTTCGGGATGGTAGTCGTAGGGCCCGTGGGTGAGGACGGGCGCGTGTTCAAAGTTGTGCGGGTGGGGCGGGGAAGTCGTCTTCCACTCCAGTGTGGCGCTGCCCCAGGGATTGTCCGGCGCTCCTCGCTTCCGCCGCAGCGACGCGATCAGGTAGCCGAGCATGATCACCAACCCCAGCGTCAGAATCCAACTGCCCACCGTCGAAAGCACGTGCAGCGGCTGGAACTGGTCCATGTAGTTGAAGTAACGGCGCGGCATGCCGCGGCTTCCCAACAGGAACTGCGACAGGAACGTCAGGTTGAATCCGATGAACACGAGCGACGCGCTCCACCGCGCGGCCTTCTCCGAGTACATGCGCCCGAAGATCTTCGGCCACCAATAGTGCACCCCGGCCAGGTAGGCGATGAAGGTCCCGCCCATCATCACAAAGTGGAAGTGCGCCACAACGAAGTAGGTGTCGTGCAGGTTCACGTCCACCGAAAGCGCTCCCAGGAACAGCCCGGTCAGCCCGCCGATGGCGAACAGCACCAGGAACATGATGGCGTAGATCATCGGCGCTTCCAGCGTGATCGAGCCCCTGTACATCGTCGCCAGCCAGTTCCAAATCTTGACGCCGCTCGGCACCGCCACCAGGAACGTCAGGAAGGAGAAGATCGCCGAGACCAGCGGCGATTGCCCGCTCACGAACATGTGGTGGCCCCACACCAGGAAGCTCACAAACGCGATGGCCAGGCTGGAGTAGGCGATGGCCTTGTAGCCGAAGATCGTCTTGCGCGAGAAGACCGGGATCACCTCGCTGATGATCGCCATTCCCGGCAGGATCATGATGTAGACCGCCGGATGCGAGTAAAACCAGAAGAAGTGCTGGAACAGCACCGGGTCGCCTCCGAGGCGGGAGTCGAAGATCCCCACCGCGAACAGCCGCTCCATCATCAGCAGGACCACGGTGATCCCCAACACCGGAGTCGCCAGAATCTGGATGATGCTGGTGGCGTAAAGGCCCCAGGCGAACAACGGCATCTGGTACCAGCCCATTCCCGGCACGCGCAGCTTGTGAATGGTGGCGACGAAGTTGATGCCCGTGAAGATCGAGGAGAAGCCCAGCACGAGCACGCCGAACGCCATCAGCGTGACCGTGCCGCCGGTGGTCGAACTGTACGGGGTGTAGAACGTCCAGCCGGTGTCAATACCGCCCGTCACCATACCCACCAACAGGATCAACGCGCCCGCCACGTAGACGTGGTAGCTGGCCAGGTTCAGCCGCGGGAACGCCACATCCTTGGCGCCCAGCATCATCGGCAGCACGAAGTTGCCGAACGCCGCCGGAATCGCGGGGATGATGAACAGAAAAATCATCGCGGCTCCATGCAGCGTGAACACCTTGTTGTAGGTGTCGGCCGACATGATGGTCTGCTTCGGCGTCAGCAATTCCAGGCGGATAAGGACGGCGAAGACACCGCCGATCACGAACGCCGCCAGCGTGGACCAGAAGTACATCACGCCGATGCGCTTGTGGTCCAGCGTGAAGAGCCACGACCGCAGCCCCCGCTCCGCCGTCAAGTAGTCCGTCATGGCTGCCTCATTTCTGCGCCTTGATGTACTCGATCAATGCCAGGATTTCCCGCTCGCGCAGCAGCCCCTGAAAGGTCGGCATGATGCCTTGATAGGCTTCGCGCAGCTTTGCCTGGGGATCCAGCATCGACTCGCGAAGGTAGTTTTCGTCCACCAGCACGCTCCCGCCGCCGCCCAGCCGGTGCCGTTCGCCGAAGATACCTTTGAAGGTCGGTCCCTGCCCGCGCGTGCCGTCCACCGAGTGACACGTGGCGCAGCCGCGGCTTTCATAAAGCAGCTTGCCCAGTTCGGCCAGCGGCATGTCTTGCGAGCTTTGATCGCCGTTTTCCAGCCACTCCTGGTAGTTGGCCTCGCTGTCCACCCAGATCTTGCCGGACATGTCCGAATGCCCGCGCCCGCAATACTCCGCACAAAAGATCGTGTGCAGGCCCTCGCTGGTGGGCGTGAACCATAGCTCGGTGTAGCGGTTCGGCAGGACGTCTGTCTTCAGCCGGAAGCCCGGAACGTAGAAACTGTGGATCACGTCTTCCGAGGTCAGGATGAACTTGACCGGCTTTCCCACGGGAAGGTGGATTTCGTTGATGGTGCGCGTGCCGCCCGCGTACTCAAACTCCCACAGCCAGCGCTTGGCGGTGACCTGGATTTCCATTGCCTCGCCCGGAGGGACCGTCGCCTGGACGTATCCATGGAAGCCCCAGAAGAAGACCACCATCACGATGAGAAGCGGTACCACCGTCCAGAAGACCTCCAGCCGGAAGTTTTCGTGGATGCGCGGCGTGATCTCGCCAGCGCGCCGCCGCCGGTAGCGCCACACGAAAAACGCCAGGAGCCCGGTTACCAGCAGGAATAGGAACCCGCTCAGAAACACCAGGAACAGATACAAGTCGTCCACCGAGCGCGCATAGTCGCTGCCCGCGGCCGGCAACAGGACGGATCGCAGCCAGTCCATCAGGCGGGCAACGCCTCCGTGCGGCTGGCGCGGGCTCGCTCCCGCCGCCACATGCGCCAGAGGAATAACCCCAGCGCCAGCACCACCAGAACTCCGCCCGCCTTCATGATGTTGGTGGCGAACGGCACATAGGAGCGCGCCGCGGGGTCGTAGTGATAGCAGAACAACAGGAGCCGGTCCAGGCTCACGGTGAACTTCCCCTTCGACGCCTCGGCGAGCGCCAGCCGCAGATCGCGCGGTTGGAAGTTGATGCCGTACAGATAGCGGGACACGCGGCCTTCCGGCGTCAGCATCATGATGGCTGCCTGGTGCGCGTACTGCCCGGATGCCTGGTCGTAGGTATACCCGAAGCCCACCTGTCCGGCTAGCCGTTTCACGTTGCCGTTATGATCGGTCAGAAAATGCCAGCCCGCGGTCTGGCGCTCATAGCTCGCCAGGTAGGCCGCCTTCTTCTCGCGCGCCAGGTCGTGCGTCTCGCTGGGGTCGATGCTGATGGTGACCACCTCGTACTCCTTGCCCGGCGTCCAGGAGATTTCGCGCATCGCGCTGGTCTGCGCGTTGAGCACCAGGTTGCACAACATCGGGCAGGAATAGTAAACGAGATCCAGCAGCACCGGCCGGCCCTTCTTGAAGTAGTCGCCCAGGCGGACCACGCGGCCGTCCTCGGCGACGAAGGTGAGGTTCAGGTCCACCGGGGCGCCGAGGTGCTCCACTACGCTGGAGTTCTCCAGTTGTTTGGGGAGGGGCTGGTCGGCCCGCGCGGCGAGCGCAAAGGCCAGAGCCGCCGCCAAGAGGCCGATTCTAACGCGATGTGTTCGGGCCACCGATGTCTCCCCCCGGCTGCACGGACGCCGGTTGCGTGGGATAGCGCAGTTTGCCCTGCGCGGATTCGGCAGCCAACAGCTCAATCGCGCGTTCCACCGGCACGCGGACAATGCCCTTGTCGCGGTCGGTGAAACGGTAGGTGTGCAGTTCCTCGTCCTCGCGCGCGCGCAGCGTAGTGAGCGCCTGGGATTCCGGCGCCAGCACCTGCACGTACACCTGCTCTTCGAGGGTCCGGTCGAAGTAGAACTGGAGGCCCAACACCACCACCACCAGGAGCACGATCGTCGCCACCCCGAACGCCGCAATCGCGCGGGCGTTGGGTTCGGCGCGGTCAAATCCCTGATGGCTGCCAGGCACGTCGCTCATGGAAACGTCCTAATCAGTGTGATGATGCAAGGCCCGGCTGAGTCGCAAATCCCCGATGGGAATCAGCGGATTTCCCGACAAAAGCCGCCAGAAAACCAGTCCGAAAGCGCTCCCGACGGCCGCCAGCGCCGCCAGGTCCATCCAATGAAGGTGGAACCCGTGGTGATGCACCGTCGGCATCACGATCCAGTGCAGGTCCACGTAGTGCATACCCAACAGCAGCGCCGCCACCGCTCCCAGCAACGGCAAGTTGCGCTTGGCGCCCCTGGAGATCAGCAGCAGAAACGGCAGGATGAACCCGCCCACCAGGAGTGCCGCGCTCACCCAGGTCCAGTTTCCTTCCAGCCGGTGCCGGTACCACACGGTCTCCTCCGGCAGATTCGCGTACCAGATGAGCAGGTATTGCGAAAATCCGATGTAGGCCCAAAACACCACCAGCGCGAACGTCCACCGGCCCAGGTCGTGATAGTGCTCGACCGTGATTTCCGCAGCCAGGTGGCCGCCGCGGCGCAACGCCAGGCTCACCAGAATCAGGGCCGCCAGAAACGCCAGCCCGCCGCCGGCGAAGACGTAGACTCCGAAAATGGTCGAGTACCAGTGCGGTTCCAGCGACATCAGCCAGTCCACCGCCGCCATGGTCACCGTGATCATCAGCAGCGCCAGTCCCGGCGTGCTCCACGCTACCGAAGAGCCCACCGCGTCCGGCGACGCCCCTTCATCCTGGCGGATCGATTTGCGGTACAACGCGATGGCCACCACGCTCCACACCAGGAAATACAGCGCCGCGCGCGACAAGAAGAACGCCCGGTTGAAGAACACCATCTTCACCTGAAGCACCGGGTCGGCCGACACGAACTCCGGCTGCGCCCACTCGTAGAGCGAGGGGATGCCCGCCACCACCGGTAGAAACAACAGCGGGGCCAGCGGCAGCGTCGCCATGACGTTTTCCATTAGACGCCGCAGGGTCAGGCTCCACACCGCTCCGCTCAGGTTCCAGGCCATCAGAAAAAACGCCGCGCCCAACCCGATGGTCAGGAAGAACATGAACGCCACCAGGTAGGAGGCGAAGAACTGCCTGGCGTCGGCCGCATAGCCCGCGGCGCACGCCCCCCAAGAGACGGCCAGCAGCGTGAGCAGCAGCAGGTTGCCGCGCCGCGCGGCGGATTGCCTCAACTGGAACCGTGTCTCCATCGCCTCACCTCACCGTCGAGCGCAATTCCGCCGGGACGTCGGCCAGCGTCGCCTCCCGCGCCCTTTGCAGCGCTCGCACGTAGGCGACAATCGCCCAGCGGTCGTGCGCCGGAACCTGATAGCGGTAGCCCGGCATGGTGCGCCGCCCGTCGCTGGCCACGTGGAACAGTTCGCCGTCGGTCATCTGACGGATGCGGGGCTCCAGCAGACTCGTGGGAATCCACGCCGGCACGCGCACCGTGACGATTCCCTTTCCGCTGCCCGTGCGGTCGTGGCATACCGCGCAGTAGATGTCGTAGCGCTCCCGCCCGCGCGCCATTGTCGCCGCGTCCAGCGGCAACGGATTCCGGCCCGCGTACATCCCGCCGGAGATGCCCGTCTCGAAAGCTTCGTCCGCGCGCTGTTGCCCTTCGGCGACGGTGCCCGCCACCGCCGTCCGGCTGGTCCGCCCGTCAGAGAAGAAGGCGCTCGCCGACTGCGGCTTGTACTTTGGCTGGCGGTCCATGTCGGGGAACAACTCCACCGGTGTGTTGCGATTCGTTACCCCGCAGCCCGCGAGAATCAGGAGAGGCAGCAGCGCGAGCGTCCTCATGCTTCGCCCTCCTCGATCACCTCGGTGCGCGTGGCGCTCAACTCCGCCAGGCGCTTGGCCGCCCTCTCCGCGTCGAACTTGGAGTCTTCGGCCTCGATCACCAGCACGAACCCGTCGTCGGTCACGCGCCGGAACGCCTCGGCCTGAAACACCGGGTGCGACAACCGCGGCAGCCCGTTCAGCGCGAACATGCCGAACACCGTAGCGAAGGCCGCCAGCAGCACCGTCAACTCGAAGGCCACGGGAACGGAAAACTCGAAGGCGAACGGCGGCTTGCCGCCGATGACCAGCGGGTAGTCCACCGCGCCCGTCCACCATTGCAGGAGCAGCGCCGCCGCCAGTCCCGCCGCGCCGCCCGCGATCGTCAGGTACCCGAGCTTGGAACGCCCTATCCCCAGCGCCTTGTCCAGGCCGTGCACGGCGAACGGCGTGAAGGCATCCATCCTGGTGTAGCCTTCCTCGCGCAGCGCGCGGGCCGCCGCCAGCAGGGCCTCCGGCGTGGCGAACTCCCCGGCGACGCCATGAATCCGGTTCGGCGCGCTCACGGTTTCACCTCCCCGTGGGCCTTCTCGCCCGCCAGCGTGCCCTTCACCTCCGCCATCGCGATCATCGGCAGGAAGCGCACGAACAGCAGGAAGAGCGTCAGGAAGAGGCCGATGCTCCCGGCGAACGTGAGAATATCCACCGGCGTCGGCTTGAAGTAACCCCAACTGGACGGCAGGTAGTCGCGGTGCAGGCTGGTGACGATGATGACGAAGCGCTCAAACCACATCCCCACGTTGATCAGAATCGACACCACGAACATCACCGGAATGCTGTTGCGGAACCGCTTCAGCCACAACGCCTGCGGCACGATCACGTTGCAGGTGAACATGGTCCACACCGCCCAGGCGTATGGCCCGGTGGCGCGATTGACGAACACGAACCGCTCATAAGGATTGCCGCTGAAGAAGGCCGTGAAGAACTCCACCGCGTAGCTGTAGCCCACGATCATGCTGGTCGCCAGCATCACCTTGCACATGTTGTCCAGGTGCTTCATGGTGATGAGGCTCTCGAGGTGATACACCTTGCGCGCCAGGATCATCAGCGTGACCACCATGGCGAATCCCGAGAAGATCGCCCCGGCGACGAAGTACGGCGGGAAGATCGTGGTGTGCCAGCCGGGAATCACCGACACCGCGAAATCGAAGCTGACGATCGAATGCACCGACACCACCAGCGGCGTCGATAGCCCCGCCAGCAGCAGGTAGGCCATCTCGTAGTGCCGCCAGTGCCGAGCCGACCCCCGCCACCCGAGCGCCAGCACGCCGAAGATCACCTGCCGGATGCGGTTCTTGGCGCGGTCGCGCAGCGTCGCCAGGTCCGGCACCAGGCCCACGTACCAGAACAGCGCCGACACCGTGGCGTAGGTGCTCACCGCGAACACGTCCCACAACAGCGGGCTGCGGAAGTTCGGCCACATGCCCAGGTCGGGATTCGGAATCGGCAGCAGCCAGTAGGCCCGCCAGGCGCGGCCCACGTGGAACAGCGGATAGATCCCCGCGCAGGCTACGGCGAACAGCGTCATTGCTTCGGCCGCGCGATTGATCGACGTCCGCCAGCGCTGCCGGAGCAGGAACAGGATCGCCGAGATCAGCGTGCCCGCGTGCCCGATGCCGATCCAGAAGACGAAGTTCGTGATGTCCCACGCCCAACCGATCGGCTGGTTGTTGCCCCATACGCCCACGCCGGTGAAGACCAGGTAGCCGAGCATCGCGCCCAGCACCAGCGTCAGCGTCGCGCTGATGCCGATGGCGATATACCACGCCCGCGGCGGCCTGGTCTCAGTGATCCGGCTCACCGTTTCGGTGACGTCGGCGAGCTTCGGGTTGCCCAGAATCAGCGGCGCGTCCACGCCCGGCGGCATCGTCATTGCTTGTTCGGCCATGGTCTATGCCAGCTCCGGATTGGGGTTGCGCAGCTTCCCGAGATACATCGTGCGCGGCTTGGTGTTCAGTTCTTCGAGCAGGCGGTAGCCGCGGTCGTGCTTGCGCAGCGCGGCCACGCGGCTCGCCGGATCGTTGATGTTGCCGAAGACGATCGCTTCGGCAGGGCACACTTGCTGGCAGGCCGTTCGGATCTCGCCGTCCCGGACGGCACGCCTCCCTTCGCGCTTGGCTTGGATCTTCTTCTCCTCGATCCGCTGCACGCAGTAGGTGCATTTCTCCATGACGCCGCGCATACGCACTGTCACGTCGGGGTTGAACGCCATCTTTTCGACTTCGCCTATCCCCTTGTGGAAGTCGAGGAAATTGAACCGCCGCACCTTGTACGGGCAGTTGTTCGAACAGTAGCGCGTACCCACGCAGCGGTTGTAGGCCATGTCGTTCAACCCCTCGGGGCTGTGCGTGGTCGCCGCCACCGGGCAGACGTTCTCGCACGGCGCCGCTTCGCACTGCTGGCAGGTGACCGGCTGCGTCACGGCTTGCGGGTCGTCCGCCGGCCCGTGGAAGTAACGGTCCACGCGAATCCAATGCATTTCGCGCCCGTGCAGCACCTCGGCCTTGCCCACGATGGGAATGTTGTTCTCCGCCTGGCAGGCCACCACACAGGCGTTGCACCCCACGCACGCATTCAGGTCGATGGCCATGCCCCACTGATAGCCCTTGTCGTAGACGGGCTCTTTGTAGAGCGAGAACGCCTCGTGGTGCGGCGTCGCGTGCGACACGAACTTGGGGTCCTTGCGATATTCCTCAAGCGTCGCCTCGCGGATCAGTGGGCGCCCCTCCATGCTGTGATGGTCCTGTGTCGTCGCGAGGCGCTGCGTCCGGCCGGTTTTTCGCACCTCGACTCCGGAGGCGTTCCACGGCGCCACCGCCGTCCTCAGCGCAAACGCGTTGAACCCCACGTTCCGGCCCGCGCGCCCGCAACGCCTGCGCCCGTAGCCTAGCGCCACCGACGCGCACCCGTCGGCGTGCCCCGGCTCGACCAGCACCGCCGCCGCCGCCTCGCGCCCGCCCACGGCCAGCGTGACCACGTCGCCCGTCTTCACGCCCAAATCCGACGCCGTCTTCGGACTCATCAGCGCCGCGTTGTCCCAGGTGAGCCGCGTCATCGGTTCCGGTGTTTCCTGCAACCAGCCGTTATTGGCGAAACGGCCGTCCCAGGCGGCCCAGCCAGGATGGAAGGCGATCTCCAGGCCCTTCGCGGCGGGCGCGCGCCACGCTTCCACCGCCGCCGCCACGCGCTTGGCGTCCGCGCGCACGTTGGCCAGAGCGCTGCCGCCGCCCGGAGCAATCCCGTCGTGGAGCGCCTTGCGCCACGTCTTCTCCGCCTCTTTGGCCGGCCAGCGCGACATCCAATAATTCCGCACGATGTCGTAGCCGCGCCGGTCCTTGTAGCCCGCAATCAGGGCCACCACCTCGGCGGCGCTCTTGCTCCCGTAGAGCGGCTCGATCAGCGGCTGCTGCATGGACACGGTTCCGTCCACGGCGCGCCCGTCGCCCCAGGTCTCCAGGAAATGCGCCTCCGGCAGATGCCAGCGCGACACCGCCGAAGTCTCGTCTTCTTCCAGCCCCAGCCGGATCACCACCGGGGCTTTCTTGAGCAGATTCGCGAAATCCATGTCCGCCGGCGCCGTATACGCGGGATTCCCTCCCAGGACGACCAGCGTTTCCACCTGCCCCGCCGTCATTTCGGCGGCCAGCGATTGAAGCGCCGCCAATTGCCTCTGCGGCGATGCCTGCGGCGGCTTCGCGTAGGTCACCGCCGCGCCCGCGTTGCCGAGTTCCTGATTCAAAAGGTGCGCCAGGGCATGAACCTCCGCCGGCTGCCGCGGCCCGGCCAGAATCAGCGAGCGCCCACGATGCGCTTCCAGGTCGTGTGCCAACGCCGCCGCGAACGTGTCCCGTCCGGCCTCTCCCCCAATTACCCGCAGCCGCCTCGCCAACGCGCGCGCGAACTCCGCGACCTCACTCGGACGCCGCCGCAGCCGGTGATCCGCCGCCGCGCCGGTGAGCGAAAACCGGCTTTCCACCGCGTACAGGCGGTTCATCCCGGATTGCGGCGCATCGCCCCCGCGCCGCCGAGCGAACTCGCGAATCCACGCCAGCGACAGCGCGTCCAGCCCCAGAAAGTCGTGATCGAGCGACACGATGATTTCCGCCCGCTCGAACCGGTACTGCGGCACGACCGCTTCGCCGAACGCCAATTCGGCTCCAGCGGCCACCTGGTCCTGGTTCAGCGGTTCATACTCGATCCACCGCGCCTTAGGGAACCGGGCCTGCAAATGCGCCCGCACGGCTTCGAGAGATGGCGACCCCACGCTCTCGCTCAGGAACCGCAGCCGCGCTCCGTCGCCCACGCGCGCCGCGTCGAAATGCTCCTTGACGAACTTCTCGAACTCTTCCCAACTGGACGGCCTGCCGCGGTCGAGCACCGCGCGCGAGCGGTCGGGGTCGTACAGCCCCAGCACTGCCGCCTGCGCGTATGTGGAGGTCGCCCCCAGGCTCGACGGGTGTTTCGGATTGCCCTCGATCTTGGTCGGCCTCCCGTCGTGGCTTTCCACCAGCAGCCCCGTGGCGAACCCGCCCACCGTCATGCTGGTCGCATACCAGAGCGGCACGCCTGGCACGATCTCCTCGGAGCCATACGCCGCCGGCAGGATGTTCTCCACCGGCCGCCGGCACGCCGTCATTCCCGCCAGCCCGAGCGAAGCCGCCATCAACTGGAGCACGCGGCGCCGCGAAGATGCGTTCTCCAACATCGTCGCGCCCGCGGGAAATTCCCGGTGGAGCCACTCACGGAACATGGGGGTTTCCACCAGTTGTTCCAGGCTGCGCCAGTATTGACTTCCGGTCCTCATCGATGGCACCCCGAGCAGTTGGTGGGCGGATCGATCCCCTTCGCCGCCACCAGTTCCCGCCCCAGTTCCACCGGGTCGCGGTCTGGCTTCCACGCCAGCTTGGTGACGAACTCCGGCGGACGGATCCTCGGCGCCGGGTTCCGGTGGCACTCCAGGCACCAAGCCATGTTGAGCGGCTCCACTGCTTTCACTTCGATCATCTGGTCCACGCGCCCGTGGCAACTCACGCAGCTCACGCCCGCCGTCACGTGCGCGCTGTGATTGAAGAACACGAAGTCCGGCAGCCGGTGCACGCGCACCCAGGGCACCGCTTTGCCCGTCGCGTAGCTCTCCCGGATGGGCGCCAGCGCCGGGCTTTGGTTTTTCACCCGGGCGTGGCAGTTCATGCAGGTTTCCGTCGGCGGAATCGCAGCCATCGCGGCGGTTTCCACGGAAACGTGGCAGTAGCGGCAGTCCATCCCGAGGTCGCCGGCGTGCAGCTTGTGGCTGTAGGGAACGGGCTGCACCGGCTGATAGCCGACTTCGGTTTGCCGCGGGTGGAACAGCCAAGAAGACAGGCTGATGACTACCGCGGCCCCCACTACCAGGGCCGCCGCGCCGAGGCGCAGAATCCGGTCTGCGGATTTCGGGAAGATCGGCTTCATCGTTTGTCGATCAACAGGAACACGTACAGGAGCGGCAGATACGCCACCGACGCCAGCAACAACTGCCTTGCGCGCGCCCGCGTCATGGCGCCCGCGGCCCGCCAGGAAGCCCAGAGATATCCCGCGCCCAAAACCACCGCCGCCGCCAGGTACAACGCGCCGCCGTCCGGCAGCCCCAGGGCCGCGCTCGCCGGAATCAACAGCATCGACGATAGAAGTATCTGGCCCGCCATCGATTTCTCACTTGGAACCATGGCCAACCCGCCGCGCGCGTAGTCTTCGCGGTACATCCAGGCGATCGACAAGAAGTGCGGGAACTGCCAAAGAAAAAGTACCGCGCCCAGAATCCATGCCCGTCCGTCCAATCCACCCGCCGCCGCGGCGAACCCGATCAGCGGCGGCATCGCTCCAGGGAGCGCGCCCACTGCCGTACAAACCGGATGAATCCTCTTCAGGGGAGTATATAGCAGAAGATACACCGCTAGGGTGGCCAGGCCCAATCCCGCCGCCAGCGGGGTGGCCCCCAGCCACAGTTGCAGGAATCCCCCGGCGGAAAGCGCCAGTCCGAACCGCAAAGACTCTTGAGGCGAAACCCGCCCGGTCGGCAGCGGCCGGCTACGCGTGCGCGCCATCCGCGCGTCGCTGTCCCGCTCGTACCACTGGTTGAACACCGCCGTGCCGGAGGCCAGCAGCCCAGTGCCCAGAATCGTGTGCAGCAAAAGGAGGATGTCCAGCCCGCCCGGGCGGCCCACCCAGAATCCTACCCCCGTGCTCATCAGAATGAGCCAGGTCACCCGCGGTTTGGTCAACTCCAGATAGGCCCGTATCCGCACCCGAACGCCCCTCATGCCTTTGATGCAGAAGGTGCGCCCCGGGACTCCGCAAATGTGGGGGAATTCTACTGCTGTTTTTTGCCCTTCACCATCGGCACGAACCGTACCGGAAACACCGTCCGGCGGCGGATCTTCCCGGCGGCATCTTTCTCGATGACCACCAGGTCCTGATTCTCCGGCGAACCGCCCACCGGAGCCACCAGTTTGCCCCCGGGCTTCAGTTGATCCAGCAGCGCCCGCGGCACCTCCGGCGGCGCGGCAGTCAGCAGGACGCGGTCGAAGGGCGCCTGTTCGGGCCACCCTTGGTAGCCGTCGCCTTGCCGCACCGTCACGTTGGCAAGTCCCAACTCTCCCAGCAGCGCCCGGCTCCGCTCGGCGAGCGACGGCACGATCTCCACGGTGTAGACGTGCCGGAACAGCGCCGCCAGCACCGCCGCCTGGTAACCGGACCCCGTGCCGATCTCCAGCGCCGTGAGCGACGCCTCCGGCGCGAGGAGTTCCGTCATCGCCGCCACAATGTAAGGCTGCGAAATCGTCTGCCCCTCGCCGATCGGCAGCGGTTGATCGGTATACGCCAGTGAGCGCAGCCCGGCGGGAACGAACAAGTGGCGCGGCGTGGCGCGCATGGCCTTGAGCACGCCCACGTGCTTCACCCCACGGGATTCGATCTGGCCGGAGACCATCCGGTCCCGCAAATCGGCGTACGGGTCTGCCGCCATGACCGGCAGCGCCGCAGCCATCGCCAGGAAAAAGGAGCGGCGCATACCTGCATGCTACACTCGCTGGCGTACAATGTCCAATTGGCGGAAAACCTAATGTCCTCAAGCCATACCTCATCGGAAAGCCCTTCGGCACTGCTACGGCAACTTGGCATCTTTTCGGCCACGGCTCTGGTTGTGTCCAATATGGTGGGAACCGGCATCTTCACGACCAGCGGTTTCCTGGCGGGCGATCTCGGCGACCCCAAGCTCGTACTGGGCATCTGGGTGGTCGGCGCTCTTTTCGCGCTCATCGGCGCGTTCTGTTACTCCGAGCTCGGCGTGAACTTCCCCGCCTCGGGCGGCGAGTACGTCTACCTGACTCGCGCCTACGGTCCCACCTGGGGTTTCATGGACGGCTGGGTTTCGTTCTTCGCCGGGTTCTCGGCGCCCATCGCCGCCGCCGCTTTGGCCTTCTCGGCCTACCTGAGCTATTTTTTCCCCGCCCTCAGCCAGGAGAATGCCCAATTCACCATCGGCTCGGGATCGATGTCGTTCAAGTTCGGGGGCGCGCAACTGGCCGCCTCCGGCCTCATCGTCCTGTTCACCATCCTGAACTTCTTCGGCGTGCGCCGCATCGCGCGCATTCAGAACGTGCTGACTGCCATCAAAATCCTCGTACTGCTCGCGTTCATCGTTCTTGGTTTCGCCCTTGGCACCGGCAGCTTTGCCCACTTCTCCATGCCGACCGAGCGCACCTCGACCACGCCTCTGGCCGCGCAGTTCGCCATCAGCCTCTTCTGGATCTACGTGGCCTATAGCGGATGGAACGCCGCCACTTACGTGGCTGAGGAACTCAAGCGCCCGGAGAAGACCCTGCCCTTGGCGCTGGCCGCCGGGACGGCCCTGGTGGCCGCCCTCTACTTCGGGTTGAACCTGGTCTTCCTCTACGCGGCCCCTCTCGGTGAAATGAAGGGAGTGATGGCGGTCGGATCGCTGGCCGCCTCGAAGCTGTTCGGCGCGGGGGTTGCGGGCGTGTTCAGCGCGTTGATGGCGCTCTCGCTGGTCTCCACGGTGAATGCCATGGTCACCATCGGCCCGCGCGTCTACTACGCTATGGCCAAGAACGGCGCGTTCCTGCCGGTCGCCGCCAAGGTCGATCCCCGATGGCATACCCCGGTGCCCGCCATTGTGCTCCAGGGCATCTGCGCCGTACTGCTGACGCTCACGCCGTTCCCGGACCTGGTCATCTACATCGGCTTCATCTTGAACTTCTTCGCCGTCATGTCGGTCAGCTCGCTGTTCATCTTCCGCAAGCGGCCCGAGTGGCAGAAGCTCCGCGTGGTCAGCTTCGCTTGGCCGCTGCTGCCCTCGCTCTTCCTGCTGGTCGGCGCCTGGATGACCATCTACGGCATCATGCGGCAACCTAAGATCTCGGCCGCCGCGGCCATTACCGTCGCGGCGGGCGCGGCCGTCTATCACTTGAGCAGAAAGAAGGCCTAGAGCCCCGATGAGCACCAACCTGATCGATTGCACCCGGCTGCGGGAGGAAATCCTGCGCGAGTCCAAAGCGCGCGTGGAGCGCCTGGCCGCCTCCCATCGCGCCCCGGGCCTTGCCGTCGTCCTGGTGGGCGACGACCCGGCCTCCCATATCTACGTCCGCAACAAGATCAAGACCTGCGAAGAACTCGGCATCCGCAGCGAGGGCCTCACCCCGCCGCCTACCATTACCACCGAAGAACTGGCCGCCGTTGTCGAGTCCCTCAACCGCCGCTCCGATATCGACGGCATCCTCGTCCAGATGCCCCTTCCGCGCCACATCGACTCTAAACGGGTGCTCACCGCTATCGCCCCGGAAAAGGACGTGGACGGGCTGCACCCGGTCAGCGTCGGCAACCTGGTCACCAACCGTCCCGGCCTACGCCCCTGCACCCCGCTCGGCGTCATCGAAATCCTCAAGCGCACCGGCCACCCCATCGCCGGCCGCCGCGCGGTCATCGTCGGACGCTCCGACCTGGTGGGCAAGCCCGTCGCCTTTCTTCTCCTCCACGAGCACGCCACCGTCACCCTCTGCCACTCCAAGACCGCGGACCTGCCCGGCGTCTGCCGCGAGGCCGATATCCTGGTAGCCGCCATCGGCCGCGCCGCCATGCTCACCCGCGACTACATCAAGCCTGGCGCCACCGTCATCGACGTCGGCATCAACCGCCTCGACGACCGCGCCTCGGTCGAGCGGATCTTCGCTGGAAACGCCGCCAAGCTCGCCGCCTTCGACAAGCGCGGCAGCCTGCTGGTCGGCGATGTTCATCCGGGCGATGTCGCCGACCTCGCCGGCGCCTACACGCCTGTGCCGGGAGGCGTCGGCCTGCTCACCGTCGCCATGCTGATGTCCAATACCATCGACGCCGCCGGGCGGAGCCTGGGCGGATGCTGAAGGTCGGGCTCACCGGCGGCCTTGCCACCGGCAAGAGCTTCGTCGGCCGGGCCCTCGAAAAGCACGGTTGCGTCCTGCTCCGCGCCGACGACGTCGGCCGCGAGGTCATGCGGAAGGGCGGAGAAGCCTTCGACCCCATCGTCGCCGAATTCGGCCCCGGCATCCTGTCCGCCGACGGCTCCATCGACCGAAAGCGCCTGGCCGCCCTGGTCTTCGACGACCCCGCCCGCCTGGCCGCGCTCAACGCGATTGTTCATCCCGCCGTGATGCGGCGCCAGGAGCAGATCATGACCGAAATCGCCGCCCGCCGTCCCCACGCCATCGTCGTCTGGGAGGCCGCGGTCATGATCGAGGCCGGCACCCACACCCGCATGGACAAGGTCATCCTCACCGTCTGCACCGAGGCCCAGCAGATTGCGCGCGCCACGGCCCGCGGCGGCCTCACCCAAGGAGAGGCGCTCGCCCGCATCCGCCGCCAGATGCCCCTGGAAGAGAAACTCCGCTACGGCCACTACCTCATCGACACCTCCGGGTCGGAGGCCGAGACCTTGGCTCAGGTGGATCGGGTTTATAATCTGCTACAGAGCATCGCATGAGGATTCGATCCGTTCTCCTTGCCGGCCTTTTGGTTGGGGGCTTCGTCTATCTGACCTCCGTCGCCGATTGGAAGCCTTTCCGTTTTTTTCAGACCGTTCAGGATACCGGCCGCCTGTGGAGCGAACCGGAGAAGGCGCGCGGCGCGGGCCTCAGCACCGACGAAGTCAACAACATCGACGTGTATAAGTCGGCCAACCAGGCCACCGTCAACATCAGCACCGTCGTCTACCGCGAGGATTGGTTCTTTCGCGTCGTCCCGGTCGAGGGCGCCGGCTCCGGCTTCCTCATCGACGCCGACGGCCGCATCCTGACCAACCACCACGTCGTCTCAGGCCGTGGCGCGCAGATCAAGGTCATCCTCGCCGACCGTTCCCAGTACGACGCCAAGATCCTCTTCTCCGAACCCGAAAACGACCTCGCGCTTCTCAAGATCGAGCCGAAAAAGAAGCTCCCCTTCCTGCGCCTGGGCGATTCCGACGGCCTGCAAGTCGGGCAGAAGGTGCTGGCCATCGGCAATCCTTTCGGCCTTGAGGGCACCCTTACCACCGGCATCATCAGCTCGCTGAACCGTTCGGTTCCCACCGAGCGCGGAGGCCGCGGGATGGACGACATGGTGCAGACCGACGCCGCTATCAACCCCGGCAACAGCGGCGGGCCCTTGCTCGACAGCCAGGGCAGCGTCATCGGCATCAATACCATGATCGTCGGCGCCGCCAACGTCGGCATCGGCTTCGCGCTTCCCATCAACAAGGCGAAGACGCTGCTGGAGGACTTCCGCCTGGCGGCCAAGCGCCCCGAGACCGGCGTGAAGGGCATGTTCATCTCCGGCAACCTGGCCGAAGCGCTCGAGCTCCCGGCCGAAGGCGGCTTGCTCGTTTTCACCGTGCAACCCGGGTCGCTCGGCGCCGAGGCCGGCTTGCGCGGCGCGCGCCAGCGCGTGCGCATCGGCAACTATGAGATCCCGGTGGGCGGCGACCTCATCATGGCCATCGACGGACGCGCCGTGGAAACCGCCGCCGCCCTGGACCGCGCCGTCGCCCGCAAGCGCACCGGCGAGACCTTGGAACTCACCGTCTACCGCGCGGGCCGCATGATCAAGCTGCAAGTCCGCATCGGCCAGGCCTCGCAGCTACTCTAGCGCCGACAGTCTCGGCGGCTTGGCGTCCGGCTCCATCAGCCACACCCGCCGCCCGCGAAAGTATTCGAGCAACTCGCGGTTGGCGTCTGCGCCCATGTCGTGGGCCCACACCACGCGCGATGCGTCGATATCTGGCTCGTTGTACACCCATTCGTCGAACCAGTTGTGCCCCGGCGCGTAGCGCACTAACACAAGGTGTGTTCCACCTACGCGCTGCAACTGTCTCTTGACCCTGGCCCGGTCCAGGTCTCCCGCTTGTGTGTTGTACCAGGTCGCCGGATGATCCGGAGCCAGCATGCCGGCCATCGGCTGCGCCGCCAGCCTCAGCAGGGCCATCAGCACGCACACCGCGGGGATCGCCCACACCCATCGGCCGGCCCGCCGCCCGTCCCTCCCGCGGCGGCAACGCATGTGTCGCAAGCACTGGACGACGATCGCCAGAAACAAGGCCATCGCCGGCGCCGCGTAGTGGGCGAGGAACCACAGATCCAACGCCACCCCCACCCAGAACGCGCCCGCCGCTACTAACAGGAACCGCACCCGCCGGTCCTGCCGGAGCGATGGAAGGGCCGCGAACGGGATTGTAAACAAAGGCCCCATGTAGAACAACCAGAAAAATCCCGAGTTCATCAGCCCGTTCTTCACGAACCCCAGCGGTTTCATCGCGGCCTCTGCCCGCGAATCCTGCCACTCCAGGTAATACGCGCGCATCGACGCGTGCCGGTAGCTGGCCTGCGGACGCTCGGCTTCCCAAACGAAATACCGCCCGCCCGGATAGGTTTCCCGGTTCACCTGGTAGGGCAGCTTCATCGGATCGCCCGTCAGCCGCCAGTTGTAGTAGGCCATCCCCGCCGCCACCGTCACAAGCACCACCGCCGCCGGCACAACCGTCCGTAGCCAGATCGACGCCTTTCGCCACCGCCCTTCGCGGACGATCCACGCCGCCAGCCACACCGCTACCGGGAGACAGAGCACGGCGCCCTCAAAGGGACGGCTGTTGGCCAGTAGCGCCGCGCCCAGCCCCAGCCACACCGAATCCCGCGCCCGCCGCCGTTTCATCACACGCGGCAGAGCTCCCAGCACCAGCGCCCCTCCCAGCGCGGCCACCGCGCCGCCCCAATAGCTGTTGGCCCAGTAGCTGAACAGCCCGAACCGCACGACCGCGATGAGCCCTCCCAGCAGCGCCCACAACGGCGGCATCCAGCCCTGCAACATCCAGCAAATCGCCGCGCACATCAGCGCCGAACTCACCCACACGCCTGCGATCGGATGCCCCGTCAGCCGCTCACCCGCGGCTAACACCAGCCCCTGCGCCGGCGGGTACATCGACATGTAGGTCGGCTGATGATTTACGTGCATCGTCTCGAAGTGCGCCCACATGGGGTGAGTGGGATTGGTCAAGCGCCCGGCCGCGAAGGTCTTGGCCGCCAACAGGTAACTGGATTCGTCGGTGATGAAGGGTTCCCTTTCGGGCAGCACCGGCGCCAGCGCCAGCCGCCCGGCGAGCGCGGTCATCCCCACCATCGCCACCGCCAACCCGCGCCTCCGCGCCAGCGCGCCCACCATCCGCTCCAGCGCCGGCCACCCCCGGCCGTCCGCCCGACAGCTCATCCGGAAGGCGACCGCAACCACCGCGGCTTCCGCGTAGAAGAAGGAATACTGAATGAGATGGGCGAGCACGGTGCCCGCCACCTCGTTCACCGGCCCGGGATTCGGAGTCATTTCCCGCGATACCTCAGAGCGCGATACGCTCCATCGGTCCGGCGGCCTGCCCGCGGCATCCGGCGGCGGCCGCCGTGGAGTCTGCTGCGTTGCCCTAGTCCCATTGCATCGCCCGCTTACCGGGACGTTACAGGTGCTGGAGGATCGATCCGCTTAATCCTGACGGCCACCTGCTCGTCGTTTGGCACGTAGCCGATGTACTCGACCTCGGCCTGACGGGCCTTGCAGAACTCGTCGAACGCCCTGAACTCTCCTCCCTGCCAGCCGGGGTAGTTGAAAAACTCGTCGAATTGAAGGATCGTACCGGCGACAATCCGGTCCCCGAGGGCTTCAAACACGTCTCTTGTCGAGCTGTACAAATCCGCGTCAAGGTGCCCGAAAGCCAAAGGCTCGGGATGGCTCTTCGCGAAGCGCGGCAGCGAGTCCTTGAACCACCCTTTGTACAGGCGCACGTTAGGCCGGACACCCGGCAGCCCCGCAACCTCAAAGAACCCCGCCGCAAACCCCGGCCGCCAGTTCTCCGGGAGGCCCTCGAACGAGTCGAACCCATGCACGGTCGCGCCGGTTTTCGATGCAATGTAGTTAATCGTCTTTCCCTGGTAGACGCCAAACTCGCAATACATGCCCTTCAGCTTGGGATCGACCAGCGAAAGCGACTTGTCTACTAGCATGAACTTGTTCGCGAACTCCCCGGCCATGCCCATCTGCTCGACAACAAAAGCGGCCGATTCATCGGCCGCTCTCCGCACCATCGCCACCCGAATGCTCTTAGATTCGTACAAAGACACTCGGACGACCGCGTCAACAAACAGCCCATGGATCAACGCTCGGGTTACCGGATGAAGCACCAAGATGGGCACGCCAATAAACAAAGCTAGAAAGACCGCGAGCTTTTTGCCGTTACGAATCATAGCACCACATCCTGGCGCGCACCCTCGTCCGTTCCGCTAACCCTGCCACTCTACCAAAGCCGATTCCTTGGTGCCGGGGAGCGTCCGGAGTCCGGCTCCAACCTCGCCGGCCTGGCATCGCCATCCAGTCGCCACACCCGCCGATCCCGGTAGTAGTGGAGTAGATCCGCGTTGCGCTCGCCCATATCCCTGGCCCACACCACTTTGGATCGGTCGATATCGGCGACGTTGTACACCCATTCCTCGTCCGGATTGTGCCCCTCACGGTAGCGCACCAGCACCAGGTGCCGCCCCGGCAGCGCTTCCAATTCGCGCAGCACCACGGCCCGTTCGTGGAATCCCACGGGGCTGTGGAACCAGGTCGCCAGAACCGACGGCATCGCCCGTTCCGCCACCGGCTCGGCGCCGAGCCGTGCCGCCACCATCACGACGCACACCAGCGCCACGGCCCCTGCCAGCGCCGGCCGCGCCTGACGCAGATGCCGCAGGCCCTGCATCAACACCGCATACAGCAGCGCCGTGGCGGGTGCGGCGTAATGCTGTACGAAAAACAGGTTCACTGTCAACCCCACCAGGAACACGCCGCCGATGAGGATCAACGGCCGCATCCGGCGGTCCCTGGCCACCCTGTGAAACGCCAGCAACGGAACCGTCAGCAGAGGTCCCAGGTAGAACGCCCAAAAAAACACCGTCCGCCGCACCATCTGCTCGGCGAACCCCTCGGGTGTGCTCGCCTTCAGCGAGTGATCCAGTTGCCAGCCCACGTAGAAGTCCTGCATCTCTTTGTGGTGATATACCGGGCGCGGGTTGACCGGTTCCCACACAAAGTAACGCGCCTGAACGTAGGTCTCGCGGTTGACCTGGTACGGCATCCGCAGCGCGTCGCCGGTCAGCCGCCAGTCATAGTAACCCATCGCCGCCGCCGTCACCACCGCCACCACGGCCAGCGGTGCGATCACCCGCCACCTGGCCGCCCGAAGCAGAATCCACTCGCCCGCCGGCGCCGCCACCAGCAGCCCCTCGTAAGGGCGGCTGAAGGCCAGCAGGAAGACGCCCACGCCAAACAGCCATGCGTCTGCGGCGCGCGCCCGCCGCACGATCCTCGACGCAGCGCCCAATGCCAGCGCGCCTCCCAGCGCCGCCACCGCGCCGCCCCAGTAACTGTTCATCCAGTAACTGAACCACCCCAGCCGGATCACGGCGATCAACCCGCCCGCCAGCGCCCACGCCGGCGGCAGCCAACCCTGCAACATCCAGCAAATCGCCGCGCACATCAGCCCCGCGCTCAGCCACACGCCCCACCACGGGTGGCCGAACACGACCTTCGCCAGCGCCAGCGCCATGCCCTGGGCCGGCGGGTACATCGACATGTAGGTGGGCTCCTGGTTGACGTGCAACGTCTCGAAGTGAATCCGCATCGGGTGCGGCGGGTTCGTCAGTCGTCCCGAGGCGAACGTGTCGGCTGCCAGGAGATAGCTGAACTGATCGTGCCCGTAGGGTTCGGGAATCGGCAAAACCGGCAGCAGCGCCAACCGGCCGCCCAGCGCCAGCGCGCCGACGGCCACGACCGCCCAACCCCGCCGTCTCGCCAGGTTTCCGAAGGCCTTCGGGATGGCCGGGAGGCGGCCGCGCGCCCCGAGTGCAAGAAACGCGGCCAGCAACAGCAGCGCCTCGAAGATGAACAGCGGGTTTTCTGTAAGGACGCGTGGGACCGACCCGAGCGTGCTCAGCATGGGCGCCGTCCGTACATCCCACCGTTTATAGCAACGGTCCGGCGCCGGGAGCAATCCTGCGTCCTGCGAGGGTCGCGCTCCGGGTGTTTTTTTGCCGGATCACAAACGGCGGCGCTGGCACATCGCCGCCCGTTTCGTTAGTTGCGCCGCAGTCTGCGCCCCAAAAGCAACGCGCCCGCGCCCAAAGCGAGCAGCACAAACGTCGACGGCTCGGGGACCTCGCCGCCCGCCGCCGCTCCGACGATGAAGTCGTCCACCGTGGGCCACGCGTTGGCCGCTATATTCGGTGCATCGACCGTCAAGGAAGTGATCAACACGCCGCCGCTGGTGATGAAGCCCACAAACCCCTGCGTTCCGGGGTCCACCAGGGTGTAGTTCGTCCCGTCGCTCAGGTTCAGGACGATGCTGCCGTTTATCCATTGCTCCGACAAGTTGGTCGGGAAAAAATAGCCGCCGACGGCGGTCACATTTCCGCTCGTGAACGAAAAGCTGATGGCGTCAGCCGCGTTGTTCGTAGACAGCGCGTTGCCGATCGCCGTGTTGATCCAAAGATCCTGCGGGGCATTCGCCGAATAGCTGAATCCCCCTTGGGAGAAGTCCATCGTCGCGCCCTGCGGGCCCCCGGTGTAGGCCTCGTAGTTCTCCAGGTAGTATCCCGCATCGATCTGCGCCAGGAACGACGCCTGATCGAAAACGATCAGCGCGCCCTGCGCGCTCGCCGCCACAGCGAACAACATGCATGCCAAAGCAAACAGACGGAATCCCGAGTCGAATCGCATCACAACACTCTCCACACGAACCTGAAAAAAAACGCGACTGCTCACCGCCGTCGGGCGAACCCCGTTCGTCGATGAGGCAGTACTGGACTATTCTACTCGGAAGACCCGAGACATGCTAGTGTTGCGCGGCGCGGACCCGGGTGTCCCGATCTGGGCGTCCGTTGATGCCTGTTTTATCCAGATGTTAAATATTTTATCCGGACAAAATACGACTTTATTCAAATGTATTCAGTGCCCGGCGGCCGGGCGCCCCGGCGTGGGCCCCTACTTGGCTTCCTTGTCCAGCCGCAGGAACCGCGCCGCGTTGTTGTAGAGGATATCGCGCTTCTGTTCCGGGGTCAGGTAGACGGCCGTCTCGATGATGTTGATCGACTGCGCCATCAGGTTGTGCCACATCATCTGGTCTGTGCCGAACATGACGCGGTCCTGGAAACCCGCTTCCACCAGCCGCTGGATGTAGCGGTTGACTTCCTTGATGGGGTAGCTCCAGATTAGCCCGGACACGTCCACGTAAACGTGCGAACTGGCCTGAAGCAGCGTCAACATGTTGTCCATCATCGGATAGCCGGCGTGCATCACCCAGACGCGCAGCTTCGGGTGCTTGGCCAGCATGTCTTCGAGCAGCAGCGGGTCGCCCATCGAGCCGCGGAATCTGGGCATGCCGATATTGGCGCGCCCGGATCCGCCGGTCCCCATGTGGATGCCCACGGGGATGTCCAGTTCCTCGGCCAGGGCGAAGTACTCGTCGAAGACCGGATCGCTCGGCGACATTCCCTGGTATTGCGGCGCCACCTCGCCCATCACCGTGAATCCGCCCTTGGTGTAGGCCTCGCGCAGGCGCTTGAGTTCGGCCTCCTTTTTCGGCCCGCTCAGCGCCGATCCGTCGAACGCCGTGCCCTTGATGACACGGCCCGGCGCGGCCGCCGCCCACTGGTTCACCGATTTTTCGTCGCCCATAATCAGCGCCTTGACGTTCAGCCTTTCCATTTCTGCGACCAGTTCCGGCATGTAGGACTGCGGCGTCTTGGCCGGGAGCAGCGGGTTGGAGCAGGCGACCGTCTGCCAGCCGAAGGAGGCTTCCTTGGTGGCGGGATCGGATGCCAGGAACGCCGGCGTGTTGGCGCAGGCCGGCTGCCCTGCCATTCCGGACATGGCGTGATGGTGGATGTCGATGATCGGCGGCCGCGTGGGCGTCGCGTTTTGCGCGGCAAGGATGGAAGCGGCGGCGAAGACAGCCGCCGAAAGGCGTGACACTCGCATGGGAATCCCTCCTGACGGTGGCCCGGCACACGGACCATCCCGAATTATACACACCTCCCGCCACCCGCCCCGGCGTTGTTCGGCGGGGCCAGGCGCGCCGGTTGCCATTGCTTCACGCGAACGGTATCAGGCGAGGGACTTGGCGGTTTCCTCGTCGGTCATGACCGGGTAGATGTCGAACGACATCAGGTCGGACCATTCTTGGGCCCACTTCGCCATCGCCAACGAATCCTTGGCCTCGGCCACGGCAACACCCTTGTTGGTGCCCACGCCGTGCCAGCGGCCCAGCATCTTGATCCCGGCCGGGGGCCGACCGCCGGTCTGCTTGAAGCGGGCCTGTACGGCATTGCGTTGTTCCGGCTTGAAACTCCAGGCGACGATGAATGTCATTGGGTCGCCTCCTCTCTTAATTTAAAGCCCCAGTAAGCCGGCTACCCAGCCGGAAATGATGCTTCGAGAGTACCACTTCCGGCGTCTCCGGCTCATGGGGAAGGACGGAACCATTTACACTGATCCCATGGCGCCCGGGCGCCGCATTTCCAATGGAGGCAACCCTGTGAGATCCGTGTTCCTCGTCGTGATCCTGATGACGGCCGTGGTGCTGGCACCCGCCGCCGAGCAGACTTCCCTGACCGGAAAGTGGCAGCTCCATCTGAGCATCGCGGGCAACGAGAGTGACGCTACCTGCGATCTGACGCAAAGCGGCAACGAACTGAGCGGCGCCTGCCGCGCGGAGACCGGGACGGCGAAACTGGCCGGCAAGGTCGAGGCAAACAAGGTGACCTGGTCCTACAAGATCGATTACAACGGTTCGCCGCTGACCCTGCAATACTCCGGAACGCTCGGAGCGGAGTCGAAGATCAACGGCAGCGTCACGGTGGAGGAGTTCGGGGTCGCGGGGGAGTTCACGGCCGCGCCCGCCAAGTGAGGCCCTAGCCGGCGCGCCCGCCGGTTATCCGGCGACTCCCCCGGCGAATTACTGCGCCCTCCCCACGCGCCGCTGAGCGTCCCACTCGATGAAGTGCGCATAATTTGCTTGACTACGCGGTCGATCCGTGATCACATAACCTCGTAGTCTCCGCGAAATTCGCCGCAGTAAAGGGTCTTCGGGTTGGGCCGTCAGCGGAATGCATCCGTCAAAGAACCGCGCGCGGGCAGGGTGCGCGCGCCGCAGCGGAGGACCGGTGTAACTGACAGCAGCCGGTCCGATGGCGCTGGATCGCCGCCCCGAGCCGGCGGACCTTCGTTGGGCCTGAACGCCATCCGCCGGGTTATGGCGCGGCTGCCCGTCGGGGCACGAATTCCGCTGGCTGCGGCGTTGCTCTATGTGGCGCTGTGGCCCTTGATGAATGTCGAGTTCCTGGCGCACCGCTTCCCGGCGCCGTTTCTGACCGGCCGGTCCTTTTGGGGCCGGTACTCCCGGATGGCGGGCGGGCCGGCCGAGTACGCGGCCAATCTGTTCAGCCAGACCTACTGGAGACACTGGGCCGGGGTGCTGGCGTTCACGCTGCTGGCGCTGGCGGCTTGGGCGACCGCGCGCGGCATCCTCCGGAAGTTCGGGCCGGGGCGATGGGATTGGCCGGCGGCGGTGTTTCCCCTCGCGATTCTGATTCTGACCCGCCGCGACGCAGCGATCTCCTATGTTCTTCCGATGCTCGTGGGGCTCGCGGCCGCCTGGCTGTACATGACGCTCGTCGAGGGGCTCAGGGGGGTCTGGCCGCAACGCGTGGTGGCCGCGGCCTCCCCGATGGTGGCTTTTCCCCTGTGTTACCTCCTGGCGTCGGGCTCCTTGTACTTCTGCGCGATGGGCGCGCTCTATGAACTGGTCGTACGGAAACGCGCGCTACTTGGTTTGGTCTGGATTGCCGCCGGCGCGGCGGTTCCCTGCGGCGTGAGCCGCGTGTTCTACGAGCCGGACCTGTCCGAGTTGTACATGCGCGGATTGCGCTACAGCAGCGGACTGGTGATGCCGGAGTTCGACACCGTTACAAACGGCCTTTTCGCCGTGTTGTACCTGTTCGCTCCCGTGGGAGCGGCGGTCGCCTGGGCGTCCGGCAGGTTCCGCATCGGCGGCCGGTTGGCGCCGCGGCTCCGCCTGGCGGCTCGCATCGCAGGATATGCGGCGCTGGCGCTGCTCGCTTCGCGACTGGCCCTGCTTCGCCTGGAGACGACGGGGTGGATCTACGCCGACTACCTCCTGAATGCCGCCGGGCCGGAGGAAGCGCTGGCCGCGCTCGCCCGCTCGGCGGACGTCAGCGATACGTCGAGATTCCTGACCGGGTACGCGCTGGCGCGCACCGGGCGGCTCACCGGCGAGTTGTTTCACTATCCGCAACAGGCATCTTCGGACGCGCTGCTGCTTCGAGACGTGGCTCTGGACACCTTCCCAACGGTCGCGAAGTGGCGCAGCGATCTGTACCTGGAGTTGGGGCGCGTGAACGAGTCGCAGCGTTGGGCGCACGAGGCGCTGGCCATGGAAGGGGAGACCCCGCGCGTACTGGAGCGGCTGGCGTTGGTCAACGTGATGAACGGCAGCCCTGATGCGGCCAGGACGTTCTATCGCGCCCTGGAAAGGGTGCCGTTCCAAGGGGGGCGTGCCCGTGAGCGCCTCCGGGCGTTGGACCGCGATCCCACGCTGCGTGCAGACCCGCTGGTGGCGCGCCTCCGGCCGCTGATGCTCACCAAGGACTACGTGGGGGACTTTCCCACCGAACAGATTCTGCTGCAATCGCTCGACGCCAATCCGGCGAACCGGACCGCCTTCGAATATCTGCTGGCGCACTACATGCTCACCTCGGATATGAATGGGTTGGCCGCCGTGGCGCCCCATCTTAAGGACTTCTACCGCGAGATGCCGGCGCACATCGAGGAGATGCTGCTTGGGTTCCGCAATGTGAACGGGACGCTGCCGCCGGGCATCGACGAATCGGCGATCCACAGCGAGACAGCAACCCGGTTCCAGAACTTCGTCTACATCTGGACGCGTGTCCAGAACGGCCCGGCGGAGGACGCTTGGAAGGCGTTGAAGCCCCGGTTCGGGGACACGTACTGGTTCTTCTATGTCTTCGGCCGCACGGCGGCCGGGCCGCCCTTTGAGACCGGTGAAAGCCTGTCGCCTGGCGCCGCGAAATCGCCATGAGGTTTCCGCACATGAAACAACCACGCTTCGCCGCAATGTTGATCCCGCCGATGCTGCTGGCGTTGTGCGCGTGCCAGATGCGCTGGCCGGAGCGCGCCTCGCCGGTTTCGCGCCGTCCGGTTCTCTACCCGGATTATGCCGGCACGGTGGTCGCACCCAACATTGCGCCGTTGAACTTCCAGATCAAGGAGCCGGGCGCGCGGTTTGTGGCACGAATCGCCGGGGAGAAGGGCGGCGTGCTGGAAGCCGCCAGCCGCGACGGCAAGATCCGATGGCGGGCGGGCGCGTGGAAGCAACTGATGGCGCAGAATCGCGGCGCCGCGATCCGAGTGGAGATCGCGGTGCAGGACGACGGCAGCGGCTGGCGTCGGTTCGAGGAGGTGCGGATCGAGGTGGCTGCCGACGACCTGGACCGGTACCTGGTCTACCGGCTCATTCCTCCCCTGGATCACTACTACCAGAACATGGGGATCTACCAACGGGACGTTGAAGGATTCGCCGAGCGCCCGGTGATTGAGAACCACAACTTCAGCGTCAATCGGGACGGGTGCGTGAACTGCCATAGCTTCAACCGGAACCGGCCGGACCGCATGAGCTTCCAGATTCGCAGCGCCACGGCAGGCAGGCCCATGGTGGTGATCAAGGACGGGGTCGCACAGACCATCGACACCGCCGCATCGGGCTTCAGCAAATCGCCCGCGGCCTACCACGCCTGGCATCCCGACGGGCGGCACATCGCCTACTCGGTGAACACGATCATGCCGCTGGAGCACACCATCGGCGAACACCGCGACGCCTGGGAGGAGGATTCCGACCTGGCCGTCTACGACACCGATGCCAACCGCGTCCTGACGGCACACGACATCGCCGATCCGGAGCGGCGAGAGAATTGGCCCTCCTGGTCCGCCGATGGCCGGACCCTGTATTTTGTCAGTGGACCGCAGTTGCCGTGGACGCAGTTACAGGAAATGAAGTACGACCTGATGCGGATCTCCTACGACGCCGACAAGGGGATCTGGGGCCAGCGGGAGACCGTATTGCCGGCCTCCCAGTCGGGCATGAGCGCGGCCCAGCCCAAGGAATCGCCCGACGGCCGCTGGTTGCTATTCTCTTTGGCGAAGCGCGGCAGCTTTCCGATCTATCAACCGACGACAGACCTGCACGTCATCGACCTGAAGACGGGGAAGCCGGCGCCATTGACCGCGGTCAACAGCCGGTGGGGCGACTCGTGGCACTGCTGGTCGAGCAACGGAAGGTGGATCGCCTTCGCCAGCAAGCGCGAGGGCGGCGTGCTGGCCCGTGTCTACTTCAGCTATTTCGACCGCGACGGGCGGGCGCACAAGCCGTTCGTCCTGCCGCAGGGAGACCCTTCCTTCTACGAATCCTACACAATGACCTACAACGTGCCGGAGCTGATCGTCGAGCCGGTGCCGGTGAGCGCCGCCCAGCTTGGCCGGGCGATCACCTCAGACAGCCCGGCGATGCCGGCGCCGTCCCTCGTCAAGAACTAACAGCCTGAGCCCCGGAGTTGGGGCGCGCCGCGGTCGGTTGCGGGGCCGCGAACGGCATGCCTGCGCGCCGGGGCCGGGACGAGGCCCCGCGCCCCTAGCCACAGGCGCCTTTGTTAAACACAATTCACCGCACGCCATTGAATTCGATTAATTAACCATGATTCACTAGCGGGCTTTAATTTGTTATTTAGCTATAATCTAATACAGCTAAATAGTAATTAAACACGCTTCACTGGGACCGTTTTTGCTTGATGCGACGGCGCGCCGCGATGTATACTCATGCAGATGAACGCGCTTTAGTTCAGGGGTGCGCGACATTACAAATTAGTAAGTCGGGCGAGCTATCACGCCTGGCGGCCCCAGCGGGTTGAACGCATGGCGCTCTCCCCCGGCGGCCGCGCGCGGAGGTTAGCGGCCCCGCCGTTTCCCGACGGCGGGCCGAGAGAAGGAACGAAAGGAGAGAGGATGAGACGTAGCATTAGCAGTATCGTCGCGGGTCTCGTCGTGGCGTTGCTGTTGCTGCCATTCGCGGCGACGGCGCAGATCACGACCGGAAACGTGGCAGGACGGGTCGTTGACTCGTCGGGAGCGGTGGTTCCCGGGGCGCAGGTGGTGCTGGTCAGCGAATCGCGCGGTACCAGAAGCGCCGCGGTGATCACCAACGATACCGGCGACTACACGTTCCCGAACGTGACCCCGGACACCTACACGATTGAAGTGACGGCTTCGTCGTTCAAGACGCTGCGGCGCACGGGGGTCCAGGTGAGCGGTGGCGACCGCGTCGGTGTGCCGCCGTTGACGCTGGAGGTTGGCGGCACAGTGGAGACCGTGACGGTGACGGCGGAAGCCGCGCTGGTGCAGACGATGAGCGGCGAACGCTCGTTTGCCATCTCGACCCAGCAGATTGAAAGCCTGCCGGTCAACCGTGGCAACTTCACCAGCGTGGTGGCGCTGACGCCGGGCGTGAACGGCTCGGACACGACCTCGGCGGGTGGCACCCGGTTGGGCGGCGCCAGCCAGAACAACATCATGATGGACGGTATCTCGGCCATGGACACCGGCAACAACGGCCAGATGCTCCAGATGAACATTGAATCGATCGGCTTGGTTATGGTGTTAACCATGGGAACCAGGCCAAAAAAGGGAGGTCCCGGGGTTTGCAATAACCCGCCGTTACAAATGG
>CAZVIK010000011.1:36691-38251 GCA_964627045.1 uncultured Solibacteraceae bacterium | reverse complement strand
CCGAAAACCGCCGGCCCGGCGTCGGCGACAAACACGGCCAACGTTCTGGACCGCTACATCGAGGTAACCGGGCTCCGCCTGCTGGAGGAGAACCCGAAGAATCTTCAAGTCGCGTTCGTCATCGTGAACCACTCTCAGGCGCCGTTGACCGACCTGGCCGGCACGGTGACCATCCGGCCCACCAATGCGCCGCCGGACGGCGAGGCCGTGGGCACGTTCGCGTTCCAATTGCCGGAGCTCGGGCCGCTGGGCGTGCGGGACCTTAAAGCGCCCTTGCAGTCAAAGCTTCGCGTCTACGAGCTGCCCGACTGGCAGTTCATCCGGGCCGACGTCACCATTACGTCGCCGCGGCCCATCCCATGAGCGTCTCGCGCGACAAGCAACGGGTGGCCCGAATCCTCGCCGCGCTGGACGAGCTTCATCCGGCGGCCACCTGCGCCCTCCACCACCGCAACGCCTGGCAGTTGCTGGTGGCCACCATCTTGTCGGCGCAGTGCACCGACAAGCGCGTCAACGAAGTCACGCCCGGCCTCTTCCGTAAGTACCCGACCATCGGCGATTTCGCCTCGGCGAGCCAAGAAGAACTGGCCGCGGATATCCGCTCAACGGGTTTTTTCAACAATAAGGCCAAGTCCATCATCGGCGCGGCCCGCAAGATCCTCGCAGATTTTGGCGGCAAGGTGCCGCGCACCATTGAAGAGCTGACGGCGGTGCCGGGCGCCGCGCGCAAGACCGCCAACGTGGTTCTTGGAACCGCATACGGCATCGCTTCCGGCGTGGTCGTCGATACACACGTGCAGCGGCTCTCCAGACGCCTGGGGCTCAGCCGGCACACCGATCCGGTCAAGATCGAACAGGACTTGATGAGGCTGATCCCGCAGGATCGCTGGATCCGGTTTTCGCACCAGATGATCCTTCACGGGCGGGGCCTGTGCACCGCGCGCAGGCCCCGCTGCGCTGAGTGTCCCCTGGACCCGATCTGCCAAGCCGAGGACAAGACGTCATGACGCGGCCACGCTGCCGGCTCGCCTGCCTTCCGGCTTTGGCTTTCTGCCTGGCCGGCTGCGCCCGCATTCCGAGCACCTACGCGCCACCGATGGAGCGGAGGCCGGTCACCGGCTTCGGCAATAACTCGCTTGGCGGCGTGATCGGCATGGCCGCTCCCGGAGCGCCCGCCCACATCGTGAACGGCGTCAGTCCGGTGGTGGAGAGCGGCTCTTGGCGCTGGGTTCGCAAGCGCGCCGAACTCCGCTTCGCCGTTGGCCGCGTGAACGGCGTCCGCGCGGTGATGGATTTCGCGATCGCCGATGGGACGTTCCGCACCACAGGCCCGGTCACGTTTGCCTTCTTCGTCAACGGACGGTTGCTTGATACGGTTCGCTACGATCACCCCGGCAATCACCACTGGGAAAAGCCCGTGCCGCCGGAGTGGTTGCGGACCGATGGCATGACCATCCTGGCGGCCGAAATCGACAAGGTCTACAAGTCCCCTGAGGATGGCGTTGAGATGGGATTCATCCTCAGCCGCGCCGGGTTCCAAGAGTAATGCCGCAGCCGGTT
>CAZVIK010000011.1:28253-36681 GCA_964627045.1 uncultured Solibacteraceae bacterium | reverse complement strand
GCGCACGGACGGGCCTTTGATTTCCGCAGTCTCGTCGGCCTGCCTGAGCGCCATCGTATTTGCACTGGCCTCCGCGCGACTGGTTTACAAAGGCGTGTTTCTCGGCGTGGGAGTCGCTGCCATCGCTGCCGCCGTCCGGCTGCGTCTGCATCGGGAGACAGGCGAGCCTCTCCCGCCGCTTCCGCGCTTCTGGAAGGTCCTGTTTGGCGCGCTGTTCACCATCTACCTGGTGGTCTATTTCACCAACGCGATGATGCCGGAGCGAAGCCCCGACGGCAGCGCGTATCACCTTGGGCTGGTGGCGCGATACGCCCGCGAACACGGATTCCATCGGATCACGACGAACATGTACGCCAACCTCTCCCAGGGCGTCGAGATGCTGTACTTGTACGCGTTCGTCTTCGGGAAGCACTCGGCCGCGGCGATGGTTCATTTCACGTTCCTCGCGGCGCTCCCGCTGATGATGCTGTCCTACGCGAGGCGCTTTGGCTTGGCGGCCGCCGGGGCAACCGGAGCGCTGCTCGTTTTTCTCAGCCCGGTGGTTGGGATGGACGGTGTTACGGCGTATATCGACGTCGCGGTGGCCGCCATCCTGTTCGCAGTCTTCTACCTGGTGCAGATCTGGGACGAAACTCGCGCTCCCGGCCTGCTTGTCGTCATCGGACTGGTGGCCGGATTCGGCTACGCCGCCAAGTACACGGCGTTTCTGGCCGTGCCCTACGCGCTCGGGTTCGTAGCCTGGAAACTGGTGCGCGCCCGGCAGCCTGTATGGCGGCCTCTGGCCGTCGTATCCCTGTGCGCCCTGGTGATGATCGCCCCCTGGGTGGTCAAGAACTGGCTATGGGTGGACAACCCGTTCTCCCCGTTCTTCAACAAGGTGTTCCCGAACCCTTACGTCCACATCTCTCTGGAAGAGGAGTGGACGGCGTATCTCCGCAACTACCACGAAATCAAGAGCGCCTGGCAGATCCCGCTGGAAGCCGCCGTGCGCGGGCGCGTGCTGTGCGGCGTGCTGGGACCGGTGTTCCTGTTGGCGCCGCTCGGATTGCTCGCTTTGCGGGAGCGCGCCGGGCGCCGCCTGCTGGCCGCCGCCTTGCTGTTCGGCTCGGTCTATCCGCTCAATATTGGAACGCGGTTTTTGATCCCTCCGGCGCCATTCCTCGCCCTGGCGCTCGGCCTGGTTCTCGCGCGGGCGCGCGGCATGGCGCCGCTGGTCCTGCTCCTGCACGCCGTCGCTTCGTGGCCGCCCAACGTCAAGGCGTACTCCGATCCGCATGCCTGGCGGCTCGAAGGACCTCTGCCCTGGAAACAGGCCTTCCGCGTGGACGACCAGGACGGTTACCTCACGCGCTCCATGCCGGGTTACGTCACCGCACGCATGATTGAGCAGTTTGTCCCCCCCAGGGAGCGCGTCTTCGTCCTTACGCAAACCGCGGAATCCTACACCACCCGCGACATCCTCGTCGGCTACCAGGCGGCCTTCAACCATACCGTCGGCGACATTCTCTGGACGCCCATTGTCGAGGACTACCATCCGCGCCGCCACGTGGTGTTCCGCTTCCCCGCCCGGCCCCTTCGAGGAGTGCGCGTGGTGCAGACGGCTTCGTCACCGCACGAACACTGGACCGTAGCCGAGTTCCGCGTCTTTAACGGAGACCGCGAAGTCGGCCGCCGTCCCGGCTGGCGGCTCCACGCCAAGCCCAATCCGTGGGACGCCGGCATGGCCTTCGACGCGAACCCCGCCACGCGATGGCGAAGCTGGCAGAGTCTCTTCCCAGGCATGTATCTGGGCACGGAAATCGACCCGCCCCAGACCGCCGACGCCGTCCGCCTGGAGTTCGCCTTCGGCCAATACGATATGCGCATGCGCCTGGAAGAGCTCACCGGGCCGGGCCAGTGGCGTCCGCTCGAAGCCGTCCAGACGCCGGTCGAAGTCCCGTCGCCGGAGGGACTCCGCCGCGCGGCCACTGCCGCCATTCTTGCGCGCGACGTCCGCTGGGTGATGCTCAACGAATTCGACTTCGGTAGCGAGGACCTCATCAAAAAGGCGGCCGAGTGGGGGATGACGCCGGTGGCCGACCGCGGCGGCGCACACCTGTTCAGGCTCTACTGAGCGCCGCCAGCGTCGCGCCCCATCCGCCCGCCTCGGCCGGGGCGTCCTGGTAGGACTCCACAAAGTCCGTCCGCTCCAGGATGGCGCGCACTGTCTCGCGCCGAACGCCGATTCCGCGGCCGTGGATGATCCGGACGTGGCGCAGGCCCAGAGCCCGAGCCTCGCGGAGATACTCCTCGACCACGCCCGCCACGTCCCGGTCCGGCACGCTGTGCAGGTCGAAGACGTCGGTGATGGGAATGCGCACCGGCTCGTCGTCCATCAGCCAGATGTTATCCTGATTCTTCCCTCCGATGAAACGGCTTCTCGCTCTCCTGCTTTCGGTTGCATTGTGGATCGCGCCGGCCGCGGCCGCCAACGCAGAAAGCGGGCTTTTCGGGCAGATCGACGCCATCCTCGCCGACCTTGGCAAGATCACCGGCCTCCAGCCGCGCAAGCCGGTCCAGCGGGCCGTCATCCCGCGAAGCGATCTGAAGCGCTTCCTCGAAGACCGTATCCGTCAGGAACTAAAGCCCGCCGCGATCCGCGCCGAGGAAGTCACGCTGAAGAAGCTCGGCTTCGTTCCGCCCGACTTCGACCTGAAGGCCACTACCGTCGATCTGCTCACCGAACAGGCGGCGGCCTTCTACGATTACCGGAAAAAGAGGCTCTACCTGCTGGATTCCGAATCGTCGGCCGTGCAGGAGATCGCTCTGGTTCACGAGCTCGCGCACGCCCTGGCCGACCAGCACTTCAACCTCGCACGGTACATGGGACGGGAATCCGGAAGCGACGACGGCGCCATGGCCCGCATGGCCGTCATGGAGGGGCAGGCCACCTGGCTGATGTCTGAATACATGGCTCAACGCATGGGGCTGTCGCTCAAAAAGACGCCCGCCATCGCGGAGGTGATGAGCCTGCAAACCGCGGCCGCCACGGGCCAGTTCCCGGTCTTCGACAACGCTCCGCTCTATATGCGCGAGAACATGCTCTTCCCCTACGTCAAAGGGATGCTCTTCCAACAGGCGCTCATTGAAAAGCAGGACCGGGACGGTTTCACCACCGCCTTCCGCCGCCCGCCCGCCAGCACCCAACAGATCCTCCACCCGGAAAAGTACCTTTCCGGCGAGCGCCCCACAACGCCGGAGCTTCCTCGCCTTCGCCATCGCGGCCGGTACCGGGAGCTTTCCGGCGGCTCTATTGGCGAGCTGGATCACTGGATTCTCCTTACCCAGTACGCGGAGCGGAAGCTGGCGGACTCGCTCTCGCCGGAATGGAAGGGCGGCGTATACCGCGTGCTGGAGAGCAGGAAGAGCCCTGACCGGTTTGTGCTGCTTTGCGCCACCGATTGGTCCGGCGAAGCGGCCGCGCGCCAGTTTTTCCAGGCCTACCGCCGCGTGATCGACGGAAAAGCCGGCGTTCTGGAGGTCTCCGCCGAGCAAGACGATGTGTTCGCCGGACGCGCCGGCGACGGCTATTTCGAGGTCCGGCGGAAGGGCGCACTGGTCACCAGCATCGAGGGGATGGAGGCGGCCACCGACGCCCAGGCTCCCTGAGCTAGACTGTTGCTTTGGGAGGGGAATCCGTGGTGCTTCGCCGGGCTCTGCTTGTGTTGACCGCTGCCGGCCTGTGGGCCGCGTCCGTCTTGGGGGCCGACGCCCCGCCGCGCCAGGCGCCCGAGTTTGTCGTTCACACGCTGGCGGGCAAAGACCTTCTTCTAAGCTCCTATCGAGGCAAGGTGGTGGCATTGATGTTTGTCTCCACCGACTGCCCCCACTGCCTGGACACGACCCGCTTCATGAACGGCTTGCAGCGGCAGTACGGCCCCAAGGGATTCCAGACGCTGGCGGTCGCCTTCAACGCAATGGCGATCATGCTGGTAGAAGAGTTCGCGCAGCGCGCCAACGCGTCTTTCCCCGTCGGCTATTCCGACCGCGACCCGGTCTACGACTTCCTCCAACGCTCCCCCAAACTCCGGACTTACGTTCCTATCATGGTCTTCATCGACCGCGCCGGGAAGATCCGCGGCCAGTATATGGGCGACGATCCCTTCATGGGCCCCAGCGACGCCGCGCGCGACAACAACATCCGCAAACTCGTCGCTAGGCTCGTGGCCGAACCCGCACCGCCGGCCAAGAAGTAGCGGAGTCTCTCTGATTGACGGCTGAACAGGTTGAAACTAACCTTTAACTGCCGGTTTGTCGCGGCGCGCTCCCGCGGATGTATAATTGGCCCTGCCTAGCGTTTCCACGTTCACAATCCTGAGTAAAGGGGGCGCGCGTATCATGAGACCACGCGGCGCGGAAGGAAAACTGGCTGTACTGTCCGTTGTCTTGGTTCTTCTTGGGCTGTCCGTGGCGGTAGCTCGGGCGGCCGGGGATGAGGACATCGCGCGGGCGCGCGCGAACTACGGCAACCTCGAAATGAGCTTTGAAGCGAACTGGGGCCAGGCCGGCCCCGCGGCTCGCTTCCTGGCGCGCGGGTCGGGCTACGGTATCATGCTCACGCCCACCGAAGCGGTCCTTTCCCTGAAGCGCGCTGCACCGCAGGGTCGGGATCGCGAGGGACGCAAGAGACAAAGGGGCGAGCGTCGCGAAGTCGAGTCGACGATGCTTCACCTTCGGCTGCCGGGCTCCGGCGGCGCCGTTCAGATGTACGGTGAGGGGCTCCTTCCCGGCAAGGTGAACTACTTCTCCGGACCGGACCCGGCCAACTGGCGCACGGACATTCCCACTTATCGCCGGGTCCGGCTCGAGGGCGTGTACCCGGGTATCGATTTGGTTTACTACGGCAATCAGCGCGAGCTGGAGTTCGACTTCGTAGTGGCTCCGGGCGCATCCCCGGACTCGATCCGCCTGGCTTACGAAGGCGTCGAAGAGATGCGCGTGGAGCCCGGCGGTGACCTGGTACTGAAGACCAAACTCGGGGAACTCAGGCAGTACATGCCCGCGGTGTACCAGGAGGAAGAGGGCCGGCTCAAGCGAGTGGAAGCCTCGCACGTCCTGCTGGGCGGGCGCGAGGTCGGCTTCCGCGTGGCCGACTATGACCGCAGGCGTCCGCTGGTCATCGACCCCAGGATCAGCTACTCGACGCTGGTGGGTGCGGCCGGATACGACAGTGTGTACGGCATCGCGGTGGACAGCTCCGGCAGCGCCTATATCGCCGGCCTGACGGATTCGACCTCGTTTCCCGTGGCTTCCGCCTATCAAACGACCCCCGGTCCACGGACCGGCGACAGTTCCGACGCCTTCGTCACCAAGCTGAATCCGACCGGCACCGCATTGGTCTACTCCACCTACTTCCACGGCAACGACGGCAGCACCGGCGCGAACGCCATCGCCATTGACAGCGCCGGCAATGCCTACATCGGTGGCTGGACCACATCATACACGCTTCCCATAACTCCAGGGGCTTTTCAGACGACGACGAACGACACCTGCTGCGTGGACGCGTTCCTCGCCAAATTCGGCACGACGGGCTCGTCGCTCGTCTACTCAACGTATGCCGCCGGGACCACCGGTCACGAGGAGATCTGGAGCGTGGCGGTTGGACCCGGGAATGCCCTGTTCGCCACTGGATATACCACCTCGGGCAACACCTTCCCGACCAAAGCCGGTTCTTACCAGATCACACCGCAGGGAGTGACGGATGCCTTCGTGCTTCGCCTCGAACCCGATGGCAGGAGCCTGGGGTATTCCACCTTTCTGGGAGGGGGCAGTGACGATGAGGGCATGGCGATCGCCGTGGATTCCTCCGGCAGTGCGTACGTCGCCGGCTGGACCGACTCGGCGGGCTTCCCCACCACGGCTGGCGCCTATAAGCCCGCCGGCGGAGGAAGAGACGCTTTCGTCGCGAAGCTGAACGCCGGGGGCACCGCCCTGGTCTATTCCTCCGAGTTCGGCGGCACTTCTGAGGATGCTGCGTATGCGGTCGCGATTGACGCCCAGGGGAATGCCTATACCACCGGACGAACCACTTCGACCAATTTCCCAACGACCGCAGGCGCCCTCCAAGCCACACACAGCGGTGGGGCCAACGACGCGTGGGTTCTGAAGCTGAATCCGGCTGGGGCCGCCCCGGTTTACGCCACGTTCCTCGGCGGAGCCGGCGACGATCGGACCTGGGGAATCGCGGTGGACTCCGCCGGCAATGCCCACGTCACCGGCTTTACCGACTCCACCAACTTCCCGGTGTCGGCGGACGCCACGCAGGCGTCCCGCGCCGGCGGGTTGGACGCTTTCGTTTCCAAGCTGAACCCAGCCGGCTCCGGGCTGCCCTTCTCAACCTACCTCGGCGGAACAAATGCCGACGCGGCGTACGGTATTGCGCTGGACTCCAGCGGCGCCGCCTACATCACCGGAGACACCTCCTCGTCGGCGTTCCCAACCACGCCGGGCACTTATCAGACGACGTACCGCGGCTCGGGTGACACGTTCGTTGCAAAGCTGGAAATCGCCGCGGCGACCGCGCCGGTCCTCTCCATCGTTTCCGGCAACAGCCAGACCGGGACCACGGGCGTGGCGCTTCCCGCGCCGCTTCTGGTGGAAGTCCGTAACGGCGGCGTACCGCTCGCCGGGGCCACCGTCACCTTCACCAGCACCGGCGCAACGCTGAATCCGGCCAGCGTTGTCACCGGCGCCGACGGACGCGCTTCGTCCATCGCTACGCCCACTACGGCAGGAACCGTCACCATCAACGTTGCCACCACCGGCGCGACCCCCGTGGTCTTCACCGCCACCGTTCAGGCCGCGCAGGTGCCCGTGACGTTCACTTCGGCGGCGAGCTTCCGTAACAGCGCACTCGCTCCCGGCATGATCGCCGTCGCGTGGGGCCAGAACTTCACCACCGGGCTGTACATCGCCCCGGCCAATGTTCTCCCGCTGCCCACGACCTTGGGCGGGGTCACCGTCACGGTGCGCGACAGCGCGGGAACCAGCCGCGAATCGTCGCTGTTCTTCACCTCCGCCACGCAGATCAACTTCTACATCGATGAACAGACGCAGGGCGGCCCGGCGACCGTTACCATCAACTGCCAGGACGGAGCCGTGCAAACCGCCACCATCAACATCGAGAGCGTCAACCCAGGACTGTTCTCGTTGAACACCAACGGTGCGGGCATCGTCGCCGGGAACGGAATTCGCGTCCGCGGCGACGACGTCACCTACTTCCAGATCTATCGCTATGACAGCGGGCAGGCCAGGTTCGTCGGCCAGCCAATCGATCTTGGATTCCCCACCGACAAGATATTCCTGGAACTGTACGGAACCGGATTTCGCAACCGTACGGGGCTCGCCAATGTAAACGTGACCATAGATGGGATCCAGACAACGCCGCTGTATATGGGCGCCGTGGCCGGTTTGATCGGGCTCGATCAGCTAAACGTGGAACTCCCGCGCGCCACCGCGGGGCGGGGCGACGTCAACATCGTCGTCACCGTGGACGGGAAGACCGCCAACACCGTCACCGTGAACGTGGCCGCGGTTACCCCGCCGCCGGCGCTGACCTCGGTGACGCCCAACTCCGCACGCGCCGGAGATACCGTGAATCTGACGCTCGCCGGGAGCAACTTGGCCGGGGCGCAACTCGCGTTCAATCCTGCTGCGGGCCTGACGGTCAGCAACGTGAACGCCACCTCCACGCAGGTGACCGCGACCCTCAAGATCGACGCTACCGCCGCTCAAGGGGTGCGGACTCTGAGTGTGACGACCCCGTTCGGAACCTCGAACAGCGTGAACTTCACCGTCAACGCCCCGCTGATTCCCAGCATCAGTACGCTCTCGCAATGGAAGGCCGATGTCGGGACCACATTCACGTTGACCGTCAGCGGCTACAACCTCTCGGGTGTTACGGCGCTCGAGTTCACTCCGCCCGACGGCATCACGGTCACCAACCTTCTTGCAACCGAATATTCGGTCACAGCGACCATCACCATTGCCTCGACGGCCACGCCCGGCGACCGCTCATTGGCGGCCGTGTCACCCGCAGGCACGTCGAACGCTCGGCAATTCACCATTAACGCGGTGGCAGACCCGAACTTCATCATCTCCAACCTGCGTGCCGGCCCGGCCACGAACTCATCGACCCAAGCGGAGTTGCCGATCATCGTCGATTTTGTCGATCCGCAGGGAGCCTCGGTTACAGGTGAAGCTCGCATCAACTTCAATATCAACAACGGCGGAATCTCGGGCTTTACGCAGCCGGCGACGGTGAACGGAACCACCAGCGGGACCATTCAGATCACGCTTTGGTTTCCGGGCTACCGGTTCACAGCGGGCAACTTCACTATCGCGATTTCCGTAGAGCGGCCGGCGGGAGTGCGCAAGAGCAACACACTCA
>CAZVIK010000011.1:0-28243 GCA_964627045.1 uncultured Solibacteraceae bacterium | reverse complement strand
GACCAGTTTTACCTTCCCGGCGCCGTAGGGCCAGCGTGGCGGGAAGTCCTCAGGGGCTTCCCGCCATCGCGCCCGGCCCGCTGCCCGGACGGGCGAAGCAAAAACACCGGACCAGCGCGCAGACCGATGCGCTTCGGCACCCTCCGTGCGGCGCAAGCCGGACGCCGGTTTGCCGGAACCTCTCTACTGCCCTATACTGAATGTGGGCGCCCGTAGCTCAGTCCGGATAGAGCGCTTGCCTCCGGAGCAAGAGGTCACAGGTTCGAATCCTGTCGGGCGTACCAGTTCCCCCACCCACACCACTCGGCAGCCGCACGGCCCCTACCGCTTCGTCAAATCGCGCACCCAGATGTCTTTGAACAGCATGTGCCCGTCGCCGCCGGAATGGAGCTGGAGTGCGACGGTCCCGTCCAGGAAATCGGCCCGCGGGTCGGTGTAGTCGATCATCTCGACGCCGTTCAGCCGTGATATGTACCGGTTCCCCAGCACCGTCACCGTCATCTCGTTCCAGTCGTCCTGCCGCACCACGGCTTCTTTGTCGGGGGACGGCCACACCAGCCATTGCCGCTTCACGTCGTATACCCCGGCGGTGTGCCGGTTGACGGCGCAATCGATCTCGAACTGCGCGCCCTGGCTCACGTCCACCGTACCCGGTTTGAATCGCGTGTGAAAGTAGATGCCGCTGTTGCCTGCCCCCACGCACTTGAATCGTACCGAAAAGGTGAAGTCCTTGTAGTTGCGCGCGGTCTCCAGGTAGCCGTACTCCTTGGTCACCGCCTTGCCTTGCAGCACGCCGCCGGGCAGCACCACCCACTCTTCTTTGCCGACGTTGTTCCAGCCCGAGGTGTCTTTGCCGTTGAACAGTTGCACCCAGTCTTCGCCCGGCCGCTTGGCGCCCGCCGGCAACTGCGCCCACGCCGCCGCACAGGCGAACAGAAACAGGGCTCCTACGGTCTTCTTCATGGTGAACTCCCGAAAACGGGTATGATACACCACGCCCGCGGGCCCCGGCACCGCCGCCTGCGCGATAATCGAGGCATCTATGTGGAGCGTCGCCTTGGCACTATTGCTCGCTACCGTCCCGGTCACCGAACGCGGTGCGCAGGTGGACGACTATCATGGCGTGAAGGTAGCCGATCCCTACCGCTGGCTCGAAGACCTGGATTCGCCCCAAACCCAGGCGTGGGTCGCGTCGCAGCGCGCCTATACGGGCGCCTGGTTCGCCGCCGCGCCCCAACTCCCGCCCATGCTCGCGCGCATGAAGCGCCTTTGGAACCACGACCGCATGCCGCTCTACGGCTCCAACGCCGGCATCGTCGTCCGTGGCGGGCGCATCTTCTTCCTCCAGCAGACCGGCCTTGCCAACCAGCCCGTTCTCTACGTCCGCGAAGGCACCGATGCCCCGCCCCGCGTGCTTCTAGACCTGAACACCGTGGCCGCCGATGGCACCGCGTCTCTTTCAACGTGGGCCCCCAGCCCCGACGGCAAGTGGCTGGCCTACGGCATCGCCCGCGCCGGCTCGGACTGGCAGGCGTGGCGCGTCCGCGAAGTCTCCACCGGCAAGGACCTCGACGATCAACTCGACTGGATCAAGTTTTCCGCGCCCTCCTGGTCGGCTGACAGCCGCGGCTTCTACTATTCCCGCTATCCGCAGCCGCAGGGCAACGCGCTCACCAGCCCCAACGAGTTCCAGAAGCTCTACTACCACCGGCTGGAGACCGCGCAATCGGCCGACCCGCTGATCTACGAGCGCCCGGATCACAAGGACTGGCAGTTTACCCCGCACGCCACCGAGGACGGCCGCTACCTCGCCATCCTCGTCGAACAAGGCACGCTCACACAGACGCTGCTCTTCTACCAGGACCTGAAGGCCGCCGACGGCAAGACCCACGAACTCATCCCGGAATTCTACGCCGCGCAGTCTTTCCTCGGCTCCCGCGGCGACGTTTTCTACGTGCAGACCACCTACCGGGCGCCCCGTGGCCGCGTCGTCGCCGTCGATCTAAAGACGCCCGCGCGCGACGCCTGGACCGAGGTCGTGCCGCAGTCCAACTATCGCCTGGAACAAAGCACCCTGGACGGCTCCTGGCTGGTGTTGCAATACCTGAAGGACGCCACCGGCATCGCCCGCGTGCGCTCTCTGGACGGCCGCCCCGGCTACGACGTTCCCCTGCCCGCGAACGCCACCATCGCCATCGCCGAGAACTCAAGGCGCTACTTCTCGGTGGTCTCGTTCACCTCTCCGCAGACCATCTACGATTGCGGCGCTGAAGGAAACGCCTGCCGCCCGCTGCTGGACGCGACACTCCCCTTCGACCCGTCCCTATATACTTCGCGCCAGGTTTTCTACCCGAGCAAGGACGGCACGCGCATCCCGATGTTCCTGGTTCATCGCCGCGGCCTGCTGCCGGATGGGTCGCATCCCGCGCTCCTCTACGGCTATGGCGGATTCGATATCTCGATCAAGCCGGACTTCACCCCGCGTTTCCTGGGCTTTCTGGAGATGGGCGGCGTGCTGGCCGTGGCCAACCTGCGCGGCGGCGGCGAATACGGCGAGGAATGGCATAGCGCCGGCACACGGCAGCACAAGCAAAACGTCTTTGACGACTTCATCGCAGCCGCCGAGTGGCTGATCTCGAACCGCTACACCACGCCGTCGAAGCTCTCCATCGAAGGCCGTTCCAACGGAGGGTTACTTATCGGCGCCGTGCTGAACCAGCGTCCGGACCTATTCGCCGCGGCCGTTCCCTGGGTCGGCGTGATGGACATGCTGCGATTCCACAAGTTCACCATCGGCGCCGCATGGGTCTCCGACTACGGTTCGCCCGACGACCCCGAAGACTTCCGCGCCATCTACAAGTACTCGCCGCTCCACAACATCCGCGAAGCGGCGAAGTACCCTGCCACGCTGATCGTCACCGCCGATCACGACGACCGCGTGGTGCCCTCGCATAGTTTCAAGTACGCCGCCGCGCTTCAGCGCGCGCAGCGCGGCGATGCCCCGGTCCTAATCCGCATCGGCGCTTCGGCCGGCCACGGCTCCGGCAAACCCACTTCGATGCGCATCGAGGAGGATGCCGATGTGCTCGCCTTCCTGGCGAACCGCCTCGGCCTGGACCCGGGAACGGGCGACGAGCCCAAGGAAGCTCCGCTCCCGCCGGTGGGCGAGTGGCAGTCCATGTTCGACGGCGTGTCGTTGAAAGGCTGGAAGGAGACGCCGTTCACCGGGCACGGCAAGGTCAGCGTCGAAAAGGGCGTCATCATCCTCGGTTCGGGCTACATGACGGGAATCACCTGGAACGGGGCGTTCCCCTACATGGATTACGAAATCCGGTTCGAGGCCGCGCGCCTGGAGGGCAGCGATTTCTTCGCCAGCATCACCTTCCCCGTAGAGGATTCACACGCCACCTGGATTGTGGGCGGTTGGGGCGGCAGTCTGGTGGGCATTTCCAGCCTCGACGGCATGGACGCCTCGGAGAACGAAACCGGGACCGCATGGCAGATCGAGCGCGGCCGCTTCTACACGCACACGCTTCGCGTGTCGGGCGGACGCATCTCGGCCTGGATCGACAAGGACCCGGCTATCGACGTGTTTATACACGATCGCGCCGTGCATCTGCGCTTCGGCGAAATCGAACTGAACCGCCCGCTCGGCTTCGCATCTTATTCGACGGTTGGGGCCATCCGCAAGATCGAATACCGCCGCCTCCCGCCGCCTGCGGCGGAGGCGACCGCAGAACCCGAGCCCTGAACGGCGCGCGCAACCGCCGGCGCCGTCCCCGGCCGCCGTGGCGGGCATGACGCGCAGAGTGCATTGCGCTTGCTGGGCCAATGACTTGCGCCCAGCCCGCGCCCGGCGGCGCACGCCGGCATGGGCCGCGCTCGCATTTTTTCGTCGCCATTGGTCCAAAGCCGCCGCTGCTTCGTATCAAAGGTGATGCGCGCCGTCACGCGCGCATCCGGAGGAAAAATGTTCCGCCTGACAACTCTCCTGCACATGTGCCGGTTGTTGCCTCCCGCGCTATGCTCCGCGGGGCCGCCGTCCTCGGCCTCGCGGACGTGCCGCGTGGCGGGCGCGGCGCTTGTTGCGTGGCTGCTCCTGGCGGCGCCCCTCTCGGCCGGCCCGATCCTGATCACGGTGTTTGGCAACTGGGGCAACACCGGGACCACACCCGTCAATTCGATCGTCGCCTTCAGCGCCACGTTCGTGGTCGATCAGAACCCGACGCCCAGCGAGACGTACTCGGACTCGTTTATCGTCCCGGTCAACGTCACCCTCTCGAACGGAATTACGGTGACGCGTCCGGCAGAGGCCTTCTGGAATGTCATCGGGACCGGCGACGAAGCGTTCCACGAATTCGGGATGAACATCCCAGACCTCGCCGACAGCGGCGACGAGTTGTCGGCCTACGGCGATCTTCCCGGCTACATCTTTACACCCTTCGACTCCACTGCAAACCCCACGCTGCTGGTGACTTCACAGCAGTTTAGTGCCTTCCAGGCGACGTACTGGCCTTCCGAGGGGAGTCCGGTGCCGCTCACGGCCCAGTCCGCCTGGTACACGGCAGAACTCGTGGGCGGAGCGGGCGACGTACCCGAGCCGGCCTCGGCATCGCTGATGCTAGTCGCGCTGGCTGCCGGCGGGGTGCTTCTGCGCCGGAGGGCGCGGCGCTGACGGCGACCCCGAGGGCCGTGCCGTCCGACTGAGAGTCCCTGATTCGTTTTGCCCCAGGCGGTGAGCGTAGCCACGCGCCCGTCGCCTGGTCCGATCTCGATTTCCATGGAGGAATTGCTATGTCTATGCGAAGTTTGGTTTGTCTTCTTTCCGCCGTCGCCTTGCTGACGGCTGTACCGGCAACCGCGCAGGTCAATGTGAACTGCGACAACGGCGAGAGCGTGCAAACCGCCATCCAGGGCATGGATCCGTCGGCGGCGAATGTGGTGAACGTAACGGGAACCTGTCGGGAAACGATTGCGGTGGTCGGCTTCCGGGACCTGTTGATCAAGGGCTCCGGCGGCGCCACGATTCACCCACCGTTGCTTGTCAATGGAGACCTGGGCTACAACGCCATGTTGGTTTCTGCCGGTTCGAACGTGAAAGTCTGCGGCCTGACCCTGGAAGGCGCCCAGACGGGGTTGTCCGTCATGGCCAGCCTGGTGCAAGCGTTCCCCTACTGTGGCGGCACAAACAATCACCTGATCGTGAAGGACGGGACCACCGGGATCGCCCTCACCGAAAACGCGATACTCCGCGCCAGTCTTAACAACGGATTCGTGGTGGAGAACAACTCGGACCGCGGCATCTACGTAAACGCGTCGCGCCTCCAGTTGCAGGGGATGCTGGATGTGAACCAGGTCTCATCGGCCCAGATCAGAAACAACGGGACCTCCCCCACTGCGCCGGAGCGCGCGCGCGGCGGAGTCCTTTTGGCAGAGGGCGCCTCGGCCTACCTGTACAGAGTGGACGTGGTGGACAACCGGGGTTCGGGCGTCTCCGGCGCGATGGGAAGCGTCGTACACCTGTGGGACACCGGAGTGGCGCGCAACGCCGGTCCGGGCGTCAAATTGAGCAACAACTCCACGGGACAGATCGTGGCCTCTGGTCCAAACGAGGTCGCCCCCGGCCAGACGCCGCCAGTCAAGCCGATCACCGGTAACGGAGGCGGCGGGGTCCTGGTGACCGAGCGCAGTTCCCTGCGCGTGCGGAATTCGCCCGTCATCAGCGGGAACGCCGGAGGCAACTTGGTTTGCTCGGTGAGCGGTGAGGCCTTTGGCACGGCGGCCAACATCCCGGGCATCAAGAAGGACTGCAAGACTTTCACCACGGTGGCCGACGACTGAGGCAGCCGTCTCGGACCGCGCTGCCCTGTAGCAGGGAGTAGGCCCGTCGCAACACTCCGCGGCGGGCCTTTTCCCACGGCGCCTCCGAGCGCCCCCGCACCACCGGCACCCACCGATCCGTGTTCCGCCGAAACTCGCCCCTCGCCTTCCACGTCTACCCTCCCCGGTTCCGGGTCCCGCCTCCCGGCCCACCAGAGCCGCGCCGATCCCCGGCGGGGCACGTGTGCGCCGCGCGTCGCCCCCGCTGCCCGGGGCCGCCGCAGGGGCATCCAGTATAATCAGTCTTTTGACGCATCGATCGACTGGACTGACGGCCGGTCCCGGCGCGGTTCGCGTCCGGCGGACCTTTCCGCGCTTTGGTCCGGGGGAGCCTGCTGCCGCGTAATGAATGTAGAGGAGTTTGAGCAAGTCTACCGGACGTACGCGGCCCCGGTCCTGGGTTACGCCCGCCGCTGCGTCGGACGGGCGGACATCGCCGAGGAGATCGCCGGGGATGCGTTCCTGGAACTGCTGCGCCACCGGGAAACGGTCGATTCCGGCCGTCTGCCGGCTTGGCTGTACACGGTGGTTCGGAACCGCGCCATCGATTATTGGCGGCGCCAGAGGCTGGAGCAGGGCGTCCCGGCGGCTCCGGCCACTGCCGCACCCCGCGCAGAAGACTTCGATTGGTCGGTGCTGGAGGCGAGCGGGCTCAAACCCGTGCATCGTCTGTGCCTGATGCTGCGCTACGTGCACGGGATGAACCGCGAGGAGATCGCGGAGTTGACGGGCTTAAGAGAGACCCAAGTGAAAGGGCACTTACGTTACGGCCTCGAATTGCTGCGCAAGAACCTGAAGCTTGGCCAAGAGGAGGAAGCTTGACCAGGTGCCCCCATCCGGCGCGCCTCCAGGCCTATGGCGCGGGCGCACTGCCCGGCGAGCAGAGGGAGGACCTCCGCCGTCACCTGGATGGTTGCGACGCCTGCCGCGCGCTGCTGGAAGCGTTCTCGCAGGTGGAGCCGATCGCGGCGGATGCCGCGGAGGTTACGGCGTTGCGGCGGCGCATCGAGCCGGCGGTTCAGGCGGCTCGCAGGGAGCGGCAGCGGCCGGGGCGGTGGCGGCTTCTGGTCTGGGCTTCGGTTCCAGCCTTCGCTGTGGCGCTGGTGTTGCTCGTAGTGGGGCTCCGGCAACGCCAAGGGAACCCGTCGGAGCAACCTGCGACGGCGGCCGCGCCCGTAAGGGACGTCACTCTGCTGGCTCGGCTGGAGCCCGCTCCGGTGGAACTCCCCCTGGAGGACCTGCTGGTGACCCGCAGCACCGGAGCACCCGGCCTGCCGCCGGAATTGGTCGTAGCCTTTCAGTCATATCAGCGCGGGGAGTACCCACAGGCGGCTGAACGCTTCGGAGAGGCCGCTCGAAAGGGCCCGGCCCGCTTCGAGGTTCACTTCTATCGCGGCGTGGCGCTGCTGCTCAGCGGCCAGGCCGGGGAAGCGGTCGCGGCGCTGCAAGAGGCCGGCGCGTCCGCTTCCGAAGAGCAGACCCCGAAAGTGCGATGGTATCTGGCTCAAGCCTATCTCCGCCTGGCCCGTTCCTCGCCGGCGCGGGCCGAGTTGGATGCGTTGTGCCGCGCGCAGGGCGCCTTCGGGCGCGACGCCTGTGAGACGCTCCGCCGTCTGGACGGCGCACCGGAGTGACCCATGCGTCTCGCGTTGTGGCTGCTGCTCGCACCCCTGGCCTGGGCGCAACCCGCCGTTCCGGTTGAAGGTCACACGCTGGATTCCCTTCTGCGGCAGGCTGGCGACGCCTTCGACCAGCGGGATTACGCCAAGGCCGTGGCGCTCTTCGAAACGGGCATGGCAGAGGCTGGCCGCCTGGGGCTCAGCGCCCAGCAAGCCGGCGCGCTGGTAGGTTTGGGGCGCATCGACAACGCGCGCGGCGACTATACCCAAGCCCGCGAGCGCCTGGCCCAGGCACTTCAAGTATTTGAGTCCAGCCCGGATTTGCGCCGGGAAGCGGCCCGTGCGCGCAACGAATTGGCTTACACCGAGTGGGCCTCGGGCAACCGAGATTCCTCCTTGAAGCTGTACAAAGACGCGTTGGCAACGTTCCGTGAACTGGGCGACGAGGCCGAGGCGGCGCGGGTGTTCTACAACGTGGCTTTTCTGACCCCGCCGGGCGCAGCGCGCCTGCGCCTCCTGGAGGAGGCCCACGCGGCGGCGCGGGCGGTGAACAACACGCGACTGGAGGGCAAGACGCTGCACACCTGGGGCGACGCGCTGTACACGAACGGCGACATGCGCGCCGCACTGGAAAAGTTGAGCGCTGCGCTGCCGCTGCTCGCGTCTCCCGGCGACCGCGGAGATCGAGCGCGTGTGAACATCAGCCTGGGCCGCCTGCACGCCACGCACTGCCGCTTCGAAGCCGCGGTGCCCTATTTCGAAGCCGCCCTCCGAATCCACCGGGAACTGGGCGAAAAGCAGGGGATCGTTTATGCCCTGAACAGCCTGGAGGGCGCCTATCGCTCTTTGGGCGACATCGAACGAGCCGCAAAGGCCGGCGAGGAAGCCGTCGCCGTGGCGCGCAGCACGGCCTCCCCGAGCCTGCTATCGGGTACGCTGGTCAACCACGCGCGGGTGTTACTGGCCCGCCGTAGGGATGCCGAGGCCCTGGAGCACCTGAAGGAAGCGGCGCGGCTGGATCCGGAGAGCGCCGGCAGCGAGTTTCTCTACATGGCCGACGTGCATCATCGCGCAGGAAGGAAGGCCGAGTCGCTGCACGCCGCTGAAACTGCGGTGGAGCGCAGCCGCCGCGCCAATAACCTGGGCTACCAGGCGCAGGCGCTTCACCGCAGGGCCAGGGCGCTGGACGCCGCGGGCGACGCCCCCGGCGCGCTCGCCGACACGCGCGCCGCGCTCGCACTGGTGGAAACCCTGCGCGCGCAGGCGGGCCCCACGGACTTCCTCAAGCGCGGCTACGCCGAAGCGTGGCGGGAACTCACCGCTTTCGCCGTGAATCTGTTTTTCCGGAATGGACTCGTCGAGGAGGCACTGGAAGCCGCCGAGACCGGCCGCGCGCGTGCGTTTCTCGATCTGATGGCGACCCGGTCGCTGGCCGACCGCGTGGAAGGTCCGCTGACGTTTTCCGGCGAGGAGCCGCACCTGGCCAGCCTCGCGACGATCGCTCCGGCAACCGCCGCCATCGTCCGGCAACGTGCGCGCGAAACCAGTTCCACCGTGATCAGCTATTGGCTGGGACCCGAGGCGGTCTTCATCTGGGTGGTCAATCCTTCGGGTGCCGTCGACGCGGTTCGCGTCCCGCTTCCGGCCGGAAAACTAGAGAGCCTGGTGCGCGCCGCCGCGCGGCCCGCGCTTCCCTCGGTACAGCCCATGGCCCCAGCGGCGGTGCGGGGAGATAGGCCAGCCACGGCGGCTCGCCCCGCCGCCGATCCCTTGCGGGAGTTGTACCGCCTGTTGGTGGAACCGGTGGCGCGCTTCCTGCCCGCCGCCGGATCGTCGCTTACGGTTGTCGCCGACGGAGCGTTGCATCGCGTTTCCTTCCCGGCCTTGCGAAGTGCGGGCGGGCGCTACCTTCTGGAGGATTACGCCGTCGCCTACCTGCCCTCGGCGGCGGTGGTAAGCCGGCGACCCGAGCCCACCGGCCAGGGATACCTGTTCGTCGCCGACCCCACGTCGTTGCCGCCGGGCCCCGGCGGCCGGGCGTTGCCGCCGTTGCCGGGTGCGCGCAAGGAATCGGCGCTGAGCGCCCGGGCGCTGCGAGGCGTGCCGGTGCGGGTACTGGCGGGTTCGGAGGCCTACGAGGCCGGCGTGCGGGGGGCCGTCTCCGCGCCCAAAGTGCTTCACTTCGCCACGCACGGGCTGCTGGACGATCAACGGCCTTTCGAGTCGTTCCTCGCGCTGGGACGGCGTTCCGAACAGCCGGATGACGATGGGCGGCTGACCGTACGGGAGATCTACGAACTGGAGCTCCAGGCCGACCTGGTGGTGCTGAGCGCCTGCCGCACCGCCGACGGAGCAGTAACGGGCGATGGCATCAACGGCATGACGCGTGCGTTCCTCTATGCCGGGGCTCGCGGCGTGATCGCCACGCTCTGGGACGTTGCCGACGAACCCACCCAGCGGCTGGCATCGCGCTTCTACGACTACCTGGCCAAGGGCCACCCGGCCGGTGAGGCGCTGCGCCGAGCCCAACTGGACCTTCTGGCGGCGCTGCGCGCGGGGCAGGTTCGGGCCGAGTCGCTTTTGGGGACGGTCGTCCTGGAGGAGCACCCCGCCTTCTGGGCCGGGTTCGTGTTGGTCCGGCTGCCATCCTGACCGGAGCGGCCATGGCGCGCGGTTCGGCGCCGGTCCACCAATCGCCCGCTTGGCTCCGCTGCCTCAGCGAGTTCGCGCCCGCCCTGTTCCGCCGCTCGCACTCATGGAAGGGCAACGTCACCACGGCGTGCGAGCATCCTCTGGCGGGGATCACCCCGGCGAATTGTATAATCCGAACAGGCTGGCGGTCGGCCCGGGGGGGCCGAACAACGGCATCGGCGGATGGCAGGGCGCAAGGACAACACGGCGGGACGGTGGAGATGCCTGATGGTGGCGTGGCTGCTCGCCGGAGCGATGTGTCCGGCCCGCGCCGCCGGCGGCGAGACCATCATCACGACGGTGTCGGCGGCCAGTTACTTGACATCCGCACCCGTGGCCCCCGGGTCTATCGCCGCTGGATTCGGCTCGAATCTGGCGGAGGCAACCGAAGTGGCTCCCGCTGCCGGCCCCTTGCCTTCGCAACTGGCGGGAACCGAGGTGCTCGTCACCGGCAGTGACGGCATCGGCCGCCCGGCGTTGCTCTGGTTCGTTTCTCCCGGGCAGATCAACTTCCAGATTGCGGACGCGACGCCGCCGGGGCGCGCGGACGTGCGGGTTCGCGGCCCCTCCGGTGTGGTGGCGGCCGGAACGCTTCAGGTGGAAGCCACCGCGCCCGGCCTTTTCACCATGAACGCCGATGGGAAGGGAGTGCCCGCGGCCCAGGCGGTCGTCGTCAAGGGCGACGGCTCGAGCATCCGGCGGTACGTGTTCAACGCGGGGTGCGCACCCGGCTCGTGCTACCCGGTACCCCTGGACGGGCTGGCCGAGACCGGCGCGCTCTATCTGGAGCTATATGGAACCGGCATCCGGGGACGGAGTTCGCTGGGGGCGGTCGCCGTCGAGATCGGCGGTGCTGGCGCAACGGTGGAATACGCGGGCCCGGTGTCCGGCATGGTGGGATTGGACCAGGTCAACGTGGCGGTGCCGGCCAGCTTGATCGGGCGTGGGGAGGCCACTGTGGCTTTGACCGTGGACGGCCGCCCGGCCAACCCGGTGACCGTCAACTTGGGCGTCCTTCCCGGCGCCAGCGGCCGGGTGGTGGAACTGGCCTGGACCGTCCCTCCGGGGGCGCCTGCCACGGGCTACCACGTCTACCGGGGGACCGCACGGGGCGGGCCGTACGCGCGCGTCAATTCCGCCTTGTTAACCGGCACAAGTTATGTGGATACTGGCACTATCGGTGGGACAACTTACTATTACGTAGTAACGTGCGTGGATGGTCTTGGAGACGAGAGCCCTTACTCCAATGAAGGAACCGCCGCGATCCCAGCCCCCTGACCCCCGGACGGCGCCGCCGGAGTGCGAGCCCTTCACACCGGGCGGTTATGGCGCTCGACGGTAATACCGGGAGTATTTCGAGTACATCCGCTCCAGCCCCTCGACGGCGTTTAGGACGATGGCGAGAACATTCTCGCGCCCGAGCAGGGCCAGGGCGTCGGCTGCGGCCTCCCCGCGCGTCTGTCCCGCCCTTACCACCAGTAGGGCGCCCTCGGTGGCCTTCTGGATGGCGAGTGAATCGGTCAGCACTCCCACCGGCGGTGAATCGATGACGACCCAGTCGAATTGGACCGCGAGCCTTTCCAGCAAAGTGATCAGCGTTGAGGATTGCAGCAGTTCGGTCGGGTTCCCGGCCGCGTGGCCAGCCGGCAGCAAGTAGCATCCGAGCGGCTCGGTGCGTACGATCGCGGATTCGGGCTTCGCCCCCGATTGCAGGCACTCGGCAAGCCCTGGCCGATCGTCCAGCCCCAACTGGCGGCTGACGGTCCAATGGTGCAAATCGGCGTCTACCAGGACGACGGCGCGCTTGCCGCCCTCGGCCAGCGCCGCAGCGACGTTCAGCGCCACGGTCGATTTTCCTTCTTGCGGCAGCGCGCTGGTGACCAGGACCCTCCGGCGGTCTTTCAGGCCGAGAGACTCGAGCAGCCGCAGCCGCAGGAGGCGGAAACGGTCCGCCGCGGGGCCGGACGGTTCGGCGACGAGCGCCACGCGGCGCAGCCGCTCGGCCTCCACGGTCTCGACCGGCGCTTGGGACAGCTCCGGGGCCAGACGGGCCCGAGTCTTCTCGATGGGCCCCTGCGCGGGAGCGGATGGCCGGCGCGGGCCGGGCGCTCCATTCCCCGTTAGAACCACAACGGCGTCCGGGTCGCCTTCCGCGGGTGGCCTGCCGCCGCCCCGCCGCAGCTCATCGCTGACGTCGTCAATGTACTTTCTTACAGCTTCGTAGATGCGGCTCATGTCTCATCCAGTCAATCGGCAGTTACAGGCCATCCTGTCTCCAACATGTCAGCGGGCAAAAAGCGCGTAGGCTTCCACGGCGGCCACCACCAGAACCAGGGCGATCGCGGCCGCCCACTCGGCCGCGCGCCGCTTCCGGTGCGCCTGCCTCTCGACAGGCGTCCAGAGTCCGGGAACTCCCACCACGACCATATCTGAAAACCGCTGCGTCACCGCCTTCTCAGAGTAGAACGGATGCCCGCGGGAATCCATCACAAACGCAGCCGCCGCGCCGAGCACCAGCCCGGCCAGAGCGCCGAGGAGGCTCAGCTTGGCCCGCTTCGGACTTACCGGCACGGTGGGCAGGTTGGGAGTATCGACCAGACGGAATTGTTGCCCGGCCTGCTCTTTCTCGAGGCTGGTGGCCAGCTCGGCTTCCAGCTTCTTCTTGAGCAGATCGGCGTAGTCCTGTTTCAAGAGCTCGTGATCGCGGAGCACGGTAGCCATCTGCTGCTCGCGAACCGGAGTCTGATTCAACCGTTGCTGGTACTTCTCCACCTCCGCTTGAAGGTTCCGGTAGTCTTTCGCCAGGGCCGCGCTCTCGACGCGATTGGCGTCCAACTGGCTTTTCACTTGCGCAAGCGACGTCTGTTGTTGCAGGTTCTGCGGCGTCGGGGCGGAACTCCGGGCGGCGCCCCCGGCGGGCGGCGGCGGATAGGCGGCCCGGACCCGCGCCAATTCAGCCTCGGCTCGCTGGACGGCCGCCGCGTTCTTGATGACGTCGGGGTGGCTGCGCGTGTACACGGTGGCCAGACGGCGCTGTTCGGCGCGCAGCCCGGCCAGTTCGTCCTCAGCGGCCTTAACCGGGGCCGGCGTCTGCGGAGCGTCGGGCGTGGCAGGCGAATCGGGCGACGGTGCGGCCATGTTTTCGAATCCCCTCACCAAAGACTCCAGATACACACGCTGTTGCTCGGCGCGGCTCATCGCCGCGGCCGTGTTCTGAAGTTGCGTTTGGAGACCCGCCAAGATCGCCAAGTTTCCTTGCTGTTGTTCGGGAAGCTCCCCGAGGTGCTGGCTCTTGAACTGGCTAATGCGCCGCTCCTGCTCGGCGAGCTTGGACTGCGCCTCGGTCAACTGCGCCTTCAGGAATCCGGCCGTGTTACTGGCCTGGTCGGTGCGCGTCTTCAGGTTCTCCGAGATAAACAGGGAGGCCAGGCGCGTCGTGACGCGCTGCGCCGTTTCAGGCTCGGCGGCGGCGAACGAGATTTTGAACGCGTTCACGGAGCGGCGGTCCGGGTTGCTCTCGGTCGCCTCGATGCCGATGTTTTTGCGCATTCGCTCGATCACGCGCTCGGGCGCCAGCGACTTGCGTTCCTCGGCGTACAGGTCGAACTCGGCGATGATGGCCTCGAGGCGGCCGCGCGAAAGCACGTCCTGCGTCATCGCCTGGAGCGCCTCACTGACGCCGGTTGTGGTAGTTGACACGACATAGCGTTCCGGCACCTGCTGTTGCACCACGAGCAAGGTCGCCTCGGACACGTAACGGCGGGGCAACTGCGACACGACCGCGACCGTGGCGATGGCGACGCCACAGGCGATCGACAAAAACCACCAACGCCGCCGCACCAGCGCCAGCAGCAGTTGCCGGATCATCTCGGGCAGGTGGCTTTTTTCGGATTCGGGTACAGTCATTTCGGTCTTCCTCTAGTCTCGCGCTCGGTGTCTCGGTTACGCAGCCGGTCCGGGACTCATACGGCCACGGAAAGTCCGTACGGGGCGCCTGGGCCGGGAGCCGCTTCGTGGTCATCGCCGGGTGCCTTGACCCCTCCGGCGCCCACCGGGGTTTCGCACGCCTCCAGGGCCTCCAGGATGGCGGCGGCTACCTGCCCGGCACGCGGCTCATCCAACATGTTCTGGCGGAAACCCGGCGTCTCGCGAACCCGCACTTCGCCCGTAAACAGGCCGGACCAGCCTAGCATCGGATCGGGCTGCACGCCGAATGGTTGCTGCCGCGCACGAAGGAACAGGACTCGGCCCCCGTAAGGCTTCGGCGAATATGCGGCCCAAGCCCGGTCGTGGGCTGCTGCGAGCCTCTCCAAGTTGTGAGCCACCGAGTACGCCGGCGGACCCGACCGCCACTGAACCCGCACCCAGTTGACCAGCCCTTCGGCCGCGCTCTGTAGCCGGTCCCGAAGCCGCCGGATGCGGGCCGCCGCGTGAGCCAGACGCATGCCGCGGGGTCTGCTAACCAAACCGCTCCACTCCAGCAACAACCTGCGCCGCGCGTTGTAGACCAGGCGATGAAGCCGGGTGGTTCCCGCGGGGTAGGCCGGATACGCCTTGGTGGAGGAATCCAGCAACGCCAGCAACGCCACTTCCTCACCCTGCGCTCGAAGCTGCTGCGCCGCCTCCAACGCGAGAAAGCCGCCGAAGCAGAAGCCGCCGAGGTGATAGGGGCCATGCGGCTGAACGATACGGATCTCCTTCAGGTAGTGCGCGGCCATCTCTTCGATTCGCGGGTCCGGCGGGACGCCTTCGGACAACCCCCTGGCCTGGACGGCGTAGACCGGACGCCCCGCGCCGAGCCGGTGGGCCAACGGCACGTATTCCAGAATGTTGCCGCCATGACTGTGCATCAAGAACAGCGGTGGCTTTGCGCCTTCCGTCGAGAGTGCAACGACGCAAGCCAGAGACGCTCTCTTCCGCGGCGCGCCCAGCAACTCGACGAACATCCGAATTGTCTTCGCATCAACCAACGACGCCAGGAGAAGCCGCCTCCCGAACTCCCGCTCAACCTCTTCGAGGATGGTCAGCGCGAGCAGCGAGTGGCCGCCCAGGTCGAAGAAGTCGTCGTCGATCCCGACCTGTTTCACCCCCAGCGCATGCTCCCACAAGCGGGCAAGCGACTTCTCGGCGTCCGAGGTGGGCGCAGCGTAGGCCGAGGCCAGGCCCTCGGGCCGCGAATGCAGGTCCAGCGCCTCGGGCGCGGCGGCGGCTTCCGCATTTGCGCCGGGCTCGTTGGGCAGCGACACCGCACTCGGCGACGGTGCGGCGGTATCCGGCTGTTCGTGCGGCTGAATCCAGTAGCGCTCCCGTTGGAACGGATACGTTGGAAGCGGAACTCGTCTGCGCCGTTCACCGTCGTGCAGCGCTGGCCACTCGACCGGACAGCCGGCGGCCCAGAGCCGGCCCAGCGCCGCGAGCATGCACTCCAGGTCCGCGCGGTCTTCACCGGCATGCGGCAGCGACGGGACCGCCAGCGCCTGGGGCGACTGAAGCCTCGTCAACGTGGTTAACGTGTGTCCGGGACCCACCTCCAGGAAGACGCGGCCCTCGGTTTTCAATAACTCGGCCACGGCGTCGCCGAATCGCACGGCGTGGCGCGTCTGCGCACCCCAATACTGCGGATCGGTGGCCTGCTCGTCGGTGATCCACGTGCCCGTCATACAGGAAAGGAATGGGATCTGTGGCGCGCGGCGGCGCGTCCGGGCGACGGCCGCGACGAACGGCGCGATCATCGGCTCGATCATCGCGGAGTGGAACGCGTGCGATGTCTGCAATCGCTGGGACTCGACGTGCTCGGCGCGCAGCCTCGCGGCCAGCCGCTCGATCGAATCCGCGGGACCCGAGGCCACCGAAAGACCCGGCGCGTTTACGGCGGCCAGGGCGATTCCGTCCTCCAGCCACGGCGCGAGGTCACGCTCGGAGAAACGGACCGCCAGCATCGCGCCCCCGGGGAGTTCCTGCATCAGCCTCGCGCGCTCAGCCACCAGCGCCAACGCGTCTTCGAGATCGAAGACGCCGGCCAGCGCGGCGGCGACGTACTCGCCGAGGCTGTGCCCGGCCATAGCCGATGGCGTCACGCCCCAACTCATCCACTGGCGAGCCAGCGCATACTCCAACGTGAACACGGCCGGCTGTGCCACTCGGGTCTGGCGGAGACGCGCGGCGGCGGCCTCCCGGTCCGTCGCGGCGGGGTACATCAGCTCGCGGAGGTCCAGCCCGAGCGCCGGCCGAAGGCGTGCGGCGCAATCGTCGATGTGCCGGCGGAACACCGGCTCGTTCTCGTAGAGCCCTTGCCCCATGCCGGGATACTGCGTTCCCTGCCCGGGAAACAGGAACGTCAAGGCCGCGTCCCGCGTGGAAGCCACGCCGCCGAACACACGTTTGGAATCCTTGGATTCAAGGACGCGCACGGCTTCGTCCGTCGAACTCGCCACCGCCACGCGCCGGTGTGGGAAGCTCTTCCGTCCAAGCTGGAGAGTATAGGCGGCATCGGCGAGATTGATCTCCGGGTGCTCGGCGAGGTGATCGCGAAGACGGCCCGCCGCCTGCTCGAGCGCCGCCGGCGTCTTGGCCGATAGTGGGAGAATCTGCCACGGACGCGCGGGACCCGCGGGTGCCGCCGGGGGCGCCTCCTCGACGATCACGTGCGCGTTGGTGCCGCCGATGCCGAAGGAACTCACTCCTGCCACGCGGCGTCCCCCGAAAGGCCGCCACTCGGAAAGCGTCTGCTGCACAAAGAAGGGGCTCGTCGCAAAATCGATGGTTGGATTCGGAAGGCGGCAGTTCAGGCTCGGCGGCAGAGTGCGGTGTTCCAGCGCCAGCACGGTCTTGATTAGCCCGGCGCAACCCGCAGCCGCGTCCAGGTGCCCGATGTTGGTCTTCAAGGACCCCAGCGCGCAATAACCGTTCTTCTTCGTCGTCCGGCGGAACGCCCGGGTGAGCGCGGACACCTCGATTGGGTCGCCAAGCGACGTCCCGGTACCGTGCGCCTCGACGTAGCTGATCTCGTCTGCCGTCACGCCCGCAGCGGCGTGCGCCGCCGCAATCACGGCTTCCTGTCCCTCGACGCCGGGAGCCGTGTAACCGATCTTGACGGCGCCGTCGTTGTTGACGGCGGACCCTAGGATGACGGCGTGGACCGTGTCGCCGTCGCGCAGCGCGTCTTCCAGCCGCCGCAGCACGACGATCGCAGCGCCGCTGCCGATCGCCGTCCCCTGCGCTTCGGCGTCGAAGGCCCGGCAGTGGCCGTCGGGCGAAGGAATCCCTCCCTGCCGGTGAAGGTAGCCGGCCACCTGCGGGATGCGCAGGAAGACGCCGCCCGCCAGCGCCACGTCGCAATCGCCCGCCAGCAGACTCTGGCAGGCCAGGTGCACGGCCACCAGCGATGTTGAGCACGCCGTTTGCACCGTGATGCTGGGCCCGGTGAGGTCGAGCTTGTAGGAGACGCGCGTGGAGAGGAAGTCCTTGTCTGAGGAGATCATCTTCTGGAGAAGATCCAGCGACGGAAGCAGTCCGCGGATCTGCGCCAGGTTGTTCGAAAGGTACTGATTCGGTCCCGCTCCGGCGAACACGCCGGCTCGCTCCCGGTTGCGATCGCCCAGGCGCCCCGCCTTTTCCAGCGCCTCCCAGGCGCACTCTAAGAACACACGCTGCTGCGGGTCCATCAATTCCGCTTCGCGCGGCGTGTAGCCGAAGAACTTCGCGTCGAACATCTCGACGTCGCCGAGCAACACGCCGGACTTCACGTAGTTGGGGGCTTGCAGGGTCTCTGCGTCCACGCCGGCCGACAGAAGTTGCGCGTCCGTGAACTCGGTGACCGACTCGACGCCGCCGCACAGGTTCCGCCAAAGCTGTTCCGTGCCGGGAGCGTCCGGAAACCGGCCCGCCATGCCGACGACGGCTACGCCTTCAATCTGCGTGTACTTTGGATCAGCGTTCATCTGCGTTTGCCTCCGCACCGGCAACCACACGTTGCCGCCGCCGACGCACCGCCTCTCTTCTCGCTTCTATCCCCGTCTGCGCCCGCTCCGCCGGACAGCCCGATTGCGACCCGCGCCCCAGCCAATGCGCCAGCGTTCGGACCGTCGGATACCGGAACATATCCACCGTATCAAGCTCGCCGCCGAAGGCACTTCGGAGCCGCGCGCAGACCCGCATCAACCGCAGGGAGTCTCCTCCTAAGTCGAAGAAGTTGGCGTCGCGGTCAATCTCGCCGATGCCCAGCACTTCCCGCCAGGCCGCCGCCACGGCCCGTTCAATGTCGCCGGAAGGCAGCGCGCCTTGCGCCTTTGGACTCGCCACCGCTTCGGACGGCGGGGCGGGCAGCGCGCGCCGGTCCACCTTGCCGTTCGGCGACAAAGGAAACCGGTCCAGCGTCACGAACGCCACCGGCACCATGTACTCGGGCAGGGTCTTGCGGAGGTGATCGCGCAGTGCGCCGGATGGCGGCACATCGAGCCCGCTCGGTACCAGGTAAGCCACCAATCGCTTGTCGCCGGGGGTGTCTTCCCGCGCGACCACCACCGAGCCGCCGACCAGCGGATGCGCGTCCAGGGCCGCCTCGATTTCGCCCAATTCGACTCGAAGTCCGCGGATCTTGATCTGCGAATCCAGGCGCCCCAAGTACTCGACGACGCCGTCGGGCAACCACCGGCAAAGGTCGCCGGTGCGGTAAAGTCTGGCGTCCGGCTCATGCCGGAACGGGTCGGGAATGAACTTCTCCGCGGTCAACTCCGGCCGGTTGTGGTAGCCGCGTCCCACTTGTACGCCGCCAAGAAACAGCTCGCCGGCAACACCGACAGGTGCTTGCTGCAAGCTCCCGTTCAGGACGTAGACCTGCGTGTTGGCGACCGGACGCCCGATCGGCACGATCTTCCGCGCGCCGTTGCGCCGGCAGGTCCAATGCGTCACATCGACGGCCGCTTCGGTCGGCCCGTAGAGATTGTGCAGTTCGGCACGCAGCAGGGCGAAAAACCGTTCCTGCAACTCGTAAGGAAGGGCCTCGCCGCTACAGATCACGTGACGCAACGAGCGGCACTCCGCCGCCCCAGGCTCTTCGAGGAAGATCTGCAACATCGGCGGAACGAAGTGCATCACAGTGATGCGCCGGTCCTGGATCAGCCGGACCAAATAGCGAGGATCGCGGTGGCCGCCGGGCCGCGCCACTACCAGGCGCGCTCCAGCCAGCAACGGCCAGAAGAACTCCCAGACCGAGACGTCAAAGCTGAATGGCGTCTTCTGCAACACACGGTCGCCGCCGTTCAACTGATAGCGATCCTGCATCCACAGCAACCGGTTGCAGATGCCGCGGTGCGTATTCATCGCGCCTTTCGGCTTTCCGGTCGAACCCGACGTGTAGATGACGTAGGCGAGGTTGTCTTCGCGCGCCGCAGCAGGCGGGTTGGCGTCGCTTTCTGCGGAAATCCTCTCCCAATCGGCGTCCAGGCACACCGTCGCTCCGCCGTGCGGTGGCAGGCGGTCCAACAGCGCTCTGGCGGTCAGCAGCACGGGCGCGCCCGCGTCCTCCAGCATGAAGGCGACGCGCTCGGCGGGGTAGTCCGGGTCCACCGGAACGTAGGCGGCGCCCGCCTTCAGGACTCCGTAAAGCGCGATCACCAACTCCAGCGACCGCTCCATACACACCGCGACCAGTGTTTCGGCCCCGGCGCCGGCCCCGCGAAGGTAGTGTGCCAACTGGTTGGCGCGGGCGTTGAGCTCGGCATAGGTCAGATGCCGCTCCTCAAACTCGACGGCAACCGCGTCGGGGGTCCGCCGCGCCTGGTCCTCGAAGAACTCGTGCAACAGCCGGCCGCGCGGATAGTCCACGCGCGTGTCGTTCCAGGCGGCGAACCGGCGTGTGTCCTCTTCGGCCAGGATTTGGAGTTCGCCGATCGGCCGCTCGGGTTCTGCGACGGCGGAAGAGAGCAACTCCCGCAGGTGGCTCGCGATCCGCCGCACGGTTTCGGCCGTGAACAACGCGGTGTCGTATTCCAGGGTTCCGCGCACAGCGCCGCCGTCCTCCCACAACGTCGCGAACAGGTCGAGTTGCGCGCCGCCGTTGTGGACCGGAAAGTGCACCGTCTCCAGGCCCGGCAGGTCGAGCGCCATGGGCGTCCGGAACGTGAATCCCGCCTGGAACAGCGGATCGCGGCTGGTATCGCGGACCGGCCGGACGGCGGCCACGATCGACGTCAGCGGGACCTCCTGTGCGCGGCTCGATTCCAGCATGCTGCGCGTAACGCGGCGCGCGGCTTCGCGGAAGCTGGGGTTGCCGGAGAGATCGGCCGGTACCGGAAGGATGTTCATCATGCAGCCGAGCGCGGCACGGAACTCCGGGCGGCGCCGGTTGGGAAACGGAACTCCCACGGTGACCGCCGCCTGGCCGCTGTAGCGGTGCAGGAGCGCGAAGTAGCCGGTCAGCACTGTCAGGATCAGGCTGATGCCCTCGGCCTGGCTGAACGCTTGGAGCCGTCTGACCAGTTCGGCCGGCAACTCGATCGGCTCGACCGCTCCCATGGCCGCCTGCCGGGCGGGCCGCGGGAAGTCCAGGGGCATCTCCAGCAGGTCCGGGTATCCGTCCAGGCGTTTCTTCCAGGAGGCGATCTGGCTGCGGCATTCCTCGGATTCCATCCACGTCTTCTGCCAGCGCGTGAAGTCCGCGTACTGCGTTGGGGCCGGAAGCGCGCTTTCCACGCCGGTCGCGCCTTCGCTGTAGAACTTCGACCATTCGCGAGCAAATTCCCGTTCGCTGGCCAGATCAACGACGCTATGATGCCGCGTGATCACCAGAACGTGTTCCTCGGGTGCGCAGCGGAACAAATTCACCCGAACCAGCGGGCCCGCTGCCAGGTCGAAGGGCCGGCGGACTTCCCGCTGTATCGCCTCTTCGAGTGCGGACCCCGCTTTCTCGCTGGCAGTAGGGACCTCTTCGAAGCCGATCGCCACGCGGGTCCCGTCGCCGATGACCTGCACGAGTTCGCCATTGACCTCCCTAAGCCGTGTCCGCAGAATCTCGTGCCGCGCCACGACGCGGTTGAGTGAGTCCTCCAGCAGCCGGCGGTCCATCTCGCCACGGATGGTTAGCGCGGAGACGACATTATAGGCGGGGCTGGACGGGTTGAGCCGGTCGAGCAGCCAGTATTGCTCCTGCAAGGCGGAAGCCGGCGCCGTGCTCCCGGCCAAGGCCTGCGGCGGGTTTTCGCTCATCGGTCGCATGACGTCCTCCGGCCGCTACCGGTGGCGAATCCTCTCTTCCACCTCCGCGGCGAGCGCGGAGAGAGGCTTTTCGGAGAGCACCGCCGCCACCGAAAGGTCTACCGACAGGCGTTCCCGCAGCGTCTCGCACAGCCCCACGGCGGCGAGCGAGTCTCCTCCGAGTTGAATCAGGGACATCCCAGGGTCGAGGACCTCCGGCGCGACGTTCATCTCCCGCGCGAGCGCTTCGATCACCAAGGCCGCCACATTCAGGGCTGCGCCGCCGTTCGACGGCGTCTGGGGCGCGGCCGAGGGCAGCGGGCGGCGCGCAACGGCCGGGCGCGGCGTTGCGGAGTCTTGACCCTCCACATCCTCCGCGGGGCGATTGACGCCCGAGACCGCCACCAGCATGCGAAACATCGAATGTTCCGGCGCGGCCAGCATGGCACGCCATTCGCGCGCCAGCCGGTCCAGAGTTTCCGGCGCCAGGTATCCGCTTTTTACCAGTTGGGCCGGGATGCCGGCGCCCTCGGCGCGCAGAAACGCAGCGTCCCCGGACACCTGGCTATGGGCAGCCAAAACATGGAAGGCGACTTCGGAGAACCCGGCGCGGCGCAGCAGGCCGGGCAGTTCGCGCCCGATACACGGATTGCCGCCGTCGGCTCTTCGGGCGCGGCGGTAGGCGTCATAGAGATCGTCCAGGACCGGACAATCGGGCGACGTTCTCAGGTGGAAATCGAAGTCGTTGGCCAGGAACACCGCCGTGCCGCCGTCGGCCAGCACCCGCCGGACCTGCCGCACGGCGGGAAGCGGATCGGGGAGGTGTTCCACGACCAGGCGCGAAATCGCGAAATCAAACGACCCCTCGGGAAACTCCAGCCCGTCGAGCGACTGCCGGGAGATGCGGCAGCCGTGAACGGAAGCTTCGCGTAACCGCCGTGAGGCGTGTTCCACCAATCCTTCGTCCAGGTCGATGCCGCAGGACTGGAGCCCGGGATGGCGCGCGTGCAGCTTGAGAAGAACCGAACCCGTTCCGCATCCGCCGTCCAAAACGGACATCCCGTCACGCAGGCCCAAGCGCTCGTACAGCGCCGACTCCTGCGGCCAGAACAGATCGACCTGTGCGTCCAGTCGGCCGACCTCGCCCGCCGGATCGATGGCAAAACTGTGAACGTCGTAAGATCCCGCTATCGGCATGGCGTCTTCTCCTCCGGCCCGGCCGGCAATCCGGCCTGCACCGGGCACTTTGTGTCTCCAACGAGAGCTTCACTGGAACGTATGGCCCGAGGCGTCTCCGTTTGCTGCGATGGGTGTTCCGGGTGCATTACATCCCTCATCGGCTGTGGCTCAGGCGAGATCGTACTCGACGGTGTCGCCGCCCTTGGCGAGCACCGCGTGGGCCACGCGCGCGCGCTCAGCCCCCGCCCCGGCGATCTGCCACGCTCCCTGGGCGTACACCAGCCCTAACTTCCGGCGCTGCCGCCACCAGCGGTCCACCTCGCCGGGCAGTGTGAACCAGATCCTATTCTTGGCGCGTAGACCGGACAGGCAATCCAGCAGATTCATGTAGACCGTGCGCGCCTTCTCCCGAATCAGGTAGTCCGGGTGGGCGTTGACGCTGATCAGGCCATGGGCGTCGACGACCATGCCGATCTGCCGCTTCCACAAATCGATCGAGTAGTCGCCCAACACGTGAAACAAGGTGTAGTCTTCGCTCGTCGTGAGGGGCAATTCCAGGACGCCGCCGATGAAGTACGGCATCACGGTACAGCAACCTCCGCGTTGCGGCTCCAGGTGTCCCACATTCGGAATCGACATGTCGTAGGAAAACTCGAACTCCCCATACCAGTCGGCGTTGCGATACAGGACAGCCGACCGGAACCCGCGCGCCCCGTGGGCGCGGGCGTAACGGTTGATCCGCTTGGCACGCTGGATGAACTCATCGTGATTGGCGAAGAGGTGGCCGTCGTGGTTCAGGTCGTGAATATTGAACTCGAATCCCCGCGCCCGGACTTGCTCGCGGATTTCCGAGGGCAACGCATACCGGTCCTCGGGGACAAATTGGAACGAGCTCTTAATGCCGAACGAGTCGTCGAGGTCCATCAGGCGGGGGCAGTAGTCCCTCCCATCGGCGGTTTCGACGTCGTGCGTCATGATGGCGCAACTGGAATAGCCATCGGGCCAGAACCAGACAAACGGCAACCTGCGGACCCCGCTCGCCCGCATTTCCAGCGCCAGCAGCCGCCGGTGCAGGCGATCCACGGTGGAGTCCAACGGCCATTCCGGAAACGCGATTCGCTCCCACCCCTTCAGACTCCGCCGCTGTAGCTGGCGGCGCAAGCCCACTGGCAGGAGCGGGCGCAGGAAATAATACGCCTTCCGGACGACCTCGGGCGCGGCCGGTTTGCCGGCCGGCGCGCCGCTCACGTATCGCTCGTAACGCAGGTTGTCAATGACCTCGGCCGCGTCGAAGGGAAGCGGCGCCGGCAGGCCCTCCGGGTCCGGCGAGGGAAGCAGATCGTCAGTGATCCCATCGGCTGTGCTGGCCGGCGTGGCCCCCGACAGGCGCCCGTAGCAAATGGCATCGCGCCCAAAGTGGAAATAGCCGCGCCGCCCGTCGAGCTTGGCGGCCGACACCACGCGCCCGGGCGTCGTGGGACAACGGAAGTACTCGGCCACCAACTGGGAAGGATTCATGCGAAGTGCCTGTAAAGAAGACTCGACGCGGCTTTCAGTACCGGGTCGGGCGCCGCTGCCAGCGCTTCCCGGACGACCCTCGCGCCCCAGCCGCTCACCAGGGGCCGCGCACAGGGCGCCGGGTATTGCCAATACTGCAACGTGGCTCTGGTCGCGCCCAAGCGATCCTTGAAGGCCGTCAAGCCTTCGTTGTCCATGTCGGTTCGTCCGAGGTCGAATTGCGTTAGCCCTCCTCCCATCGCATCCTGGATGGCGCTCCAGAAAAGAAACTGCATTCCCCCCAGCGATGCCAGCCGCTTTTCCGAGCAACCGTACTTATAGGTCAACGTGTCTTTGTGGCGGAGCGTGAGGATCGCAGCAACCGCCTCTCCGCGCTTTTCCGCAACGTTAATCGACAGGCGTTCGCCCATCTCACCGATCAGGTTCCGGAACCAGGCAATTGGTTGGGGCGGCAGCTTTTGCCGCCGCCGCGTCAGCACCACCAGGCGGTAGAAACTCGCCAGCAAATCCTCGGAACGTCCGGTTCGGTACTCCAGACCTTCCTTTTCCGCCTTGCGGATGCGCCGCTGCACGCAATCCTTGTGGAAACCGCGAAACACGGACTCCAAACCGGGTCGCAGATCCAGCCGGTGCAGCCAATAGGACGATCCCGGCTCCAGCAGGAATGGCGGACCGGCGGGCGGCGTCACGGGGCGGATTTCAATCCGGTTGCGCCGGCCGGCGTCCCCGTCTCCGATGAGCGGCTTAAGCAGAAGCGCCAGCCCTTGATCCCCTTCCACCAGCGGCTCACAATGATCGGAAAACGGCAAGGAGACGATGCGGCGCCCGCCCAGCCACCCGCCCACTCGGCAGAACACCAGGCCGTCGCGGAGCGCTTCTCCAGGCGTGGCGCTGGTTACGGCGGAGGGCTGGAACCCATAGGTCTGCGACAACGCCCGCAGCCAGCCCGGTGTATGGAAGACCGAGGCGCGCGGATGGGATTCCGCCAGCGCGCTCCATCTGGCGTCGGTCACAGGGTTGAGTTCAAACACCATCACTTCCCTACGCCTTGCTGCGCCGCCGCCCCACGTTCGGCCTCCGGCCTGCGTCCGTCGCGGGCACGAGACCCCGAGACCAGGCCGTCCACTAGGTCGCGGTATGCTGCGACCGTCGAGGTCCACCCGTGACGGCGGATGTAGTCCAGCCCGTTTTGAGACAGCCGCTCTCGCAGCCCCGCGTCCTTGCGGATCGAGAGGATTGCCTCGGCGAGCTCCTCCACGTTTTCCGACTCGAAGAAACGAACCAGGCTGTCGTCCAGGAAGATCGATTCGACCCGGGTTCTGGTGGCCACCACCGGGACCCCCAGCGCCATGAACTCCCAGATCTTCGTGCTGGCCGCTTCGTCGCCGAACCCGCTGCTGACGCGTTTGGGAACGACTGCCAGGTCGGCGTCCGCCATGATGGCGGCGATCTCGACGAGCGGCCTGGGGTCAAAGAAGCGGACCTTGTGCTCGATGCCGAGATGCTTGGCCATTTCCGCGAGTCTCGGCTGATCCGCGCCGTTGCCGTAAATATGGAACTCGGCCTCCGGGACTTCCTGCAGCACCGAGGGGAGCGCGCGCACGGCGATGTCCACTCCCTGATGCCAGTTCAGCGTCCCCGGGTAGACGATGATGAACCGCCCGTCGTCGCGCCGGTTCCGGCGCGGGTGCCAGACCTTGGGATCGGGTGAATACCAGATCATCGTGCACTTGGCCCGCGGAGCCGATCGCGCCGCGACGCGCTCCACCCAGATGGGATTGGCCACGATCACGTGGTCGGCGGCCCGAGCCGAACGCCGCTCCACGGCCGCCAGCATGCGGCAGAGAACCGAGTCCGAGCCCACGCCGTACTTGCTGGCGTAGAACTCGGGCATGACGTCGCGCAAGTCGAGGATGACCTTCGCCCCGAGCAGCTTCGGAATCAGGGCCGCGAAGACCAGGCAATCCGGCATGGCCTGCACGTGAATCAAGTGATACGGCGAGCGGAGGTGGCGCCAGGCGAGGCGGAACGCCGTCGACAGCATGAATGCGGCGACGCTGAGCAGATAAGAAATGCGCCCCTTTTCCTTAACGGAGCGGTGCAGCACGCGGCGCACGTTGACTCCCTCGACCACTTCCCGCGAGGGCAGGTCCCAGGCGCGCAGACAAATCGCATCCACTTGGTCGCCTCGGCCGGCCAGAGCCTGGGCGAACTGCCGCAGGTGCGCGTTGCTGTCGTAGACGCGATGTGCAACGATGCAGGCTCTCATAGGGCACGTGATTCCCGGGCGGAGACGAAGTAACGGCGCAAGCGGTCCCGCTGTTCGGCGCGGAGGAACTCGACGAACTCCCGGGGAGCCTCCCGTTGCCGCACCGCGGCATAGGACCACCAGAAGGCGGCCAGGCGGGCCAACGCGCCCAACACTGCCGGCCGCTCGCCAATGCGGCGGGCGCATTTGAAAATCTCAAACAGCGGGTCGTAGCCGAGGCTGTAGTCCATCGCCCCCTGCCGCAGGCGGCCACGCAACACCCCACCGGCGCTGGAGGTGAACCGGTGGTGCTGCACCACCAGGTCCGGGAACGCCTCGACTTCCCAGCCCGCCATGCGCGCCCGGACCTCGGCGTAGGTATCCGGCCCGCCGAAGCGCAGCGCGCGGTAGGGCCCCGCCGCCTGGTAACAGGCGCGGCGGAACATCTGCACGGCATGGGGAACGCTCCCCAGCCGCTCCCCGCGCACGGCGCGAAGCACGCCGCCGTCCAGTTCCCGGATGGTGCCGCCCGCCAGACCCAGCCGCGGGTTGGCGTCGAAACGGCCCAGCAGTTTCTCGAAATAATCGCCGCCGAAGGAAACGTCGGCGTCCAGGTTCCCGATGAACTCATAGTCGCGGCTGGCAAGGGCGGCGACGCCGGTGTTGATGGCTTCCACCTGCGCGGCAAAGCTCCGGGAATGCGGCGCGTCGATCCGCACCAGGCGCAGAAACGGAGCGTCCCCGGCGGCCCGGCCGACGATCTCGTCGGTGCCGTCGTCGGAGCCGTCGCTCACTACGATCCATTCGGCGGGCGGCACGGTTTGCGACAGCACCGAGCGAATCGCGTTTTCGATCAAAGCCGCCTCGTTGTAGGCGGCGGTCACCAGGACGTAAGTGCGGCGTGACATCGAATTGGATCCGGCTCTGGCCACGGTTCTTTAACGGGAGATGGAACTTGACTCAAAGCGCCGCGGAGGCCTCGGATGCGGGGCGCGGCCCCGGCGTGCGGATGCCGAGCAGCCAAAAGAGACAAGCCGCGCTCCTGGCAACCTTGAAGGCTGCTTCGCCGCGCCTCGCCGGCCGCAAGAGGTAGGCGGCGCCGTATCCCACCACCCTCACCGCGTGGTGGAGAACCGAAAGCGCGTAGTACACGGCTTGCGACGCCGTTGAGTGGTGGCGCCGCCAATACTGCATGTTCGCGCGATGCATCTCGACATAGAAGCGGACCGGCGCCCGGGCCGAGCTTGCGCCGCCCAGGTGCGTGGCGCTGGCCTCGGGGAAGTAGACCACCCGCCAGCCGGCCTGCCAGAAGCGGTGGCACCAGTCGATGTCCTCGCCATACATGAAGAACTCCTCTTCGAGCGGCCCCACGTCGTCCAGCGCGCTGCTCCGCGCCATCCAGAACCAGCCGTTGAGGACATCGACTTCCTGCGCCGCCTCCGACCGGTAGTTGTCCATGTGTAACCGGTACTGCCTAAACACGCCTGCCAGGCCCAGGGCGTTGACCAACGTCACGGCAAGCGTCGGCCGCCGCATGCAGGAAGCGCCCGGCACGCCGCCGGCGTCCAACATCCGCGGCCCCAACAGGCCCACCTCGGGATGGCTCTCCATGTGAGCGAGCATCTTCGGAAGGCACCCGGCGGGCACGACCACATCGGAATTGACCAGGCAGAGATAACGCGCGTGCGCCAGGCGGATGCCGATGTTGTTGGCCTTCGCAAACCCGAGATTCGAGAGGTTCCGGACGACGGTGACGCCCGCGAACTCCCGCCTCACCATCTCCGGCGTGCCGTCCGAGGAGGCGTTGTCCACTACGAAGACCTGGCAGGAAAGCCCCTCACACGCCCGGGACAGAGACTCGAGACATTGGCGGAGAACATCCCTGGTGTTCCAGCTCACGATGACGATGGCGATG
>CAZVIK010000010.1:34793-39274 GCA_964627045.1 uncultured Solibacteraceae bacterium | reverse complement strand
TCAGCCCGGTGTCCAGATCGGGGTCCTTCCCGAAGTTCTGCCCCAGGCGGCGTTCATAGCGGCCGCGAACCTCGCCGGTAAGCTTGAGTCTGCCTTCCGATTGCGCCCCGACCCATTTGGCCGCATTCGCCGGAACGTCCCAGGACTGCGCCGCGAGGCCAGACGCCGCCCCCAGCCACAAGACCGCGACGCCCGCTCGGAGCGCCATCCTTCGCCCAGATTGGTCCATACACCTCTCCTGCCGGGAAGATCCCGGCGCTACGTAAGCTATCGGCAAGCCGGCCACTGGACTGTAGTACAGGTCGTGCGGCAGCGAAGCGTGCCGGCCGGCCGCCATGTTACGATCAACGTTTTGAGGTCCTTATGGCAAAACTATCCGTTCGCGATCTAGATCTGAAGGGCAAGCGCCTCTTCATTCGTGTTGACTTCAACGTTCCCCTGGCCCCCGGCGGGCAGGAGATCACCAGCGACAAGAGAATCAAGGCTTCGCTGCCCACGATCAAGTACGCCCTGGAACAGGGCGCGGGCCTGGTTCTAGCGAGCCACCTGGGGCGGCCCAAGGGCAAGCCGAACCCGGAGATGAGCCTGAAGCCGGTGGCACAGCGGTTGTCCGAGTTGCTGGGGCGGCCCGTGAAGATGGCCCCGGATTGCGTCGGGGCCGAGGTGGAGGCGATGAAGCCGGCCCCGGGCGAGATTCTGCTGCTCGAAAACCTCCGCTATCACGCCGAAGAGGAGAAGAACGACCCGGCTTTCGCCAAGCAACTGGCGGCGCTGTGCGACGTATACGTGAACGACGCCTTCGGTTCGGCGCACCGGGCGCACGCCTCCACGCAGGGCATGATCCAGTTCGTGCTGCAGGCGGCGGCCGGGCTGTTAATGGACAAAGAGCTGGAGTACCTCGGGAAGGCCACCAGGAACCCGGACCGCCCGTGCATCGCGATCCTCGGCGGCGCCAAGGTATCCGATAAGATCGAAGTTATCCAGAACTTGTCCAAGTTTGTCGACAGGTTACTGATCGGCGGCGCCATGGCTTACACGTTCTTGAAGGCACAGGGCAAGCCTACGGGTAAGTCGCTGGTCGAAGAGGACAAGGTCGAGCTGGCCAAGCAGCTTCTGGCGGGCGTCGGCGGCAAGCTGATGCTGCCGGTCGATCACGTGGTGGCGGCCGAATTGAAGGAAGGCGCCGAGAACCAGGTGGTCACGGCGATTCCCGACGGAATGATGGGCCTGGACATCGGGCCGGCGACGGTGGAGGCATATGCGGCCGAGATCGCCAGGGCCAAGACGATCATCTGGAACGGCCCGATGGGCGTGTTCGAGAAGCCGCCGTTCGACAAGGGGACGGTGGCGGTCGGAAAGGCGGTGGCGGGCAGCGGCGCGGTATCGGTGGTGGGCGGCGGCGATTCCGAAAAGGCCGTGAAGTCGGCCGGCGTGGCCGACAAGATCAGCCACATCTCGACCGGCGGCGGCGCGTCGCTCGAGTTCCTCTCGGGCATCGAACTGCCGGGCGTGGCCGCGCTCACCGAGAAGTAGCGGTACATGGCGGGACGGGACGTAGCCACCTTCGCGGGCGGTTGTTTCTGGTGCCTGGAAGCGGTCTTCGCCCGGCTTGAAGGTGTGGTGTCCGCCGAGCCGGGCTACATAGGAGGCTCCGACCCGTCCCCCACTTATGAAAAGGTGTGTACGGATACGACCGGGCACGCCGAGGCCGTCCAGGTTCAGTTCGACCCGGCAGTTGTTACCTTCCAAGACTTACTCGAAGTCTTCTTCGCCATCCACGATCCGACGACGCTGAACCGCCAGGGAAACGACGTGGGATCGCAGTACCGCTCGGCGATCTACTGCCACTCGCCCGAACAGGAGCAGGCGGCGCGGCGGTTCATCGGCGAGCTGACCGGGCGGGGCGCGTTCCGCTGGCCGATCCTGACCGAGGTGCTCCCAGCCACCGAGTTCTTCCCGGCCGAGGCCTGCCATCGCGACTACTTCACGCGCCACGCGGGAGAGCCGTATTGCGCCATGGTGGTGGCGCCCAAATACGAAAAGTTCAAGAAGCAGTTCGCCGCCAGGCTGAAGCCGGAATAGGCGTGCAACTTCCTCCGGAGATCCGCGAAGCGATTGAGAGCCACGCCGCAGGTCTTGCGCCCGGCCGGCTGGCGCGCGCCGCCGGAAGCCTGAGCGATCACTATCGAGCACGGCGCGCCACCGGGGAACTCCCGCTGTCTTCCGAAGAGCGTGTGGCGGCATATCTCGCCGTTCGCCTGCCGGCGACGTTCGCCGCGGCAGCGAAGGTGTTCGAGGAGCTTCGACCGCGCCTGCCGGAAGGCCCGTTGGCGAGCCTGCTCGATCTGGGCGCGGGCCCGGGCGCGGCCACGCTAGCCGCGCGCGCGGTGTTTCCCGCCCTGCGGGAGTGCACGCTCGTCGAAGCCGCCCCGGAATTCGCCTCCGCCGCGCGGCGCCTGTTGCCGGATGCGGCCATCTCGGTGCGCAACCTCCGTCACGTGGAGACGTTTCCGGCGCACGATCTGGTGGCGGCCAGCTATTCGCTCGGCGAACTGGACGAAGCGGCAAGGAAGCATGTGCTGGCGCAAGCCTGGGCGTCGGCCCGCGTGGCGCTGGCGGTCCTGGAACCGGGCAGCCCCGAAGGGTTCGCGCTGGTCCGCGAGGCGCGCCGCTGGCTGCTGGAGAACGGAGCGCGGATGCTTGCGCCGTGTCCCGGCGAGGGGGCCTGCCCGATGCCCGCCGGCGACTGGTGCCATTTCGCCGCGCGGGTCGAGAGGACCGGTCTGCACCGGCGGCTCAAGAGTGGCGCGCTCAACTACGAAGACGAGAAATTCGCTTATGTCGCCGTGGCGCGGGCGGAGACGCCGCATCCCGCCGGCAGGGTGGTTCGGCGTCCCGAACCGCGTCCCGGTCTCATCCACCTGACGGTATGCCGGGGCGATGCGATTTCGCTCGAAAACGTCACCCGCCGCGACCCCGCCCGGTTCCGCGCCGCGCGTCACGCCAAATGGGGCGGCGAATGGAGCGATTAGCCGCCGCGCCGTTATCCCTGTGTTAGAGTCGGACTCAGAGAGATCCTCCATGTTTCTTGGCCATCTTGCCCTGGGCTTCGCTGCCAAGCGGGTGGCGCCGAAGACGTCGCTGGGCGTTCTGCTCGGGGCTTCGGAGTTCATCGACCTGCTGTTCCCCGCCTTCGTGATCGCCGGATGGGAGACGGTGAAGATCGTTCCGTCCGGCAACCCCTTTCTGGCAGCGGAGTTCAACTACCCGTTGTCCCACAGCCTGGCGATGACGCTGGTCTGGTCGGTGGGCGCGGCGGCGGTTTACTGGCTGGCGACGCGCTACCGCAAGGGAACGGCGGCGGTCGGCCTTCTGGTGTTGAGTCACTGGCTGCTGGACCTGATGAGTCATAGGCCCGACTTACCCCTAGTTCCGGGTCCCTCGCCCATGGTGGGCCTGGGCTTGTGGTATTCGGTCGCGGGAACCGTGATTGTGGAGCTTGGCATGTTCGGGGCTGGCGTCTGGTTGTATCTCACCGGGACGCGCGCGCGGGACCGCATCGGCCGGTACGGGATCTGGGCGTTCGTGGGCGTGTTCCTGGCGATCTACGCTTCACTGGCGGCGGGGCCGCCTCCGCCGGACGCCGGCGCGTTCGCCTGGGTGGGCGTGTCGTTTGTCCTGTTCCTGGCGGCGGCGTGTTGGATCGACCGCCACCGGGAGGTTCGGCAAGCACATGCCCAGTGAACCCATTCGGATCGTCGTCACCGGCGGGACCTTCGACAAGGCTTACAACGAATTCACCGGCACGCTCTTTTTCCAGCAGACGCACCTGCCGGAGATGCTGCGGCTGGGCCGCTGTCTGGTGGATGTCCGGATCGAAACGCTGATGATGATCGACAGCCTCGACATGACGGACGCTGATCGCGACCGCATTGTGGAGCATTGCCGGGCCGCGCGCGAGCCGCGCATCGTCATCACGCACGGCACCGACACGATGGTGGAAACGGCCGAACGCCTGGGGCGTGAGATCGCGGACAAGACCGTCGTACTGACTGGCGCCATGGTGCCCTACAAGTTCGGAAGCTCCGATGGAATGTTCAATCTGGGCAGCGCGTTGGCCTTCGTGCAGACGCTGGCACCGGGCGTCTACATCGCCATGAACGGACGCGTGTTTCTTTGGAACGCGGTCCGCAAGAACCGCGAGCAGGGCGTATTCGAGGCGACTTAGGCCGCCCCGGGGAGGGCGCCGCCACGAGGGGAAGGCCCGCGAAGAATCCGAGGACCGGCGACGCGGGCAGGACCGCCCACGTGGCAGATCCGGCGATCCGCTCCACTTCGGAAGGCGGGGCCGCCCTACAGAGATGCGCGTTCAGCGGGCTTCGCCGGCGGCCGCGAGGTTCGCGCCTTCGACCCCAAGGTATTCCAAGGCGCGTTCCAGAACTTCGTCGCGGCCGGCGCGAATCCCTTCGATGGTGGGTTTG
>CAZVIK010000010.1:2172-34783 GCA_964627045.1 uncultured Solibacteraceae bacterium | reverse complement strand
AACTAAATTTTTGCGGGCCGCGCGTAAACCCTTGTTTGGGGGGTTTACCTCGATGTCCGGAACCAACCCCACCCGCTGGAGCGGGCGTCCGTCCGGGTGGAGGACCTCCTGCCCGGAGAATCCGATGGTGATGCCGCCGGGCACGGTGAAGTAGCTCACGTCGCCGTTGGCGCCGGCAGTCGCGCTCCCCACGAAAACGGTATTGTTGGCCGCCTTGAAGAACAGGCCGAGGTGCTCGGCCTGGCTCATGGCGCGCTCGTCGATCAGCAGCACAGTGGGACCGAGGTACTTCGGTTTATCGGAATCGGGAAGGTACTGCACGAAGTCCGAAGCGGCGCCGAGCACAGCCACGTCGCCGGAATGGCCGGGCGGGGCCATCGCCAGGGGGCGGCGGAAGCGTGCGGCCACCACCTGCCGCTGTCCGGTGAGGCGCGGGGCGATCAGCCAGGCGGTTCCCTGCGGGTAGCCGCGCATGTCGAACACGATGGCGCGGGCGTCCTTCAACTTCTCGAACATGGAGTCCACCCCGGACGGAGCGAGGCGGTCCAGATCGACGTAACCGATGTTGCCGGCGAGAATTCGAACCACCTCGCCGCTGCGACGGGTTCGCCCCGAAGAGGAGTGGCGGGCGATGAGCACGCGCCGTTCCCGCCCGTCCGCGCCGCGTACCAGGAGGGCGGCGGAGGTGGCCGGCGCGCCGCCGAGCCAGACCTGCTGTATGGCGTAATCGAGCGACTGCGGAGTAGAGGCGGCGAAGTACGGTTTCAGCCGCGCGATGCGAGCGGCGGCGGGCTCCCCATCCACGCTCAAGACGACATCCCCCGGCGACAGGCCGAGGCCCTCGGGCGCGCGAGTCACCACGGGCAGGCCCTCGATGATGCGTGTTTCGACGTGCGGACGAGCGGCGCCGAGGAAATCGTCGAAGGCGCGGCTGCCTCGCATGGACACATGGGAGTCGCCGGTGCGCGCCAGCATGGAGGCGATCGCCAACGCGTAGTCGCGGGCGCTTTGGGCGCGATCCGCGCGAGCGAGCGCGTCGAGCAGCGCGCCATCCCAATCCGAGTCCATCAGGCTGCGATACGCGTGGAAGTACTCGAACGCGGCCCAGATGCGAAAGACGGCCAGCATCCGGCGCGGCCAGGAGGGGAACTCCGGGGCGGCGTAGGGTTCCTCGCGGCGGGGAACGCCGTAGGGCGGCAACGGGGACCGCGCGGCAGCGGGCGCGGGCGAAGTCCCTCGCACGAGGGCCAGGGCCGCCTCCAGCGCGTCACGGCCTCCGGTGACGGTGAGGTCCGCCGCCAACCCGCTCGTATTGTCGCCGTGGACCAGTTCGGTGGTGCGCAACTCGACGCGCAGGCCGCCGGGAAGCTCGATCAGATTGCGGTCCACCAGCGAGGCGTCCGAAAGGCCGCCATCGGCCACGATCTTCGCGCGCCCGGCGTCTTGCAGGGCGACCGCGAGCGGCGGCAGGTTGCTCGATCGGTCCACCAGGAAAGCGATGGACCGGGCGAGGCCCGCGGAGCCGCCTTCGAGGACCGCGCCGTCGCGCACGTAGAAAGCGGAGTGATAGTAGACGCTGCCTCCGTCCCACGGCGCCGCCAGGCCGGAGTGCACCCGCGAGCGCTGCCCCGGAGCGCGCAGCGAGCCGGAGGCGAGCTGTGCATTCAAGCCGGCGGCTACGAACAGCAGGCCGGTCCGGGCGGATTCGGCTCCGGCCCAGGCCTCCTGGCGGCGGAGGTCGAATACGACCGACGTGGCCCGCTCCACGGCGGCTTCGAGCGCGCGGGCCGAGGCTGGTCCGATGGTGGCGGGGTTGATGGTGGCGACGAGCGTCCGGCCGCCGGTCCAGCGGATGAGATCGAAGTCGCCGGCCGGCGGAGGGGGCGTGGGCGGCAGGACGCGCGTGGCGGGGTCGCCGAGGGCCGCAAGCATAGATTGAACCGCTGCGGCGTACTCCGAAGGACCGGCAGCCGAGGCGGCGCGGGGCAGGTTCTCGAGCAGCGCGGCATCCCAATCGAGGGGCTTGTGGGCAAGCCAGGGGTGGAAGTACTTAACCGCGGCCCAGAGCTTGCCGAACGCGGCCAGCCGTTCCAGGCGCTCGGCGGGCGGCGGAGCCTGCGCCACCGCCAGCGCGGCGGTGAGCAACGCGAGGCAGAGCCTGGAAGCCGGTGCCGGCACGGCCCTCCGGTTAACGCTTCAGTTCTTCGACGATCTCGGCGGCGGCGCGGCGGGCAGCATCGACGGCCTGCAAGTCGAAACTGATGGCGCCGACGCGCGGGTGGCCGCCGCCCCCGTAGCGTTCGCAGATGGAGGCCAGGTTGTGGGCGGGCGGCGTGGGGGTCCAGGGATTGGAGCCGACCGAAACCTTCATACGGAAACTGGACCGGCTCACCGAGACGGTATAGACGGAGCCGGGGAACAGGTAATACGGGATGAACTTGTTATAGCCTTCCAGTTCGTAGCCGGTCAGATCGAAGTAGACCACGCCGTCGTCCTGGACGGAACGCGACCGGATGATGTCGATGGACTTGAGGTGGCGCTCGTAGAGCGGGGCGTAGACAGCCTGGACTTCGGGCCTATCGATGACCTCGGCCAGGCTGTAGCGGCGCATCCAGCGGATGATGTTCTGGACCATCTCGGAGCCCTTCACGCCCTCGATGACCAGGGTCAGCTTCATGGCCGGCGCGCCGAGTTCGACGGCCGTGGCGGCGTCCTGATACTGCGCGCCGTCGATGATGTCGGCCCAGGAGACCAGCCCGTCCAGGTCCGGCGCGTGGTAGCCGTAGCGTTCCCTGGTCACCGTCGCGATGAACTTGGTGCAGGAACGGCAATGGGGATCGAGGAACTTGCGGCCGCTGGTATCGCGCCGGAAGTGCTCCTCGTCGGCCGGATCGAGAAAGGCGCTCTGGTGGTGATCGAACCACCAGGTGAGATTGGGGTGTGGAGAGTACTTGAAGTCGACGATGGCGTTGACGTCCCCGTCGAACATCGCGTCCTCAAACAAGGGCCCGGACTTGTGCGCCATGCCGGTGAACAGGAACTCGGCCCCGGGATGGACTTTGTCCTCGATGAAGCGGCTGAAGAACGCCGCCGCGGCCGCTCCGTCAAAGCAATGATCGTGATATAAGACCCTGACGCGCATCATTTTTTGGCAACAAGAGGAAAACCATTCAGATTGCTACAAATCGCGACGATTTGCAAGCGGGTCGGCGGCGCGGGCGGGATCCGGCCGAGACGGCGGGTGTGCCGGCGCAAGGAATGCGAGGTCCGGTGACGTGGGCAGGACGGCCCACGTGGCCGATCCGGCGACCGGCTCCACTACGGAAGGCAATAGATGGAAAGCCCTGCCGCCACCCGGAAGGGCCGCCTCGCAATGACGAGCCCGGTAAGGCCGCGCGACAGCCGCCCCACGGAAGACAGATGGCGCGCGGCCGCTGAGACCGGGCATCGCCACGAGGGGACGGCGCGGTGGCGTCAAGCCAGGCCGAACAAGGGGCGGTACTTTTCGGGAAGGCGGGCCGGTTTCAGGTCGCGCGTGCAGAAGATGTGCTTGGAAGAGGCGGTGGCCAGCGTGCGGGCGTCCGAGGCGCGGATCATGTGGTAGCCGAATTCGACCAGGCGTGTGGAGGCCTTTTCGATGGAGGTGCGGATGATCACCTCGTCGTCATATCGCGCGGGGAATTGATAGCGGCAGTGTGCCTCGGCGACCGCCAGCAACACGCCGTCTTCGGCCTCCATGTCGCGGTAGCGGAAGCCGACGGCGCGGCAGTACTCGGCGCGGCCCACCTCCATCCACACCAGGTAGTTGGCGTAGTAAGCGACCCCCATTTGGTCGGTTTCGGCGTAGCGCACCGTGAGGCGGGCGTCGTGGTGAGTGGAACGCATGAGCCCATTGTTGCATCTGTTACGATAGCGATCAGAAATGACCCGGCCCGCGTCCTCCATCCCGTATGTGGTTGTGTGCGTGCTGGTGGCAGCCCTTGCCGCGTGGGCGCAAGACGCACTTTTCAAGGTCAACGTGAACCTGGTCCGCATCCTGGCCACGGTGCGGAATCCGTCGGGCGAACTGGTGGGGAACCTCGCCAAGGGGGACTTCACGGTCACCGATAACGGCGTCGCGCAGGAGATCGCGGTCTTCGAGCGGCAGACCGAACAGCCGCTGTCGATCGCGCTGCTGGTGGATCACAGCCTTTCGACGGCCAAGGAGATGCGCTACCAGAACGAGTCGGTGGGGCGTTTCGTGAAGGCGGTGTTCGCCGAGGGCCATCCGGCCGACGAAGTGGCGTTCTACACCTTCAGCTACGACGTGAACCTGCGGGTGGGGTTCACGCGGCGCCGGGAGCGGATCGAAGAGGCGATGAAGGCCCTGAAGGCCGAGAGCGGGACGTCGCTGTACGACGCGATTTACCTGGTAAGCCGGGACCTGGAACCGCGCGAGGGACGCCGGGTTCTGTTGGTCGTGACCGACGGCGGCGATACCACCAGCTCCAAGAGATTCCAAGACGCGCTGGCGGCGTTGCAGATGGCCGACGCCGTGCTGTACGCGATTCTGGTGATGCCGGTCACCAACGACGCGGGGCGCAACCTGGGCGGCGAAAACGCGCTGGCGGCGCTGGCGGCGGGCACGGCGGGCCGGGTGTTCACGCCGGCCGTGGGGCCGTCGCTGGACGCGGCGTTCTCCGACATCCTGACGGAACTGCGCACGCAGTATCTTTTGGGCTACTACCCGAGGGGGATTCCACCGAGCCGCGAGCGCTACCACCGGCTGGAGGTGAAGGTGGCCAATCCCGCTTTGCGCGTCAATGCGCGCAGCGGCTACTATGGAGAAACGGAAGCCCCTTCCGGCGAGAGCGGCCCGGCACGCCGGCGTACCGCCAAGTAGCGCCGCCTACGCCACGGGGCGCGGCCCGCGAAACACGATGGACCAAGCCAAACCGAAAAGCAAGGCGAAGCCGCCGGAGCAGACCGGAGAGGAAGCGAAGTACCTCCGCTACCTGATCGATCATGAGGCGCCCGTCCTGGTGCGTCTGAAAGACAACCAGGAGTACGAGGGAACCATCGAGTTCTACGACTCCAGTTTCCTCCGGCTGACACGCGCCGCCGGGCCGAATCTGTTCATCTTCAAGCACGACATCAAGTACGTCCTGGAAGGCGGAAGGTAGGGCCGGCATCCAAAATGACAAACTACGTTGACGCCGCGCAGGAGATGGCGCGCGAAGCGGCCGCCGCGCTGGTGAGCTACTACGGACGCACGGGGTTCCGGCTGAAGGGCGAATTCGACCTGGTGACCGAGGCCGACGTGGCCAGCGAGAAGATCGTCGTCGAACGGCTGCAATCGCGCTTTCCTTCGCACGCCATCGTGGCCGAGGAAAGCGGGTTGCACAAGGCGGCGTCGGAATACTGCTGGTACATCGATCCGCTGGACGGGACGACGAACTTCGCCCACGGGCACCCGATGTTCTGCGTATCGATGGGGCTGGAACGCGCCGGGGAGCTGGTGGCGGGCGTAGTCTACAACCCGATCCACGACGAGATGTATTCGTGCGAGCTGGGCGGCGGCGCCTGGCTCAACGGCCGCCGCATACAGGTGTCCAAGGCGGCGCGGTTAGCCGATAGCCTGGTTGCGACCGGGTTTCCGAGCCGCAAACGGCACGAGAACGTCAACGTTCACTTCTTCTACCAGATGGCGATGGCGTCGCACGGGGTGAGGCGGAGCGGGTCGGCCGCCCTGGACCTGGCCTACGTGGCCTGCGGGCGGCTGGACGCGTTCTGGGAGTTCGGCTTGAACGCGTGGGACACGGCGGCAGGCGCGCTGCTGGTAACCGAGGCGGGCGGCCGGCGCAGCGACATGACCGGCGCCGCGCACCGCCTTGCGAGCACGCACATGCTGGCCGACAACGGCGCGCTGCACGGGGAGATCCTGGAGCTTTTCGGCGAAATCTTCGCGCAGAACTACCGCGTACCGATGCCCGAGTGGCAGGAGAAGTACTGAGGAGCGCGCAGCGGAGCAGGCGGCTTTTTCGTCAGTCAATCACCTGCACCGAGACGCGGCTCCGCTAAGTCCCGCACGCTCCCCTATGCGAGAATATTGCTTGGCATGGTGCGCGACGGCATTCAATACGCGGCGGGGTTGGGGGCGGCGGGCGCGCTGGTCTGGTGGCTGGCAGGGCCTGGGTTCGCCGCGCCGCTGTTCCTGCTGGCGGCGTTCTGCCTGTACTTTTTCCGCGACCCGGAGCGCGTGACGCCCGACGGGCCGGTGGCCGTATCGCCCGCCGATGGCAAGGTGGTGGCGATCCGGCGGATGGAGGACGGGCGCCAACGCGTGAGCATCTTCCTGAACATTTTCGACGTACATGTGAACCGGACGCCGATTCCGGGCATGGTCACCAAGGTGGAGTACCGCCCGGGGCGGTTCCTGGTGGCGAGCAAGGAAGCGGCGTCGCAGCAGAACGAACAGAACGCCATCACGGTGGAAGGCGACGGAACGTCGGTCGAGTTCCGGCAGATCGCCGGATTGATCGCGCGGCGCGTGGTATGCAGCAAGAAGCCGGGCGACCGGGTGGCGGCGGGCGAGCGCGTGGGGGTAATTAAGTTCGGCTCGCGCGTGGACGTGCTGTTCGGCGGCGAGTGGACCGTGGAGACGGCCGAGGGGCGGAGAGTGCGGTGCGGGAGCAGCGTGATCGCGCGCCGCAACGACGCCGCGGGGCGGGTCTAGGCGGATGGGACTGAATATCCAGGAAGCGCTGATCGACCGGAACTCGCCGGACCGCCGGCCGAGGCGGGCGGCCTACGCGCTGCCGATGCTGTTCACCTCGGGCAACGTGTTCCTGGGATTCCTGGCGATCATGCGGTCGATCCAAGGGGCGCTGGCGGCGGGCGCGGGGCACATGGGGCACAGCGACCACTTCGAGATCGCGGCCAAGGCGATCGGCGTGGCGGTGCTGCTGGACGGGTTGGATGGGAGGATCGCGCGGCTGACGGGCACGACGAGCGAATTCGGGCGCGAGATGGACTCACTGGCCGACGTGATCAGCTTCGGCGTGGCGCCGGCGGTACTGGCCTACGCCTGGGGCGCGCACTTCGTTGACGGGTCGCTGAACCCGATGGTGCAGGACTACCTGCGGCGAGCCGCCTACCTGGTGGCGTTCCTGTTCCTGCTGTGCGGGGCGGTGCGCCTGGCGCGCTTCAACGTTCAGAAGAATCCGGTGCCGAAGAATCCGGGACGCTCCAGCCGCAAGTACTTCGTCGGGCTGCCGATTCCGGCGGCGGCGGGCATGGTGGCGGCGGTGGTCTACGCGGCCGATTGCGCGCCGATCGAGTTCTGGCCGCTGTCGGTGGCGTGGCTGGCGCTGCTGGCGGCGCTGGCGTTTCTGATGGTGAGCACGTGGCGCTACCGGAGCCTGAAGGACATACAGTTCCTCAGTCCGTTGTCCCCGCTCACGGTGATTCTCTGGGGAGTGCTGTTCTACCTGGTCTGGAACTTCTCCCAGCCGGTGTTGCTCGGCATGGCGGTGTTCTACGTGGGCAGCGGGATCGTGGTGCGCGCGGGCGGCATTGTGAAGCGGCGGCTGCACCGGTGGCAGAGAAGGGCGGTTCAAGGATGAAGGCGCTTGGCACGATCTCCATCGTGGGCGGCGAGTCGCTCATCGGGCGGGAACTGCGGGAACTGATCCGGGAACGCCGGCTGCCGCTCAAGCCGAAGCTGATCGGCGTGGACGACGACTCGCTGACTCTTACCGCCGACGCGGGGGAAGCGGTGGTGATGACGCCGCTGGACGAGGAAAGCCTGGCGGGGGCGCGGGTGGCGGTGCTGGCGGGGTCTCGCGCCGGAAGCGCCAAGGCGCTCGAGATCCTCGAGAAGAGCCCGGAGACGGCGGTGGTCGATCTGACCTACGCCGCCGAAGAGCAACCCGCCGCGAGGCTGCGGGCGCCGATGGTGGAGCCGAGCGGCTATGAAGCGCCACCGGGAACGATTCACGTGATCGCGCATCCGGCGGCGACGGCGCTGGCGTTGTTCCTGCTGCGATTGGGAAGCGGCACGCGGATTCGCCGGAGCGTGGCGCAGATCTTCGAGCCGGCCAGCGAGCGCGGGCAGGCGGGGTTGGACGAATTGCGCGAGCAGACGGTGAGCATGCTTTCCTTCCGCTCGATGCCCAAAGCGGTGTTCGACGCGCAGGCGGGCTTCAACCTGCTGGCGCGCTACGGCGAAGAAGCGCCGGTGGCGCTGGAATCGGTCGAGATTCGGATCGAGAAGCACCTGGCGAGCCTGCTCGGCGGACGGAGCGCCGCGCCGCTGCCGTCGATCCGGCTGGCGCAAGCGCCGGTGTTCCACGGCTACAGCTTGTCGGTATACGTGGAGTTCGGCGACGCGGTGGACCTCGAGTCGATTACGACGGCGCTCGGCGGCCCGGAGGTGGACGTGCGGGGCGCGGCGGTCGAGCCGCCGAACTGCGTCGGTGCGGCCGGCCAGGACGGAATTGCGGTGGGCTGCATTTCCCAGGACCGGAACGACCCGAATGGATGGTGGTTCTGGGTGGTGGCCGACAACTACCGGTTGATGGCGGAGAACGCGGTGGCGGTTCTGGGATCGCTGGCGGGTGGCGCGGAGGAAGCGTGACGCGGGCGGCGGTGCTCGCAGCGGCGCTGACGGCCGCCCTGGCGGCGGGTGCGGGCTGCGGGTATCACGTGGCGGGGCGGGCGAACACGCTTCCCGAGTCGATCCGGACCATCGCAATTCCGGCGTTCGCCAACGAGACGACGCGCTACCGGCTCACCAGCCAATTGCCGCAGGCCATCGGCCGGGAGTTTATCTCGCGTACCCGATACCGCGTGGTGGCCGAACCCGGCCAGGCGGAGGCGGTGCTCACCGGGACGGTGACGCGTTACCACTACTACGCTTCCACCTACGATCCGGAGACACAGCGGGCCAGCGGCGCGCAGGTGAGCGTCATCCTGGACGTCACCTTGCAGGATCGCGCCACCGGGGCCGTGCTGTTCTCGCGAAAGAACATGGAGTTCCGGGGGCGCTACGAGATCAGCGTGGAGGCGAACGCCTATTTCGAGGAAAGCGACATGGCGCTGAACCGGCTGAGCCGCGACGTGGCGCGGACGGTGGTAAGCGCCGTGCTGGAAAGGTTCTGACGCGTTGATCCCCGAACAGCTTTTAAGCCAACTTCGAAAGCAGGAGCCGGCGGCGGCGTATTTCCTGGCAGGACCGGAGCCCTACCGGCGCGACATTTTTCGCCGTGCGCTTCTGGAAAAGGCGCTCGGCCCGAGCGAACGGGAGCAAGGGTACACGCCGCACGATCTGACAGGCACGACGATGGCGGCGGTGCTCGACGACGCCTCTTCTCTGTCGCTATTCGCGCCGCGGCGGGTGATCTGGGTATCGTCGGCCGAGGCGGCGCTTCCACGCGGGCGCGCGGCGGCCGGCGACGCGGGCGAGGAAGCCGCCTTCCAGGGGGCGCAGGGGCTGCTGGCCCGCTACCTGAAGCGGCCGTCGCCCGGGGTCGTCGTGGTTTTCGACGTTTCGCGCTACGAACTGGATGGCGAGGACAAACAGAAGCTCGACCGCGTCCGCGCCTTTTATGCAGCGATCCCCGTGGTCGTGGAGTTTCCCCGGTTCACGGTGGGCGAGGCCCGGCAACTGGCCGGGAGCCTGGCCGAGGCGGCGGGACTGAAACTGAGCCGGGACCTGGTGGAGGCGCTGGTGGACGCGCTGGGGGCCGACGCGCTGCGCATCTCCACGGAAATCGAAAAGCTCTCGCTGTACGCCGGGGACCGGCGGACCATCGGCGCCGAAGACCTGGCGGCGCTGGCGCCGGATTCCAGCGTGTCGAGCATTTTCGGGCTCGTGGACGCGCTGGGCCGGCGGAACCGGATGCAGGCGCTGGAACTCGTGGACCGGCTGGTGCGGCAGGGCGAGTATCTCCCGCTGGCGTTGAACTTCCTGGGCGGGTTAATGCGGCTGGCTCTGGCGGCGCAGGAAAGAGGCCTGCGGAACGCGCCGCAGATCCAGCAGGCGCTGTCCAAACCGGGACGTCCGGTGTGGCGCTCGAAGGCGGAGCAGATCCACCAGACCGCCACGGTGTTCAACCGGAAGCAACTGGAATCGGCGCTGCAGCAGCTCTACCGGGCCGACTGGGGATTGCGCGACGCGCGGCCGAGCGACCGCGTCGTCATGGAGAAATTCATCCTCGAGCTGGCGGGTTAGGAGCTTGCCGAAAACGCCCGATGTAAGCCCTGAAAGCGACACAGGCTGAAGCCTGCGCCACTCAGGTTCATGGACTTACGGCTCGGTGTAGCGCAGAGTGGAGTCTGCGCTTGGGTTTCTCGACAAGCCTCTTAGGCCTTAGCGAGCGAGCGCACGCCGGCGGCGAGATTCGACTTATAGCGCGCCGCGGTATTGCGCTTGATGATGCCGTTCTTGGCGGCGCGGTCGATGGCGGAGAAGGTCTTCGGGAGCGCGGCAGCGGCAGCGGCGGCGTCCTTCTTCTCGACCAGGCGGCGCAGGCCGCGGATCGCGTGGCGCAGGCGCGTCTTTCGCATTACGTTCACGGTGGTGCGGCGCTTGGTTTGGCGCGTCCGCTTGATCGCCGAAAAGGTGTTAGCCATCTACTCGCAGTCCATTCCTCGGAAGTCGTTCTGTATCAAAGGATAGCGCAGCGGGCGCGGGAAGGTCAAACTCGTGTCAGGAAGCGCCGGGTTTCCGGACGCGAATCTCGACCGGGACCACGGGCGAGGCCGCGCCGGAGGCCTTCAGAGACAGGGTGACGCGTACCGGGTCCACATAACAGGCGCTGGACTGCGACGTGCAGTAGTAGACCACGGTGTCGATGACCGCCTCGGCGTTTCCCTCCAGGGCGGCGACCGGGATTTCCAGCGGAAACGCGGCCGAGCGGAAATCGACGCTGTCCGGATCCAGGCCGAAGCGCAGATTGCCGGCGCCGGCGCGCCATCGGACCAAGAACGGAGCATCGCGGTTGAACTTGTAGCCATCGGGAAGGACGATGTTCAGGGACAGACGGGCTCCGGCGGGATTCACGGCGGGCTCGCCCAGTGCGAGGTGGCGGCCGCGGACCCGGACCTCCTCCGGCGGCGCGAGTTTCTCCAATCCGGTGAATTCCAGGCTCGATACGGTGCGTGCCACCGGGTCCAGGACGCGTATCTGGTGATTGTTGGTGTCGGCGACGTAGAGCTTGCCGCCCAGCCACGCCAGGCCGCCCGGTTCGTTAAAGGCCGCGTCGCGAAAGCGGCCGTCGCGCGCGCCGCGCTGCCCGCTTCCGGCAAACGACGTGGAGGTGCGCGCCGTGGGATCGACGACCTTGATCCGGCTGTTATAGGTGTCGGCGACATACAGCTTCCCGTCGCGCCAAGCGACCCCGAGCGGATGTTGCAGCCGCGCGCGGCCGGCGTTGCCGTCGATGTCGCCGAATTCGAACAGACCCTTGCCGATGATGGTCCGTACTTCGGGGCGGGAGCCGAGATCGGCCTCGCGGACCGAACTGGTTTCGCTGTCGGCGAAATAGAGGCGCTTACCGTCGGTCGAGAGGCCGCTCGGCTGAGCCAGCGCAGCCAGGCCGGCGGGGCCGTCCTCAATGGATTCGACACCCGAGCCGGCGTAAGGCCCGGCCTGCCAGGAGGCGGCATCGGCCACCCAGAGCTGATGCGCGCCGGCCATGGCAATGTAAAGCTTCCCGGCGTGGAACACGACGTCCCAGGGCGAATTGAGATTCACATCGCGCCCCGTGCCGCCTCCGCCCGGACCGGGCGCCTGCCTGCCCGTTCCCAGAACCGTGGTCACGCGGCGGGTCTTCAGGTTCGCGGCGCGGATCATGTGGTTCTCGGTATCGGCGATATACAGGACATCGCCGGAGACGGCCGTACCTTGGGGATGCTGGAAGCGCGCCTCCTCGAACGCACCGTCGCGGTGGCCCTCTTCCCCGCCCCCAATCACGTCCAGAATCTTCCCATCGGCGCCGGCCACGACAATACGGTGATGGTTGGAGTCCGTGATGAATAAACGGCCCGCGCGCTCGTCGGCGGAAATCTTCCCCGGGTAGTTCAACAGCGTGTTGGCGCGGCGGGCCTCTTCCAGCGCGAGTTTCAACGGGCTGCGCTTCAGGGCGCCTTTCTTTTCGAAATAGGGGATAGCCTGCGTGAGCACGGCGTCGAAGGGCTCGTAGATGCCCTCGCCGGCGTAGGTGCCGACGATCTTCCCGAGCGGGTTGATCAGAACGACGGTGGGCCAGGCGTTGACCGCGTAGCTTTGCCAAACCTCGAACGCGGAGTCGTTGACGACAGGGTGGCGGATTTCGTATCGCAGGATGGCCTCGCGGATCTGGCTGGTTTCCCGTTCGTTCTTGAACTTGGCCGAGTGCACTCCAATGACGACGAGTTCCTGGCTGTACTTCTTCTCCAGCCGCTCCAGGTCCGGCAGGATGTGCATACAGTTGATGCAGCAATAAGTCCAGAAGTCGAGGAGCACGAACTTGCCGCGGAAGTCCCGGAGGCTGAGCGGCGAAGCGGTGTTGAGCCAGTCGAGCCCTGCGGGGATCTCCGGAGCGTTGATCTTGCCGTCGAGGACGTCGGCGGAAATCACGTTGCCTCCCTGGTTGCGCTGCGCGCCGCTCCCCACTAGCAGCCCTAACAGCGGCACGGCGAGCCACACGAGCCTTCTAAGTTTCATGCGACGCCCCTCAATGGCTTCCCGCTCCCCGCCGCAGACTAGTGCAGGGGATCGCCGGAATGGTGGTCCAGAAAATGCCGGTCGATCGGGTGCCTTCCCCGGAACCCATCCTCCACTTCGTGCCAGTAGCGGATGTCCCTCTCGCCGAGTTTCCAGCAGAGATACACCCGGCGTCCACAGAACCGCGTGGGGAAGTCCACCAATCCGGCCTCAAGATCTTTGATGAGGCAGCCGTGGGCTTGGATGGATTCAATGTGTGACTTGAGGCGATGGGCCAGTTGGTCGCGGCGGTCGCGCGCCCCCAGGAGGCGGTCGCGGTTGAGGAAGGCCCCGCCGGATTCGCTGACGTGGCGGGCCACGCCGGCGAGGCCGGAGAGCACGGCGGCCAGTTCCCGCCGCAGGGTCTGCGCCTGCCGCAATTCCCTTTCGATCTCCTCCAGCAAACGCTCGGCCTGCTGGATCGTGAAATGGCGGACCATGTTTTAACCCGAGTAACGCCGGGAGACGTACTCATCTAGGATGCCGATGAACTGCTCGGCGATTCGTTCTCCGCGCAAGGTCGTGTGCAGACGGCCGTCGATGAATACGGGCGCCTTGGGTTCCTCGGCGGCGCCCGGCAGAGAGATGCCGATGTCGGAGTGCTTGGATTCCCCGGGTCCGTTGACGATGCAACCCATCACGGCCACCTTGAGGTCTTCCACCCCGGGGTAGGATCGCCGCCAAACGGGCATCCGCACACGGATGTGGTCTTGGATTCGCCCGGCCAGTTCCTGGAAGTACGTGCTTGTGGTGCGGCCGCAACCGGGGCAGGCGGTCACCTGCGGCTGGAAGCTTCGCAGCCCGAGGGATTGCAGGATCTGCTGGGCGACGAAGACTTCTTCGGTGCGGTCGCCGCCGGGCGAGGGCGTCAGAGATACGCGGATGGTGTCGCCGATGCCCTCCTGGAGAAGAACGGCTACGGCGGCGGTGGAGGCGACGATTCCCTTGGCGCCCATTCCGGCTTCGGTAAGCCCTAGATGAAGCGGATAGTCGCAGGCCGAGGCCAGGTCCCTGTAGATATCGATCAACTCCTGCACCTCGCTCACCTTGGCGCTAAGGATGATCCGGTCGTGCGCGAGGCCATAGTTCTCAGCGGTGCGGGCCGATTCGACGGCGCTGGCGACCAAGGCCCGGCGAACGACGGCGGCCGGAGGCTGCGGCTCCCCGGCGCGCGAGTTCTCGTCCATCAAGCGGGCGAGCAGCGCCGGGTCCAGCGAACCCCAGTTCACGCCGATCCGCACCGGCTTGCCGTAGCGGACGGCGGCGTCGATGATGGTGCGGAAGTTGTCGTCGTGACTCTTGCCGATGTTGACGTTGCCGGGGTTGATCCGGTACTTCGCCAGCGCGCGGGCACAATCGGGGAATTGCAGGAGCAGGATGTGGCCGTTGTAGTGGAAGTCGCCGACGATGGGCACGCGGCAGCCCGCGGCGGCCAGTTCTTCCACGATGCGGGGAACGGCGGCAGCGGCGGCTTCGGTGTTGACGGTGACGCGCACCAACTCGGAGCCGGCCTCGGCCAGGGCGAGGGTTTGGCGGACGGTCGCCGTAACATCGGCCGTGTCCGTGTTGGTCATCGACTGAACGACAATGGGATGCGCGCCGCCGACGCGTACCCCGCCCACGTCCACAGTGACCGTCTTCCTGCGGGAGCCGACCGCCATATGCTTTCATCTTAGCCCGCAGGGCGTGCGGCTCACCCGGGCCGCGGAACCGGCCGGCCGCCGGACACAGGGCGCCGACGGATTTTTTCGAGGCGAAACGGAGGCCGCTCGCATCCTAAATGTAGCTATGCTTCTCAAGACCGCGCTCTTTTTGCTTGCGTTCGCCGCCGCACCGCTTTCGGCGCAGGCGGTGAACCCGTCCATGCTGGTGAGCACGGACTGGTTGGCGCAACACCTCGACGACGAAAACCTGGTGATCCTGCACACCGGATCGCAAAAGGACTACGATGCAGGGCACATTCCCGGCGCACGCCTGGTCGCGCTGGCGGATATCTCGGTGGCGGATGCCTCGGGCCTACGGCTGGAACTGCCGTCTCCCGAGGCGCTGGGAGAGGCGTTCGGGAGACTGGGCGTGGACGATTCGTCGCGTATCGTGGTCTATCCCGGGACCGAGACGATGACGGCGGCCACGCGCGTCTGGTTCACGCTGGATTATCTCGGGTTGGGGGACCGGGCTTCGCTGCTGGACGGCGGCCTGGCGCTGTGGCGCGCGCAGGGACGGCCTCTGAGCACCCAGGCGCCGCCGCCCGCGACGCCGGGTAGGATCACGCTCCGGCCGGCGCCGGAAAAGGTGGTTACCGCCGAGTGGCTGCGAACCCGCTTGGACGATCCCCGCGTGGACTTGATTGACGCGCGGCCGGCCGACTTCTACACGGGAGCCAATCGCGGCGAGTTCCCGCGCGGGGGGCACATCCCGGGGGCGCGCAGCGTTCCGCAGGCAGGCGTGTTCGCCGCCGATGGCACGCTATTAGGGGCGGACGCCTTACGGCGGATGATGACTCCAGCGGCCAAGCCGGAGGCCAAACCGGTCACCTATTGCAACACGGGACAACAGGCGACGGTCCTCTATTTCGTGGGACGGTATCTGGGCATGGATGTGCGGCTCTACGACGGGTCGATGCAAGATTGGACACGGCAGGCGGATCTTCCCGTGGAGAGCGGCGCCTCGCCGGCGGCGCCCTCCGGCAGACCGTAGCTTTGGCCTGCGGGTTCCCGTGGGTTTCACCGCCGGACGCGGCCCCGCGCGGAAGCAACGGTCCGGCCCATAACCCTGCGGTATACTAGCATTTAGAGGGTATTCAGCTTGTCCATCGGCGGTTTCATTCGACTCGCGGCGCACATCCAAACACTGCCTTTGCTGGCCAAACCGGAAGAAACGCTGATCGGCGGGCAGGCGGTGATGGAAGGCGTCATGATGCGCGCCCCGCACAGCTATTGCGTGGCGATCCGCAAACCGGACGGCAGCCTGGCGACCGACCAGATGCCGGTGCCGCGGGTGTCGGAAAGATACCCGATCTTCAAGTTCCCGGTATTCCGCGGCGTGGGCACGCTGGGGCAGGCCATGTATCTGGGCATCAAGGCGCTGCGGTTCAGCGCGAACGCGGCCCTGGAGGAAGAGGCGTCCAAGTACGAGGCGAAGAAAGAGATTTCTCCCTGGGTCATGACGCTGAACCTGGCCTTCTCGTTCGCGTTCTTCGTGTTCCTCTACAAGTTCGTACCGCTGTACCTGACCACGTTGCTCGAGAAATGGTATCCGGCGCTTCACGGCCGTATCGCCTTCAACCTCACCGACGGCATCATCCGCATGCAGATCTTCCTGGCGTTTCTCTACGGGATTTCGCGCTGGAAGGACATCCGCCGCGTGTTCGAGTATCACGGCGCCGAACATAAGGTGGTATTCAACTACGAATCCGGCCAGCCCGTGACCGTGGAAAACGCGCGGGAATTCTCCACCTTCCATCCCCGCTGCGGGACCAGTTTCCTGATGGTGGTCATGGTGATCGCCATCGTGGTGTATTCGATGATCCCGTTCGACGGGTTCCTCGGCCGGTTCGTGTCGCGGATTGTGCTGTTGCCGGTCATTGCGGGTTTGAGCTATGAAGTCATCCGGTTCACGGCGAAGCACCGCGGGACGTGGCTGGCGGTGCTGACCGCACCGGGGCTCTGGCTGCAACGCATCACCACGCAGCCGCCGGGCGACGACCAGGTCGCCGTGGCGATCCACGCGATCGAGGGGGCGATGGCGCTGGAAGCTTCGCAGGGCGGCGAACTCGTGGTAGCCTGACCTTCTTCCCCATGCAATACGTACAGAAGCTCGACCAGATCGAGGCGCGGTTCGAGGCGCTGACGGCCCAGATGGCAGACCCGGCGGTGATCGGCGACGCCGACTCCTACCGCAAGACCGCCAAGGCGCATAGCGAGCTCACCGAGGTCGTCGGCAAGTATCGCGAGTGGAAACAGGCCGCCGCGCACGCCGCCGAAGCGCGGTCGATGCTGGAGGAATCCGACCCGGAACTCCGCCAGATGGCCGAGGAGGAGACCGCGCGGCTGGAGCCGGAGTTGGAGCGTCTCGAGGAAGAGCTCAAGGTCCTGCTACTGCCCAAGGACCCCAACGACGACAAGAACGTGGTCTTGGAAATCCGCGCCGGGACGGGCGGCGACGAGGCCACGCTGTTCGCCTCGGAGATCTACCGGATGTATTCGCGCTACGCCGAAACGCAGGGCTGGAAGGTGGAGATCAGCTCGGCGAGCGAGTCGTCCATCGGCGGGATGAAGGAGATCATCGCGCTCATCAGCGGCGACAAGGTGTACAGCAAGATGAAGTACGAAAGCGGCGTACACCGCGTGCAGCGCGTTCCGGTCACCGAGCAGCAGGGCCGAGTGCACACTTCCGCCATCACCGTGGCGGTGCTTCCAGAAGCCGACGAGGTCGAGGTGCAGATCGATCCCAAAGACATACGGATCGACACCTTTTGTTCGTCGGGGCCCGGCGGGCAGTCGGTCAACACCACGTACTCGGCCGTGCGGATCACACACCTGCCGACCAACCTGGTGGTCTCCTGCCAGGACGAGAAGTCGCAGATCAAGAATCGCGCCAAGGCGCTGAGAGTGCTGCGCAGCCGCCTGTATGAGATGGAGTTGGAGAAGCAGCGCGCGCAGATCGGGGCGGAACGGCGCAGCATGGTGGGCACCGGCGACCGCAGCGAGAAGATCCGCACCTACAACTTCCCGCAGAACCGCGTCACCGATCACCGGATCGGACTGACGCTGCATCAACTGGATATCATTATCGAGGGACGGCTCGACCCGATCGTCGAGGCGCTCACCACCTACTACCAGGCGGAGAAGCTGAAACAGCAGACCGCGCTTTCCCCATCGGCGCATGACGGTCCAAACCGCACTCCAACGGGGGTCACGGCGGCTTGAGCAGGCCGGCGACCCGGTTCCCAGACTGACCAGCGAAGTATTGCTCTGCCACGCGCTCGCGCGCACGCGCGAGTGGCTCTACGCGCACGGAAACGAAATGGTGCCGGAGAAGGCGCTGGGCGCGTTCGAGGAGTTCGTGGACCGGAGGCTCGATGGCGCGCCTACCCAGTACATCACGGGCAGGCAGGAGTTCTACGGGCGGGAGTTTCGCGTGACTCCGGATGTGCTGATTCCCCGCCCCGAAACCGAACACGTGATCGAGGCCGCACTCGAGAGGATGGACGGAGTCCGGCGCGTGGTGGACGTGGGCTGCGGCTCGGGGGCGATCGCGGTGACGCTGGCGCTGGAGCGGCCGGGCCTGGAAGTGTGGGGCACGGATATCTCCGCGGCGGCGCTGCGGGTGGCGGCGGACAACGCGCGGCGTCTCAAGGCGCGCGTCCGATGGGCCGCTTGCGACCTGGTGTCCGCGATCGCGCCGGCGGGATTCGATCTTGTGGTGTCCAACCCTCCCTATGTGGCCCTGCGGGACATGGCCGGCCTCCAGCGTGAGGTGCGCGACCACGAGCCGCACACCGCTCTGTTCGCCGGCGAAACTGGCCTGGAGGTCTACCGTCGGTTAGTCCACGACGCCCGGCGCGTGCTTCGTCCCGGCGGCGCGTTGGTGATGGAGCTTGGGTTCCGGATGGCCGATCCGGTGCGCGGGATGCTGGCCGGCGGCTGGAGGGACGTTCAGTTGACCCCGGATCTGGCTGGGATTCCGCGGGTGATTTCGGCGAGGCCGGTGTGAAGGTCATCTTCCACGTCGACATGGATGCGTTCTTCGTCTCGGTGGAGGAACTGCTCGACCCGTCGCTGAAAGGCAAGCCCGTGGTGGTGGGAGGACGGCCCGATCAACGCGGCGTGGTGAGCGCGGCGTCCTACGCGGTGCGGAAATTCGGCGTGCACTCGGCGATGCCTTTGCGCACCGCATACAAGCTGTGCCCGCAGGCGGTCTTCCTCGACGGACATCCGCACATGTACCGCGAGTATTCCGGCAAAGCCTACACCGTCTTCCAGAGTTTCACACCGCTGGTAGAAATGGCGTCGATCGACGAAGCGTACCTGGACATGACGGGCACGGCCCGGCTGCACGGACCGCCGCTGGCGGCGGCCCACAAGCTGCACGAATCGATGAAACGCGAGACCGGGCTGAACTGCTCGGTCGGGATCGCGTCGTCGCGCCTGGTCGCTAAGGTCGCTTCCGACCAGGCCAAGCCGAACGGGGTGTTCTACGTTCTCCCCGGCGAGGAGGCGCGATGGCTCGCGCCGCTGGACGTGCGGCGGATTCCGGGTATTGGCAAGGTCACGGAAGCGAGTCTGCACCGGCTGGGCATTTGGAAGGTGGGCGACCTGGCGCGGTTCGACGAGAAATTCCTCGACGAGCATTTCGGCCAGTGGGGATGCGCCATGGCGGGCAAGGCGCGCGGCGAGGACGCGGGCAGTTGGTTCGACGGCGAGATCGGCGAGGAGGAAGCTCCCAAATCGATCAGTCACGAACACACCTTCGATGAAGACACCACGGACCGTGAGCGGCTGGCGGCGACGCTCGCGCGCCTGTGCCAGATGGTGGGGCGCCGCCTGCGCGAGCACCGCTTGTACGCGCGAACGATTCAACTGAAGCTCCGCGATCAGGGCTTCCATACAAACACACGCGCGGTGACGCTGGACCATGCGACCGACCTCGACGTGGACCTGCATCGGGAAATCCGCGCCTTGTTCGAAAAGAACTGGCACGGGAAACCGGTGCGGCTTCTCGGTGTCCAGGCGAGCGGCCTGGAGACCGCGCCCGGCCAGTTGAGCTTGCTCGATCAGGAGAGCGATGACCGCTGGCGCAAAGCGCTCGGAGCGGCTGACTCCGTGCGCGACCGATACGGGGAGTCCGCTGTGTCGCTGGCCCGCGGCCTGAAGGGCGGGTTCCGCGAGCGCGTGCAGGAGAACCCGGCCGGCCTGCCCGGACGGCGGCGGCCCTAGTCGCCATCGAGGCGCGGCAACCATCGAGAAGGCGGCTTCATTCGCCGATTCCACCCCAGCCAGGGCGATCGCGATTCACCAAAGTAGGAGCATATCCAATTGGGGTGCCGTTCGGTCACAACCGGTGGTACCCGCCGACTCCGAGGGCAAAAAACCCGTCCCCGAGGTTCCGTCACGGGTACCGGCTTGGTCACAATTGGGGTTGGTAGCGAAAACCATCCATGACTTGCTCCGCCAGCGTTAACCCGAGCGTCCCGTCGCCACGGAGGACACCGCCGTCCTTCACCACTTCAGTGAATTTCAAGACCTTCGCCATTCCTTCCGAGGGGTGGCACTGGTAGATAAAATCCCGCTCATCCCCGTTCCACGCGTCGACGATGACAAACGGCGAGTGGGAGGAAAGCAGTACTTGGCTTCGCTCGGAGGCCTGCTCTGCCTGGGCGATTGCGCGTACGGTCCGGTAAAACACTCGTGTTGCCTTCGGCGTAAGGCCGTTCTCAGGCTCCTCCACACACAGGACGCTTGGCTTGCCTGCAGTGAGGGCCAGCGTAACTAATCCGATCATGGAGAGGCATCCATCCGAGAGGTTCGGAGCAACGACTGCACCTCGCTTGTCAACTGAACTTAGCGGGAGATCAGCGGACACAAAGTGGTGCTGCAGGCAGAAGGAGACGGGCAAGTCGCAGACCACCACGCCAGGCGACGGCCTGCGCGACGGACGCCAACCCACGTAGACTGTTCTTGATGTCCAAGAAGCGGACCGCACACGTCATGGCGGCGGGTTGAGCGTCCACGCTGAGTCCAAAGACATTGGACCAAGCGTTGGGCCGCCTGCCGCACTGTCTGCGTCCGGAGAACGGGAAGAGCCCGCTAGCATTCTATGAACCCAATCATCATCGCCCTGGATATGGAATCCGCCGCCGAGGCGCGGCAACTGGCCGAGCGGCTTGGCGACAGCGTGTCCTTCTACAAAGTCGGAATGGAGTTGTACGCCGCCGCCGGGATGGAGTTCGTCCGCGAACTCACTGCCGCGGGCAAGCTGGTCTTCCTGGACATGAAGTACTACGACATCGGCGAGACGGTGAAGCGCGCCACCGCCCGAGTGGCGGCCAGCGGCGCGCGCCTTCTCACGGTGCACGCCGTCCCGCAGGTGATGCGGGCGGCGGTTGACGGCCGCGGGGATTCCGGGCTCAAGATCCTGGCCGTCACCGTGCTCACCAGCCTCGACGACGGTGACCTGGCGGAGATGGGCTACAAGCACACCGTCAAGGAACTGGTCGCCCTGCGCGTGCGCCAGGCGATGGAAGCGGGCGTGGACGGGCTGGTGTGTTCGCCTCTGGAGGTCGCCGAGGTGCGCCGGATCGCGGGGCCCAAAGCGATTCTGGTGACGCCGGGGGTGCGCTCGGCCGGTTCGGGCAAGGGCGACCAAAAGCGCGTGGCGACGCCCGCCGAGGCCATTCAGAACGGCGCCAGCTACCTGGTCGTCGGACGGCAGGTGACACGCGCCGCGGACCCGCAGGCCGAGGTGCGGCGCATCTGCGACGAGATCGGGCCGCATGTCACAATGAACTTGTGACCGGTCACGAAATACGCCAGAAGTATCTCGATTTCTTCGCCGCGCGCGGCCATCGGATTGTCTCCAGTTCGTCGCTGGTTCCCGCCAACGATCCCACGTTGCTGTTCGCCAACGCCGGGATGAACCAGTTCAAGGACGTGTTCCTGGGCGCGGAAAAGCGCGACTACACGCGCGCCACCACCAGCCAAAAATGCGTCCGCGCCGGCGGCAAGCACAACGATCTGGAGAACGTCGGCTACACCCGGCGCCACCACACCTTCTTCGAGATGCTGGGCAATTTCAGCTTCGGCGACTATTTCAAAGCCGACGCGATCGCCTTCGCCTGGGACCTGATCACCAAGGATTACGGCCTGCCGAAGGACCGGCTCTATTTCACCGTTTTCCGCGAAGACGACGACGCCGAGCAGCTTTGGCAACAGGTGACCGGCGTACCGAAGAGCCGCATTTTCCGCCTCGACGAGAAGGACAACTTCTGGCAGATGGGCGAGACCGGGCCGTGCGGACCGTGTTCGGAGATTCACTACGACCTGGGCCCGGAAGCCTCCGAGCCGGGCCACGAGCACGAAGCGTTCCCAAGCGACGCCGGCGGCCGCTACGTCGAGATCTGGAACCTCGTGTTCATGCAGTACAACCGCGATACAAACGGCACACTCACGCCGCTTCCCCGCCCTTCCATCGACACCGGCATGGGCCTGGAGCGGATCGCGGCCGTAATGCAGGGCAAGCTGTCCAACTACGAGTGCGACCTGCTGGCGCCGGTGGTCCTCCGCGCGGCCGAGTTGTTCGGAGTGGAGCATGGCCAGGAGGCGCGCGTGGATACCAGCCTGCGCATCGCCGCCGATCACGCGCGCGCGGCGGCGTTCCTGATTCACGACGGCGTGGTGCCTTCTAACGAGGGCCGCGGCTATGTGTTGCGGAAGATCATGCGGCGCGCCATGCGTAACGCGCGGATGGTGGGAGTCGAACAACCGTTCCTTTATCAATTGACCGGATTCGTGGCCGAATTGATGCGGCCGGCCTATCCGGAACTGATGGAGAGCGTGGCGCGCGTGGCGCGCGTGGTGAAGGAAGAAGAACACCGCTATCAAACGACCTTCCAGGTGGCCGAACGGGTCTTCCACGACGAGGCCAAGTCCGCGGCCGGCGGCGTGCTGGCCGGGCCGGTCGCCTTCAAGCTCTACGACACCTACGGACTGGCGATCGACGAGCAGGAGGAGATGGCGCGCGAGTACGGGCTGGCCATCGACCGCGCGGAGTTCGAACGCGAGATGGAGGGTCAGCGGGAGCGCGCCCGCGCCAGTTGGAAAGGGGCGCAACAAGCGCAGATCGCTCCGGTCTACCAGGAGATCGCCGCGCAACAACGCACGAGATTCGTGGGCTACGAGACGCTGGAGGCCCCCGATTGCCGGATCGGCGCGCTGGTGGTCGATCAGAAGCAGGTGGACCGGATCGGCGCGGGCGAAAAGGCCGAATTGATGTTGGACCAAACCCCCTTCTACGCGGAATCCGGCGGGCAAGCCGGCGACACGGGGCGGCTGTATTCCCCCGAGACCGGACAGCCTGTGGCGAGCGTCGAGGCGGTCTACCCGGCGGTGGCGGGTCTCACCGCGCACCGCGTTACGGCGCTGGCGCCGCTTCGCGTAGGAGACGCGTTGCACGCGCGAGTGGATGAGACGCCGCGCCGCGCGGCCATGCGGAACCACACAGCGACGCACCTGCTTCACGCGGCGCTCCGCAATGTGCTCGGACAGCACGTGAAGCAGTCCGGCAGCGTCGTGGAACCCGGCCGTCTGCGGTTCGATTTCACGCACTACGCAGCCTTGGACGCCGCGGAACTGGAAGAGGTCGAAAAGCAGGTCAACCAGCAGATCCTGAAAAATTCAGAGGTCCACACCGATCTGATGGGCATCGACCAGGCGCTCACCACCGGCGCGATGGCCTTGTTCGGCGAGAAGTACGGCGAGACGGTGCGCGTGGTGAGCGTTCCGGGCTTCAGCCGCGAGTTGTGCGGCGGCACCCACGTCGGCCGCACGGGCGACATCGGCGTCTGCAAGATCGTGTATGAAGGCAGCATATCGGCCGGGGTGCGCCGCATTGAGGCCATCACGGGCGAAGGCGCGCTGGCGCGCTTCCAGGAGGTCTCACAATCGCTCGCGAAGGTGTCGGGCGCGCTGCGGGCTTCCGAGGCCGACCTGTTCGACCACCTCGACCGGCTGCTGGCGGCTCAGAAGGTCCTGGAGCGCCAACTGGATCAACTGAAGCGCAAGGTGGCGCAGTCGCAGGCGGGCGAACTGGAAGCGCAGGCCCGCGCGATCAAAGGCGCCACGGTGCTGGCCGGGCGCGTGGACGGCCTGGACCGCGAGCAGATGCGCGCGCTGGCCGATTCCCTGCGCAACAAGTGGAAGACAGCGGTGGTCGTGCTGGCCGCGGCCGAGGGAGAGGCGGTCGCCATCGTAAGCGCGGTGACCAAGGACCTCACGTCGAAAGTCCACGCCGGAAAGCTCGCCGGCTCTCTGGCACAGGCGCTGGGCGGCCGTGGGGGAGGGCGTCCCGATATGGCCGAGGCCGGCGCCAAAGACTTGGCGGGGCTTCCCGCGGCGCTGGAACGGGTGTACTCGCAAGTCGAAGGCATGCTCTAGTCACTCCGCCGACCGCTTGACCGGTGGGGTCCGCGCATTGTACGCTCACGTATCGATAGAAACAACCCGCCATGACATTGCCACTTAGTTATCTCCAGACTCTACTGGCGACCATCGCCAGCCTGCTGCTGATGGGCAGTTGGATCAACACTCTGAAGCTGGCGAAGAAGTGGCGGTTCGAGCTTTACTACTTCGATTTCGCCATCGGTGCGGCGGTGGCCGCCGCCGTGGCGGCGTTTACGTTGGGCACGCTGGGCGCCGACGGGTTCGTCCTGACCGACGACCTGATGCGCGCCGGGAAACGGAACATGGCCTTCGCCGTGGCCGCAGGCGGGTTGTTCAACCTCGGCAACATGCTGTTGGTGGGAGCATCCACGATCGCCGGCATCAGCATCGCCTTCCCCGTGGGGCTGGGGTTGGCATTGCTGATCACGGTGATCCTGGGGCACGTCAACAATCCGGCGGCAAATGCGACGATGCTCTTCACCGCGGTGGCGTTACTGGGCGCTTCTCTGGTCGCCGCGATCCTGTCTCATCGCTCCGGTTCCTTGTCGCGTGAGATCGCCCGGATGAAGGCCGGTGAGCACCGGACGCTGCGTCCATCCGTGTCGTGGAGGGGAATTCTGCTTTCGGCCGCCGGGGGCATCATGGTGAGCGTTCACCTTCCGCTGGTGGCGATGGCGCAGCGAGGCGACATCGGCGTCGGCCCGTACTCGACGGCCCTGTTGTTTGCGGGCGGGGTTCTGTTCTCCACGGTGGTCTATAACCTCTTCTTCATGAACCTTCCGATCTCCGGCAAACCCGTGGACATCCTGGACTACGTCCGCGGCAAGATGCGCAAACACCTGCTGGGCCTGCTCGGGGGCGCCGCCTGGGCCTCCGGCGCGATCTGCTGGCTGGTCGTGAACGCCGCCCCGGAGGAGGCCGGCGCGGACCGGCCGTTGTTTTTCGCACTGGCCGGCGGCGTGCCGGTGGTGGCGGCGCTGTGGGGGAGTTTCGCCTGGAAGGAACTGGTTGACACCGACGCGAGGACCAAGGCGTTTCTGTTCCTGACGCTGTTCCTTATTTCAGCGGGTCTGGTGATGCTGACCCTCTCCGGCTTCGCCCCCGCCAGGTAACAGGATCAGGGGAGACCGGCCAGAAGCGAATCGAGCGCCTCGCGCGACGGGAGGCTTCCCTGCGCGGTGCGGGCGTTGCCGCCGCCGCGCCCGCCGTGGGCTGAAAGCGGGGACTTCAGCGCGTCGCCGGCGTGGATGCCGGAGTCCTCGGACACCGCCAACAGCACCGCCGGGGGAGAATCGAATGCCGCCACGAAGACCGCCTTGGCCTGCGAGGTGAATCCCTGGGCCAGCGCCCGCACCTCGTCGTCGATGGCGCCGGAAGGGCGGCGTTGGACCGCGCGGCGGAAGCCTTCGGGTCCCACTGGAGTGGCGTCGTAGAGTTCCAACCCATGGTAACGGGCCAATTCGCCCGCCGCCTTCCGGAGGGCCTTCCCCGTGCTCTCCAGCGCCGCGCGCTGCGACGCCGCCAGCGACGGCGCATCGTCCAACGTAGAACAGAAAATGCGGGCAACCCCGGACAGCGCGTCGTAGTCTTTCCGGGCGCGCCGCACGGCCCGGCCGCCGCAGAGGAACTCGATGCGGAGGTTGCCGCGGACCTTCTCCAACCTGCGAATCAGAACGGCGCCGACCTCGCCCGTGGCCCGTACGTGAGTGCCGCCGCAGGCGCTTCGGTCCAACCCCTCGATGGAGACGATGCGGAGCATCCCCTCGCGTTCGCTGGCGCGGCGCAACCCGGCGGCCTGAGACGCCTCTTCGTTGGTGACCGACAGGGGGCGGTTCTCGGCGACGACGTCGTTGGCGCGCTGCTCGGCGCGGGCGATGGCCGCGGCGTCCAGTTCGGCGCCTGCCACGTCGATGGTGGAACTCTCCCCTCCCATGTGGAAGCTGACCGTCCCGGCTCCGAACAGATCCTGAAGGACCGCCGAGAGCAGGTGCTGTCCGCTGTGCTGCTGCATGTGGTCGAAGCGGCGGGGCCAATCGATGCACCCCTCGACCAACGAATCGCCAACCGGGGCGGCCAGGATGTGCGCGATCCGTTTGTCTTCGTCGATGACGTCGACCACCGGCACCCCGGCAATGGCGCCGAGATCGTGGGGTTGACCGCCGGAGGCCGGGTAGAATGCCGTGCGATCCAGGTAGACGCGGCGGCCGTCGTCGCCGGTCTCGACCACGTGCGCCGAGAACGTCTTCAGGTAGGAGTCGTCCTGAAAGAGCCGCGTTGTGATCACGGTCCCTCGCGGCAAACGCAGAGCGACGGCTCTACACCCACTCCAAAGCGCCTTTCTTGTAAGCCCAGACGTAGCCAACCACCAGGATGGCCAGGAACACGGCCACCTCGGCCACGCCGAACCAGCCGAGCTTGTGATACCGAACGGCCCAGGGGTACAAGAAGATCGTCTCCACGTCGAAAATGACGAAAAGGATGGCGATGATATAGAAACGCACCGTGTAGCGGCCGCGCGAGTCCGAGGCGGCCCGGATGCCGCACTCGTAGGCCTCCATCTTGGCCGGGTTGGGAACCGACGGGCGAAGCAGTTTGGAGACCAGCAGCAGCGCGATCGGGAACAGGATCGCGCAGACCAGATAGATGAAGATCGGCAGGTACCCCTCGGGCATCGACTATCACTATATCACGGCCCCGCGGGACTCCAACCGGCGCAACTGCGCGATAATTAAGCATGTTCCGAACCATCAGGGAGCAGATCGACACCATCTTCCGGGAGGACCCCGCCGCCAAGAGCATCGTCGAGATCTTCTTCTGTTACCCCGGCTTCCACGCCATCCTGCTCCACCGGCTGGCGCACTGGCTCTACCGCTCGGGGTTTCCGGTGATGGCCCGCATGGTCTCGCAGCTCAGCCGCACGCTGACGGGCATCGAGATCCACCCGGGAGCAAAGATCGGAAGGCGCTTCTTCATCGACCACGGCATGGGCGTGGTGGTGGGAGAGACGGCGGAGATCGGCGACGACGTGCTGCTTTACCAGGGCGTCACGCTCGGTGGTACGGGGAAGGAAAAGGGGAAACGGCACCCGACTCTGGGCAATCACGTGGTCGTGGGGACGGGGGCGAAAGTCCTGGGCAGCATCCGGATTGGCGATCACGTCAAGATCGGCGCCGGTTCGGTGGTGGTTCACCCGGTTCCGGATCATTCCACCGTAGTGGGCATCCCCGGACGCGTGGTGCGGGTGCGCGGCGAAGAGGTGACCGGCGACAACGTTCTCGAACACGGACGCTTGCCAGATCCCGAGGGCCAGGCCATCGAGGAGTTGTCCAAGCGCCTGGAGCAGTTGGAAGCACAGATCCAGGCCCTTCAAGCCGGTCGGGCGCGCGGCTGAGGCCGCGGCCGGCAATCTGCTAATAGGCGCCGCGACGGGCTAGCACGGCGCGGACCGTGCGCGCTAGGATGTGCAGGTCCAGCCAGAGCGACCAGTTTCGGATGTAGTAGGTATCCAGCGCCTGCTGCACCTGAAGGTCGCCGTCGCTGCGGGCCGACACCTGCCACAAGCCGGTCATTCCGGGAAGCACGCGGGCGCGGAGCTTGCGGAAATCGCCGTCGAACTGCTCAAGGTGGTAGCCGGGAAACGGGCGCGGCCCGACCAGGCTCATTTCGCCGCAAAGCACGTTCCACAACTGGGGCAGCTCGTCCAGGCTGGTCCGCCGCAGCAAGGGGCCCAGGACCGGCAGCAACCGGGGGTCGTTCTTCAACTTGAAACACCGCCGCCACTCGGCGCGCGCCTCGGGATGCGCCTCTAAGTGCCGCTCCAATACCGCGTCGGCGTTCCGGTACATCGTGCGCAGCTTCCAGACGCCGATGGGTTTTCCCCGCTCGCCGCCGCGCTCCTGGCGGAAGAACGCCGGACCCGGGTCGATCAACCTCACGGCCGCCGCCGCCAGCGCGACCAGCGGGACGGCCAGCGCCGCGGCCACCGCGCCCAGCAGGAGATCCAGCGCCCGCTTCAGCCAGCGGTTCAGGGGAATCAGCAGGTTTTGGCGGACCTCGAGTCCGAGTTCGCCGCCGAGGTCCCGCGTCGAAACCCAAAGGCTGGCCATGCCGAACAGGTCCGGGATCACGATAACGTGGCTGAAAGCGGTTCCCATCTGTTCAAGCAGGCGAAGCAACTCCGGTCGCCGCAGCCCCGGCATCGCCACCAGGGCGTGGTTGACGCCGAGCCGGCGGCCCCAGTCGGGCGCTTCGGCGAGCGGACCGGCCAGCGGCACTCCGGCGTATTTCCCCGCCTCCAGATCGTCGTCCAGAAAGGCCACCGGCTTGAGCCCCAATCCCGGCTGCGCCTGCAAGCTCGCCACCACGCGGCGGCCGGCGCTTCCCGCCCCCAGCACGAGCACGGGCACGCCCCACCAGGATCGCGAGGCGCATGCGCCGCGCAATAGGGCGCGTCCCAAAGGCGTTAGCGCGAGCGAAAGCGTCCAGGTGGCCAGCAGTACACCGCGCGAAAACAGGTGGTCGTGGCTCAGAAACAGAAAGGCCGTCCCCGCCAGGCAGACCACGGTGTTGGCCAGCGTCAACTGCCGTAGTTCCTCGACGGGGCTCAGGCCGACGCCCGGATACAGCCCCCTCAGCGCGTAGGCCGCCAAAAACACCAGTGGCACCGGCCACAACTCAAGATACTCGCGGAAGGCGACCGCCGGGTTGACGCGGCTCCACAGCCACGCTGCAAGCAGCCCGGCCAGCGCCGCCGACAGCGCGTCGGCAGCCAGCAGGGAAGCCGCCGTCGCCGCCGGGTTGGCGCTGCGCGCGGGCGCGGCGCTCACCGCACGCGGCCCAACGGGCGATTCGACGATCGTGCTCCAGTGCGTTCCCATGGGCTATGCCGAAAAACGGTTCGCCAGAAGCTGGCGCGCGAACAGCGCGGCGAACCGCGGATTGTGTTTCAGATAGCGCCGCCACAAGCGGCGCGGCTCGGTGGCCAGGCGGAACGACCATTCCAGCCCCGCGTTCTGCATCCAGCGCGGCGCCTGCGGCTTGACTCCCGCCAGGAAGTCAAAGGCCGCCCCGACGCCGAGCATCACCGCGGGCACGCGGCCCCGGTGCGCCGCCATCCAACGCTCCTGTTTGGGCGTGCTCAGTCCCACGAACAGGACGCGCACACCGGACGCGCGAATCGCCGCCACCACGTCACGGTCTTCCTCCTCGCCAAGCGGACGGAATGGCGGCGCGAAGCTGTAGCGGACGTCGAGCTCCGGAAAGCGCCGCTGGACCTCGGCGAGCAGCCGCCCGAGCACCTCCCCACTGGCGCCGTAGAAGCCCACCGGCAGCGACTCCCGTTCGGCCGCCGCCAGGACGGCCGGGGTGAGATCGGGGCCGTAGACCCGCCGTGCGCCCCGAGCCCCCATCAGCCGCAGGCCCCAGACCAGCGGCATGCCGTCGGGCGTCACCAGGTCGGCCTGGTTCATGATGCGCTGGAACTCGCTGGAGTCGTGGGCCTCCATCACGTTGTTCACGCTGGCGGCGCAGACGTAGCGCGACTCGCCCGCGCGCGCCCACTCCACCACCTGCGCCGAGGCCGCTTGGTAGCTGGTGGGATCGACCCGCATCCCCAGGATCGTGCGCGGTTCCGGCCGGCCGGCGGCGAGCGACTCGTACAGCGCCAGAACCTTGTCCCGGCAAACCTCGAACCGGAAGAGGTCCTCGAACCGCCGCCGCCCCGCCTCTCCCATTCGCCGCCGGAGCCCGGCGTCGCCGAGCAGTTGCCCCAGCCGTTCGGCAAGGGCCGCGGCGTCTCCCGGCGGAACCAAAAAGCCGTTCCCGCCGTCCTCGATCACCTCGGGAATGCCTCCGATGGCGCTGCCGGCGACCGGCTTGGAGAGCGCCATGGCCTCCAGCAGCACGTTGCCTAGGCCCTCCGGCTTTACGGCCGGCAACACGCACACGTCCAGCGCCGAGTACAACGCGGCGGCGTCGGCGACGTCTCCGGTCAGAAAGACGCGGTTCTTCATACCCAATTCGTCGATCAGCGCCCCGAGGCGGGCCGCGTGCGCTTCGTTCCCGGGATACGGGCTACCGGCGATCACGAACCCGGCCCGTGGGAACTGGGGCGCCAGCAGGGCCGCGGCGCGCACAAACACGTCCTGTCCTTTCTGATCGAGGTTGATGCGCCCGGCCATGCCCACCAGGAGGTCCCCCGCGATGCCGTATCGCGCCTGCACGGCGCCGGGCGCGGGTCCCGGCCGGTAGTCCCGCTCGGGAATCCCGTTGTAGATCACCCGCGTCTTCCGCCGCGCCCCCCCGGTGAACTGCGCGGCCACCGCGGCCGAATTGCACACGATCGCGTCCGCCGCCGCGCTCATGAATCGCTGGTAGACGATCCACAGGCGGCTGACGTCGGCCAGAAACTCGCGCATGTGCCAGACGTGCGGAACGCGGCAGATCCGCGCGGCCACGCCCGGCGTGAAAACCACGGCGCTGTTGGTGTGGACCACGTCTGGCCGGGTGCGGCGCAGGTGCCGCGCCAGGCGGACGACGGAAACCGGTATCCGCCATAGCAGGCGGGCGAGGCCGCCGGGGCTCCGCAGCGCGCGGCGCGTAAGCACGGGCAACCCCTGGTGAACGGCCACCCGGACGCCGGCCTCCTCCAGCCGCGGCCGCAGTGGACCGTCCTCGGGCAGGATCGCCTCCACCGTGTGGCCGCTCTCGGCCAATGCGGAGGCCAGGCGCAACAGCGACCGGCTGGCGCCATATAGGTCGCTGACATTGGCGACGAACAGGATCTTCATGGCAGTTTTCGGCCTCCGTTACGATCCAGGCACGCCGCCGCGGCCGCGCCGGAACAACGCCAATTCCAGGTTGACGCCGCGCGCGGCGCCCGCGCGGCGAAGCGCGGCGTCCAGCGGCCATAGCGACGGCACCGCCAGCCTTCCGGCCGCCTCCCGCGCCGCCGGGGGCAGTGATAGCAGGCCGCGCGCCAGCGCCCGCCAGGCGAGCGACAGAGCCTGGTCCCGTGCGCGGCCGGGGCGCACCACCGGGTCGCTCAGAATCGCGAACACCGGCTCGCGGTCCACCAGTTCCAGATCCGTGCCAAGCGCCTTCCGGTAGGCCTCCAGGGCGCGGCGCTTGACGTGCGCGGCGATCCGGTTGTCCCGCTGGACGAACACGTCGCTCACCACCAGCAGGCCGCCCGGCTTTACGCGCGCGGCCAGTCCGCGCAGCGCCGTTTCAAACGCCCGGTCTTCGACCAGGTGGTAGAGGACGTCGATGGCCGTCACCAGGTCGAAGGCGCCCTCGGGGGCGGCGCGTCCGGCCTCCCAACCTCCGGCGGTCAGGTCCTGGCAGAGAAATTCCGCCCAGGGATACCGGTCGCGGCAGTACGCCACGGCGTCCTCGGAGAGGTCCAGCCCCACCCATCGGGCGACCCCCAACCGCCGCCACAGCGGCCCGTAGGCGCCGACTCCCGTCGCGGCTTCCAGCAGTGCCGCTCCCGGTCTCAGGCCCGCCCGGCCGAGCAGCCTCTCGACGGCCCGCCTCCGCAGCCGGTAGGCCGCCCGGTTGAACCCCTCGCCGAGCCCCGAGTAGCCCACGGCCGACAACCGGCCGCGATTCCGGGCGTGGATCCGCGTCCAATAGTCGCGATTCACGTACTCACCGGCTGAACGCATGGCCACCGCCTCGCGCGCCCCGCGCGCGCCGGACCTCCAGAATCTCCCGCAGGTTTTCACGGAACCGCTCGTGGGTGTAGCGCTCCACCAGCGTCCGGTAGCCCTGCTGCCCCAGCCGCGCCGCCCGCCCGCCGTCTTTCAACAAACCCGTGACGGCGTCGGCGATCTCGTCGACCGACTCCGGATCGACGCACACGCCGGTCACCCCGTCGGTGACGACCTCGCTGCTGGCGTCCCGGTTTCCCGCCACCACCGGCAGGCCGTGCCGCCACGCTTCCAGGAACACGATCCCAAAGCCTTCTCCGGTCGAGGGCATGACCATCAACTGCGCCCGGCCGTAGATCTTCTCCAGTTCGGCGTCATCGACGTATCCCCAAAACCGCACCGCCGCGCGCACACCCAGCGACTCGGCCAGCCGCTCCAGTTCCGGACGTTGCGGACCGTCCCCCACGATGTCGTAGCCCGCTTGGGGTACTTCGGCCAGCACCCGGGGCAACGCCCGGATGACGCGGTCGCAGCCCTTATAGCGGTCCTTTAGGCCGAGCCGCGCCACCGTGATCATCCGCCGCGGCCCGCCGTTTCCGAGGCGCGGCGCCGGTGACGCCGGGGGCCGGTCCACGGCGTTCGGCAGCAGCCGGAATCTCGACTCCGGCAAGCCGTAGCCGGCGGCCATGCGCCGTGCGGTCAGGCGGCTGACGGAGACCACTTCGTCGATGCACGAGCCCACCACCAGCCGGTCTCGCCAACCGATGCGCCGCCGGAAGGGTTCCGTCCAGACCTCGTGCCCGTGCACGAACAGGAGGTTGCGGCTGTGCGGGCTTAACAGGCGAGCCGCCGCCGCGAGCGGAGCCAGCAGGACATGGCCGTAGAGAATCACGTCGGGACGAAGCCGTGCGGCCAGTTCCCCAAACGCGGCCAGTGCGCGGGCCTTGCTCGATTCGCAGGCGCGATAACGGTCTCCATCCGGGCCGGGCCGGTCTGGCCCGGCTTCACGGTCCCAGAGGGCCACGATCCAGTTCTCCTCGCCGGATGGCTCCAGTTCGTCCAGGCTGCGCTTG
>CAZVIK010000010.1:0-2162 GCA_964627045.1 uncultured Solibacteraceae bacterium | reverse complement strand
CTGGTTGAAGCGTTCCATGCCACCGACGCCGGCGTGAATCCCCAACGCGATGAACAGGACCTTCATTCCACCTCCGCACGGATCAGCAGGTCGCGGGTGGGAATGCGCGGGCGATGGGCTCCTTCCGCCGCCCAAAGCAGCCCGTGAACCGCACGGAGATAGACCTCCCGCAGATACCCGAGCGGCGTGGTGGCGTTCCAGGAAGCGCGTACCTGCACCGCGCCGGGAGCGAAACCCGCCACCGTGAACACGGCCGCGGCCGATGCTTCGGTCAACCCGAATTCGTGGGTGACGTCGGCGTGGCGGTGGTACCAACCCAGGTGGCTGCCCATGTTCAGCGTTTGGACTACCGCGTACCCGCCCGGCAACAGCCGCACGCGCAGGTCCTCCAGAAACCCGGCCACGCGGGCCTTGGGCAAGTGCTCGAGCATGTCCATCGCGAAGATGGCCCCGTAGCGCGCGATACCGCGCATCCGGCCGAGTTCAAGCGCGTCGGCCCGAACCACGAAGTCCAGACCCAGGCTGTGGCAGATCGCCACGTTTTCCGGCGAGATATCGCACCCCGAGAGGTTGGTGTATCCCCGGCTCCGCAGAAACCGGAGGAGGGATCCTTCCCCGCAGGCGATGTCCAGAATCGGGGTCTCGCGGCAGGCCGGGAGCCACTCTCCCAGGGACCTCTCGAAGGCCCGGAACATCATGCGGCGCGCCTTGGGGTCCTCGGTGCTCGCCCGCCGGGTATAGGTGTGATAGCGCTCCCAGAGCCGCTCGGCGGTCGTCCGCTCGTCCGCGGGTGCTAGCAACGTTGCGTTTTCCATGATTCGATCCATAACGGTAGGGGCCCGTCCGTTCTCCTCCGCGTTTCCCGTGGACGTCCCTGTATGAGAGCAATGCCGCTTCCCGCAAGGACCCAGAACCAGATGCCGCCCTGCGGGCCTTCCAGGTACACGTCGAATGTGCTGTTGGCCAATGCCGCCGTCAGGTACGCCAGCACCCACAGAATCCATGCCGCACGGTCGCGATCACCGCTCCGGCGCGCACGGGTATAGGCCCGGACCAACCCGAGCCAGAGTCCCGCCTGGAGGAGAACCCAGATGGTGAAACCGGGAACTCCCATGCGGGCCAGGATGGTGAGGTGCCCGTTGTGCGCGCTGCGCAGGGTGTGGTTCCGGTCGGTCTGGAAGCCGTCTTCGTCGGCCAGGTTTACGCCGAAACCCTTGCCCTCCCAGAAGTGTTCTCCGTGAACGGTGTAGCCGATGATCGTCCGCCACCACTCCAGGCGCCAGCGGCGCGTTCCTTCCCCGATGGAGCCTTCTCCAAAAAGACTCCCCAGGTTGGCGGCGACCTGCCGCGGCGACATCGCGCGCGTTGTGCCAAGGTCGACCTCCAGGCCGAGGGCGGCAAACAGCGCCCCGGCGGCCAGAGCGGCCAGCGCCAGTTTCAGCCAGTTGCTGCGGAATCGCAGTAAGACGACCACGGCCACGCCCGCGAGCACGCTCACCAGACCGCCGCGGTTCAAAGAGCCGAACATCAGGAAGCCCGCGATCCACAACGCCCACAGGCTCCACTCCGCGGCCCATCCGGTCTTCCGTCCGCGCCCGGGCTGGCGGTGGAGACCGAGGATCAGGAAGGCCCCAATTCCGGCCAGGTGGACCGAGGCGTCGCCCGCCTTGATGCGTACGCCGAATTCTCCACCGGAGCCGGAGACGGCGGTCAGGCTGGCGTAGCCGGCGGCCCCCAGCGCCAGTATCCAAAGCAGATAGGCCGGAGTCAGAAACCGGTAGACTCGGGTGACTCCGTCCCACGAGCGGCATGGCCGCAGCGCCGCTGCGACGACCAACGCAAACGCTCCGTAGCCCCACACCACGGCGTCTCTCAACGCGTCGGTCCCGAATACCGGAATGTAGGGGCTAGTGCGAACTGCCCCCCAACAGGCGAACAGCGCCACCAGCCAGACCAGCCGCGACCGGAAGGCGTCGAACAGCGCCCCGCTGGCCAGCGACATCGTGAGCGCCAGCGCCAGGACGGCCTCGCCGACATAGTAGGGGGCCACGCCGAGGTAGGCAAAACTCCGCCCGAAGAACGCGTACCCGATCAGCAGGCCGGCCAGCAGGTAGCGGATGACGGCCGCCGGCCGCTCCTTGGACAACAACCCGACCGCCACG
>CAZVIK010000009.1:24769-39490 GCA_964627045.1 uncultured Solibacteraceae bacterium | reverse complement strand
GTGCTCACAGGACACACGCTGATCTCGACGCCCAACTGGGAACGTACTTGCCGAGCGGTGTACTCGAGCGCAGATTCCAGATCGGAAGTCGCGAGGAGATCAGCCTTGCTCAACAGAATCTTGACCGGGATTGCCGATTCGTACAGGGCACGGATCGTCGAGAGATCCTCGTCGTTGATTGGCCTCCCGGCGCTCACGAGGACTACGCCAAGATCGCACTGCGGCAGTTAGGCCAGTGTCTCGGCCGCACCCGCGGTGGCCAGGGATCCCAGGCCAGGAGTGTCCACGAACCCGAGTCCGTTGCTGAGCCGCTCGGAAGGGAGTTCCACAACCAGGCGAACGACGCCCTTGGTGTTGGCGGGATTGTGGACCTCGCTCACAAACTCCGGTAGGTGTTCGATCGGAAGACGCTCCATTCGGCGGTCGGCGAAACTGACCGTGAGCAGAGCTTCGCTGCCGTGGCACAGCCTTGTGGGGACCGCCGTGATTGGATTGACTCCCACGGGCAGGACGGCGGTCTTCAAGATGTGATTCAGGAGCGATGATTTTCCAGAACTCACCCGGCCGAACACTGCGATCTCGAACCGGCTGGATTCCAGCCGTTCCACGATTGTGGCCGAACGCGGCCGCAGTTCCACCAATCCGCGTTCGGAGATGACTCGGTCCAGAAGCCGGAGCAATTCAACTCCTCCGCCTGTCTTCTGGAGCCGCTGCAACCTTGCCTGCAAGTCGGCTGACGGCCCTTGCGCCAAGGACGCATCCAGTCTCTCCATCAGCCCTTCCAGTTCAGCGCAGACTCCCCGAAGCTGAGGCTCAGCGCCCTCCCGCAGTGTGCCGTATCCTCGCAAATAGTGGGGCGCCATCTCCTGGACGGCGACCTGGATGAACCCCAGGGTCACGCGGATTGAGTGAAGCGATCCAAAGCTTGGCCCCTCATGCACAATCCCCAGGCCCTCCATTGCACGCGCCAGTTGATCGCGAAAACGGGCTATCGAGTGACGGATCAGCTTGACCTGGGATGGCGAGACGTCCGGGCGGAACTTCGGAAAGGTCGTCTTCGATTCGGAGGCGGTCAGGATCGCCTCGATATCCGACAGCAGCTTGTCGGCGTACCGGGCGCTACTGAGAAGCCGCCGCTGCTGCGGCTCGTTTAGCGGGTCTGAAGTCGCCAATCGGACCTCCCTGCTATAGCAATCGCCAGCCGCAATGCCGGCGCGACACCATTTTCAGGGATTCCTGCGATTGGAAGAAACTCCTATCGAGGAGAACCCCTCGCAGGAGTCATCTGCCCACCCGGGCGGTTATAAGGTGAACTCCAACACCTTGTTTTCATTGTCCCCCAAAGAAGCGGCGCAAACAAGGCCTACGGCTCTTGATGAAGATCCTGGCCGAATCGTATACTAAAAGTGAAAGCGGTGGAGTCCGCTCTACGCCGTTTGCAGCGGCCAATGACTCCTACAGTGGTTTCGCTGTGGGAGTACGTTACATCGCCCCTCCTGTAGCAGACCACAACGAAAACCAGGTAGGAGATCCTTCGATGGATCAGGTTTGGTTCGTTGCGGCGCTCTGGCTCCTGCTAGCGTTGGTCGCGGTCCTCGCGGCCAATTGGCTCAAGGTTTCCACTGCGCTTTCCGAGATCGTCGTCGGCACGGTGGCTCAACTCGCCATCGGGGCGGTGGCGGGCAGCAACGCCCTGGGCGCAAAGGTGGAGTGGATCACATTCCTTGCCGGCACTGGCGCCATCGTTCTCACCTTCCTGGCCGGTGCCGAGCTTGACCCGGATGTGTTCCGCGCTAAGTGGAAGGAATCCACCGCCGTCGGGCTGATCGGGTTTTTGGCCCCCTTCTTTGGCGCCGCGATGGTCGCCCACTTTGTCGTAGGCTGGGCCTGGAGGCCCAGTTGGCTCGCCGGCGTTGCGCTGTCCACAACCTCTGTTGCCGTTGTCTATGCGGTGATGCTGGAACTCGGCTTCAACCAGACGACCTACGGGAAGGCCATCTTGGCGGCCTGCTTTATCAACGACTTGGGTACGGTGATCGCGCTCGGGCTGATCTTCTCGCCCTTCACGGTCCGGACATTGATTTTCGCAGGAACTGGCCTCGTCTTCTTCCTGGCGCTGCCGTTCGTGACACCATGGTTTTTCGAGCGCTACGGTGGTCGAGTGTCGGAATTGGAGACAAAATACCTGCTCTTCTTGCTGTTCGGGCTCGGCGGGCTGGCCGCTTGGTCCGGGAGCGAAGCAGTCCTACCGGCTTACCTTGTCGGGATGGTACTGGCGGGAACCGTAGGCAAGGACCACTTCCTGATCCGGCGCCTTCGGACTCTGACCTTCGGCCTGCTGACGCCGTTCTACTTCATACGGGCCGGGAGCTTCGTCTCCGTGCCGGCGCTGGTGGCCGCCCCCCTTGTGTTTGTGGCACTGTTCTTTGCCAAGATGGGTTCAAAGCTGGCGGGGCTGCTGCCGACGGTTCGTGCCTTCGGCTACAACGGGCACGAAGGTACATACTACTCGTTGATGATGTCCACGGGGTTGACGTTCGGGACTATTTCGGCATTGTTCGGCTTGAATCACGGCATCATCGATCAGACGCAGTACTCTCACCTGGTGGCGACGGTGATCGGCAGCGCCGTCATCCCGACGGCCATCGCGAATGCGCGGTTCATGCCGCGGCACCTGCTGCCTGAACAAGAACGGGAATTGAAGGAGTCGGTTTACGGAGAGCCTGTAGGGGATCTGGATTCCTGAAAGCTAAAGGAGGCGGAATGCTGGCCAAAGGCCCCGCGAAACGGGTGGTCATCTTCATCAACGAAGACACCCAACACCACATGACAGCCCTGCACGACTCGATCATGGCCTTCCTCATGCGCAAGGGAGTCACCGGCGCTACAGCGACGCGAGCCTACTCCGGGTTCGGCTCCCACCGCGAACTGCACACGCCCAAGGTCGAGGTGTTGGCGCAACATCTGCCCATCCGCATCGAGTTCATCGAGACGGCAGAGAAGGTCGAAGAGATCCTCCCGACGCTGTGCGAGATGGTCACCGACGGCCTGATCGAGGTTCAGGACACCACTGTTGTAAAGTCTGCCCGGAAATCTCCGAGACCGGAGCCAAAGCTGCCGCATGAAGAGAAGCGAGGGCGGGCGACCTTGCTCAGGGTGTTCATCGGCGAGAACGACAAGTGGCACGGCGAACCGCTCTACGATGCGATCGTCAAGAAGCTCCGCATGATGGACGTCGCAGGCGCCACCGTCTATCGTGGCATCCTCGGCTATGGCGCTAAGGGGCACGAACACAAGCGAAGTGTCCTGCACCCCATGCGGGATCTGCCGATCATGGTTTCCGTGATCGACTCACCCGACAGTATCGCCGCTGCTACCGAGACGTTGGAGACGATGCTCGAGGACGGGTTGATCGTTACTTCCGATGTGGAGATGACCAGGCTGGTCCGCAGCCGGACAGTCACGGAGGCATCCGATGCAACAAGCAAACCCCGCTAGAATCTTGCGCATCCACATCTCGGAATCAGACCGGTACGATGGCAAGCCGCTCTACGAGGCGATCGTCGACAAATGCAGGGAGATGAAGATCGCCGGCGCGACGGTGTTTCGCGGCCTTGAGGGTTACGGGGAAACGACGGAGATGCACCGGCATCACCTGACTCGCCACAATCAGCCGATCATAATCACGATTGTCGACTCGCCCGAGAACCTTGCGCTGCTGGTCCCTGTGGTTGAGGACATGATGGATACGGGGCTGATGGCCGTGTCCGAAGTCAAAGTGATCCGCATTCAGAAGAATGCGGCGACGCAAGATGGCAAAGCCGGCTGAGAGGCGTTCGCTTGAGGCTGCGCCCATTCCAATGGTGGGCCGGCAGCGCGAACTCCAGGCTCTCGTGCGCGCGCTTCGGGCGCGCCAGTCCCGGCTCATCGTCGGCGTCACGGGGATTGGCAAGACCCGGCTACTCGAGGAGGCGCTTTCTCGCTTTCCGGAGCCGTGCTTGTTCCTCTCTGCTCCCACCGTTCTCCATGAGCTTCTTGTCCATCTGGCGAAAGGGCTCGGCTGCGGAATTGATCGATGCTCGATTCTCAGCAAGGAGACCAGCATTACTTTGAAGGGCGCTGTATTTGAAGTCTTGGAAGCCGAACCGCGACCGATTCTCTTGGAGGACGTCGAGCACGCCGATCCGCGCATGCACCGATTCTTGCAGAAGCTCTACCATCTTCCCGGGAACTGTGTGATTGTGACGGCCCGGTCGCGCCACTGTCTGGGTTATCTTCGCAGGTTGTTATGGGACCCGCGAGAGGAGATTGCTCTCGATCCTCTCACGCATCGCGAGAGCGCCCATCTGTTTGATGCGGCCTCGTCGGCGTACAGGCTTCGTTCGCTCGACCTGCCAGAATTCCAACGCAAGGCGCTTGAGTCGGCCGGCGGCAATCCGGGCCAGATTCTCGCCATGTGCCGCATGGCCGCGCGGCCCGAGTATCAGGCCGGGCGTCACATTAAGTTCCTGCCACTCCGCATGGACATGCTTTCTGCCTTTGTGAGGTGAACGATTCGATGACACCGTCTTTGACTCAGGACTGCTTGCACCGAGCGTTGGATACGGCCGAGGAGATGTGCGGCCGGTACCAAATCACGGCCCTCGAGGAGTTCCTGGGGAGTTGCCGCACCTTTGCGAAGGAGGACACGCTCAACATCGCCGTCTTTGGGCGTTTTAAGGCCGGCAAGAGCAGCTTCCTTAACCATCTCTTGGGTCGACGGTTGCTCCCAGTAGGAGTAATCCCAGTCACTACGGTTGTGACAGAAATCGAGTACGGCCCGCGCGAACTCGCTGAAGTCCGCTACCTGGATGGCCACGCTGAACCGGTGCCTGTCGAACGGCTGGGCGAGTTCCTATCCGAGGCCGAGAACCCGGAGAACGCGAAACAGGCCGCATTCGTGCGAGTGGAACTTCCTTCGAATGAACGGTATCGCGGGATTCGATTCGTCGATACACCCGGCCTGGAGAGCGTCTTGGAGCACAATACCGACGCCTCCATGGGCTGGCTGCCAAACGTTGGACTGGCCCTTGTGGCCGTCGGCGTCGACCCGCCGCTTTCTCAGCACGACATTGAGCTCATCCAAAACCTGAGCCGCTACACCCCCAACATCTCGCTGTTGCTCACAAAGTACGATCTCCTTGAGGAGAGTGAGGCGGCTCAGGTCAGGGAATTTGTCCAGAAGCAACTCGCACGCTACTGGACCGGCTCGGTGCCGATCTTTCCTTATTCAGTCCGGCCGGGGTTCGAGCGGCTTCGCGGAGACCTGGATAGGAGTCTCTTGTCGCAGGTCCACGCCAGGGCCGGCGAAGAGCGGGCGGCCATCCTGCGGTACAAGGTCATCTCGCTCGTTACCGAGTGCCGGGACTATCTCAACGTGGCATTGAAAGCTGCCGAAGTTGCCGACACGGAGCGCGAACAACTGAGGCTGAAGATTCTCGGTGAAAAGGAGGCCATTGACGACACGCGCTTAGCTTTGCGCCTGGTTGTGCGCCACGCCGCCGAAGCGGCGCGGTCAGCATTCGAAAATCTTCTTCTCAAGGAGGAAGTCTCGGTACGGCGGCGCATCTTGGATGGTCTGGACCTGGAATTCCCCGGCTGGACGAAGAGCCTAAACACGGCCATGGTGCGATTCGACGATTGGCTCGGTGCGAGTCTGAATCGAGAAATGTCGGATCTTTCTGTGAAGCATCGGGCGGAATTCATCGAGCCCGTACGGCGAGTAGCCCGCCAGCTATCGCAATCACTTCAGGACTTCCGAAACCGGCTTTCGGAGCGGACTTTGGAGACGCTCGGCGTCCCGCTACGAACGACCCAGATCGACCTTCCTACAAAGGATCCCCGCTCTCCGGACGTGCGGGTTGGGAAGATCTTCGACCGAAACTGGGAATTGCTCTCTCTCGTCGCGCCAATGTCGCTTCTGAGCGCGGTTGTTTTGGGGCACTTCCGGCGCAAGGCCGCTGACGTGGTCTTTGTAAACCTGTCACGTCTTGCCTCGCAATGGGAGACTGTGGTGAGGAACTCGCTCTCGGCGGTGGAAAAGGAATCGATGCATCAGCTCGACAACCTGATCGCCACTATTGAGCGGCTGATCGCTTCCGCAGGATTGGAGGCCCCGCGTATCCGCGCGGACCTGGAGAGTCTTGAATCCCTGCAGCTTGCGGCGCTCAGGCGCGAGGTGTAACGCGCCGCAGCAACAGCACAAATCAGACAATCTAGATTTCGGTTCTCCTCTATGCTTACCCGAAGAGGCCGAATGACGATGACGATCAGCTAGAGGTAATCCTTGTACTGCTCCAGGGCGACGCGCACAAGCTGGCTGCGCGTGCGGACACCCGTCTTATAGAACAACTGTTGCAGTGTAGCCTTCACGGGACTTTCCGTGACCTGTAAGCGCATCGCAATTTCCTTGTTGGCCAGCCCCTGGAACAGGAAGCGCAGCACGTCACGCTCGCGCTCGCTGAGGCGGCGGCCGCGGCCTTCCTGCTCGCCGGTCCGGCTTTCCTGGAGTAGCACCTTGAGATACTTCTGGTCCAGCCAGATCTCGCCGGCCATGACTTTGCGTATGGCTTTCGCCAGCAGGCTCGGCGGATTGTGTTTCAGGAAGATGCCGGTCACGCCCAGGCGCAGGAGGTCGGCTACTTCGTTGTCGGCCAACCCGGCGGTCACCACCAGGACGCGGCCCTGGTAGTTGAGCCGCCCGGCCAGCACGAGGAACCGGCTTCCTGTCTCGGTGCCAAGATCGTAGTCGAGCAGAATCAGATCGATCTCCCTGGATTCCAGCGCCTTCAGTGCCTCTTCACCTGTGGAGCAGGGAGGCGCCAGGTCGAAGTCCGGCTCGGAAGCGAGAAGACGAGCCAGTCCTTCCCGGAACAACGCGTGGTCGTCTACCAGCAATAGGCGTATTTTTTTTTCGGATGCGTCGCTCATGTCGGCTCCTACACCGCCTCATCCCGCGTTAGCGGCGCGAGTTCCACCGCGAAGCAAGAGCCGACGGGCGACGGCTCGTATCGCAGGTCGCCGGCGAAGGAGCGTGCCAGTGCCCGGGAGAGATACAGCCCCAGTCCGGTGCCGTCGGAGGCTTGTTGGAACGGCTGAAAAAGGCTTTCGGGGTGGGCCACGCCCGGGCCGGAGTCCGCGAACCGCACGACGACGCGGTTGTCTTCGGATTGCACGCTGACCCGCAGCCGCCGGCGCTCCACGCTCCGCAGCGCGCGTTGGCTGTTAGAGGCCAGATTCATGAAGATGTGGAGCAACCCGTGGCGCTCCGCTGAAACGGGCGGGAGACCGGCCGGGACCACCCACTCCACCTCGGTATCGTCCTCGGCCAGGGACGGTTCGATTACGATGCGGAACTCGTCGATCAGTTCGTTGAGGTCCACGCTGGCGCCGGCCTTTTGCGAAACGCCGCGCAATTCGGAGGAGACCAATTTGCCCAGTCCCTCGACCAGCGTGCCGAGCGCCTGGTAGTCTTCCGACCGTTCGATGCCCGGCACACGCTTCAGGTTCGCATGAACCACGGCGATGGCCGCGCAGATGTTCCGGATCTCGTGCGAGACGGCGCGGATCAGGATGCGCGAGCTCTTCATCAGTTGATCGAATCCGAGCGCCTCGCGGTCGCGCATCTCTTCGGAGGTGTCCAGCACGATCGCTGCCAGCATGGGGCCGGAGACGGTGGTGTAGCTGGAAAGCCAGACGTGCGCGGGGAAGATTTCGCCGTTGCGGCGGCGGCCCTTGCATTCGAGAACCGTGCGGAAGATGCGGTCCGTCCCGTCGGCCGGCGGGACGCTGGCCAGCGGCGGGAGATAGCGGCCGATGGGATCGCCGGTTAACGGCGGCTGTTCGGCGGAAAGCATCGAATGCGCGGCTTGGTTCGCCAGCCGGATCTCGCCTTCGGGGTCCATCGTCAAGATCGCCGCCGGGCTCGTCTCGATCAGCACGCGGAGTTGCTGCTCGGCGGATTCCCGAAGCCGCGCCTGCTCCTGAAGTTGGCGCTGCTGGTCCAACCGCCGGCGGTGGCGCTCGGACAACTCCGCCACAAACAAGCCGGAACTGCTAAACGCCAACAACCCCAGCGCGGAGCGAAGGGCAAGCCCCTTGCTCGAATCGAACGGTCCCAGAGCCTCGCGGAGCAGGGTGCACAGCAGCGCCAGGCCCAGGATCTCCTTTCGATTCATGTACAGAGCGGCGACAAGGATCGGCAACAGGTACAGGAAACCCAGCGACGTCCTGCCGGCCATCCGGCTGAGGTCCGCGAGCGCGATCGACGCAACTACAAACGCCAAGGCGATTAGGCCGGAACTGCGGTCATACTTGAGGTCGATGGCAAGAAGTTCGTGTATCCGCATGATCCCCTTTTGTTCCAGGGACATCCACGTCATCTCCAATATATCCAAGAAGCCGCCCGGATCCCAGGTTTTCGGTACGTTCGTACTGGATGCCTGCCCGAAAGATAGGAATTCCGCTCGAAAGATAGGCTTCCGTCATTCGGAAGCGGATGATAGCCTTGGGCTGTAATCAAACGGTTTTGACGTTCACTCCTCCTGCCGGCCAGACACCGGCGTGCGGGCTTGCGGCTCAGTGGCGAGAGCGGCAAGCCCCTACTTTTTTTGGGGCACACCGGGTACAATCGAAGTTCGCAAGCCACGTGCCCAGTCCGCCCCCCTTCGCCCTTGCCGACGCCATTCTGAATGAATGCCTGGACCGATCCACTTGGGACGCTGGCGCGTTGCGGCGCTTGGTGGAGGCGGCCGGTCAACCGGACTCGGCGGTCGAGGCCACGCGAGCGCTGTTTCAGGTGGTGGTGGAAGGGCTCGCCGCCCGCTTCGAGCCGCGGCTGTCGGAGGTCTACGCCCGGCTGTTTTCCCAGGTGATCGCGCAGGTGGACCCGGCGTTCGACGCAAGCGCCGGCGCGGCGCGGTACCTGCGCCTGCGCGGCACGCGGCGTTTCCGTCTGGGTTCCGGTCCCGTGCGCCGGGTCTACGTTCTCTCTCGCGTGACGCTCGGTGCGGATATCGCCGTCACCAGCGTTCTGCTCGACGCTGCGAAGCGGCGATTTCCGCAGGCCACCGTTCTTCTGGTTGGGCCCGAGAAGAACCACGCGCTGTTTGCCGCGGACCCAAGGATCGAGTGGCTTCCGGCCCCCTACGGGCGGACCGGCACCCTGAGCGAACGGTTGGCCGTTGCGGAGGGTTTGCGCCGCGAGCTGTCGGCAGAAGACGGTATCGTGATCGATCCGGACTCTCGGCTCACCCAGCTAGGCCTGATTCCCGTTTGCCCCGATGAGAGCTACTACTTTTTCGACAGCCGTTCGTACGGCGGCCTCGGCCGCGAGCCGCTCACGGTGCTGGCGCAACGATGGGCCGGAGAGGTGTTCGATATCCGAGGAGCCGCGCCCTACGTGGCGCCGGCGACGGCCGGCGGCATGGACCAACCGGCCATCGTCGTGAATCTCGGCGTCGGCGAAAACCCCGCCAAACGCGTGACCGAGCCATTTGAAGCCGGACTGCTAGGCACGCTGGCGAATTCCGGACTGCCCGTGGTGGTTGACTTGGGAGCAGGTGGGGAAGAGGAACGGCGCGTGCGCCGCGCGGTGGCAACCAGCGGCGCCCCGGCGGACCGGATTCGGCTCTGGCGCGGTCCGTTCGCGGAACTGGCGGGCATGATATCGCGGGCTCGGCTCTACGTGGGCTACGACTCGGCCGGACAACATGCCGCCGCCGTTTGCGGAACCCCGTTGGTGACCGTGTTCGCTGGGTTTCCCTGTGAGCGCATGCTCGAGCGTTGGACTCCGTCCGGGCCGGGACCGAAGGAAGTGGTCCGCGTAGACGACGATGGCCCGCTGGAGGTCCTGCGCCGCACGCGGGACGCCATAGACCGGCTCGTGATGAGATAGCTGCGCTTTGGCATCATGACCGCGCGTCTGTGCAGTCACGGAGCCGGCGTTCGGGTGACGGCAAGGAGGGCATCGCCCCATGAGGGTGCTTCGATGGATTCCCGGTGTGCTGGTTGCGATCGTCGTCTGTGGTGCGTTGCTCTTTGCGGGGTCGTGGTACGGCCGCTACTTCGAACGCCATAAGCTCATGTTCGGGCTGGCAGATCGCGACAATGCCCGGCTCACGCTTCGCCGGATCACGGGCGGAATCAAGAGTCACAGCCAATTCGAGCAGGATCTCTGGGTATCGATGTTGATCCCGCCGGGCAAGCGCGGCGGATACTACGTGGATGTCGGAGCCGCCGACGGGGAGCGTATCTCCAACTCGAAGCTGTTCGACGAAATGGGCTGGAAAGGAGTCTGCATCGATCCGTTCGCCGCCAATATGGAGCGGCGAAGTTGTCAGGTATTCCGGCAGCCCGTCTATAGCGTTAGCGGCCGGATCGTGCAGTTTCGCGCCATCGGGGACCTGGGCGGCATCGTGCCCGGTGACAGCCGGGGCGCAGCCCAAGAGCCAAGAGTGGTCGAGCTAGTCACCGCCACGCTGGATGAGATCCTCGATAAGGCGCAGGCGCCACGCTACATCGACTATATGAGCATCGACATCGAGGGCGCTGAGTACGATGCGCTACTGGGGCTTTCGCTGGACCGTTACGAAGTTGGCGCCTTCACCATCGAGCACAACTTCGAAACAGAGAAACGGGAAGCGATTCGGAAGTTGCTGGAAAGCAAGGGCTACGTCCGCGCGCAGTCCTGGGTGGTGGATGACTTCTATGTGAGCCCGCGGTTCGCCAAGAGGTTCCCGTCTCCGGACCGGTTTTCGACCTGTTTGTATTGACGGCGCGCGGTGTGAATCCGGGCGGGCCGGTGTGGGCCGCCTAACCCGGATCGAGTCTGGTAAGCCCCGCCTCCTTCGCCCAGCGAACCGCCTGCCGGTACTCGGCGGTCGTGGTTCGACGGTTGAGCGGCGGATGCTTCGAGGCCTGGTGCTCCGGGCGGTACTGCGCCATGAGGTTGACGTAGGTTGAGCGACTCAACCGGCGCGCGACGAAGTCCACGAACTTGTCTGTTCCAGCGATGTTTTCGGGAAGTACCAGGTGCCGGATCAGGAGGCCGCGAAGGGCGGTCCCCTGTTCGTCCACCGCCAGTTCGCCCACCTGCCGGTGCATCTCTTCGATGGCCGCGGCGGCGCGCTCGGGGTAATCGCGAGCGCCGCGGGAGTACTCTTCGGCCATCGCGCCATCGGTGTACTTGAAGTCGGGAAGGTAGATGTCAACAATCCCCTCAAGCAGTTTGATGACCTCGACCGGTTCGTAACCGCCGCAGTTGTAAACCAACGGCACACACAAGCCCCGCTGGATGGCCACGCGCAGGGCGCGGACAATGCTCGGAACGATGTGCGTCGGCGTCACCAGGTTGATGTTATGGCAGCCGCTCTGCTGGAGGTCGATCATCAGGCGCGCGATGGCTTCGTCGTTCGCGTAGGCGCCGTCGCCGCGGTGGTTGATCTGCCAGTTCTGGCAGAACACGCACAGCAGGTTGCAGTTGCTGAAAAAAATGGTGCCCGAGCCGCCGCGGCCCACCAGCGGACGCTCCTCTCCGAAGTGGGGGTGTGCCGAGTAGACCTTGGCCCGCGCCGTCGAGGAGCAGATCCCTCTCTGGTCTTTGGTGCGGTCCGCGCCGCACTGCCGCGGGCAGAGGCGGCAACGGCGGTAGATCGAGTAGAGTTCCTGTGCGCGGTGGACGAGTTCTCCGGATCGCTCCAGACGAAGGTAGGCGGGTTCGAAATCGCTCCGCCGACGCATGGGCGCGGACTGCCCTGCGGCGCCCGTGTCACACCCCTGGATCGCCGCGCTTGAAACCAGCGTTGCTTTCAGAAACCGCCTGCGCGTGGAGTCGTCCATCCTCGACCCCATTCTAGCTGCCGGGCCCGGTTTCCGCTGCTCGGATCCCGGCTACATATACATCCCGCCGTTGACGTTTACGACGTGGCCGGTGATGTAGGACGCCTCGTCGCTTGCAAGGAAGTTGACGGCGGAGGCCACGTCTTCGGCTTGTCCGGGGCGCTTCAGAGGAACCCCCGCGAGCATCCGGTCACGGACCTCTTGCGGCAACTTCGCGGTCATGTCGGTTTCAATGAAGCCAGGCGCGACGGCGTTCACGGTGATGTTCCGGCTGCCGACTTCCTGCGCCAGCGACTTGGTCAATCCGATGATGCCGGCCTTGGACGCCACGTAGTTGGCCTGCTCGGGGTTTCCCGACTGGCCCACCACGGAGGCGATGTTGATGATTCGCCCCCAACGCTGCTTCATCATGCCCATCAACACCTGCTGCGCCGTGAAGAACGCCCCGCTCAGGTTGATCTGGAGCACGATCTGCCAGTCCTCCGGCTTCATGCGCACCGCGAAGGTGTCCTTGGTGATGCCGGCGTTGTTCACCAGCACCTCGATTTTGCCCATTTCCTTGATGGCGGCGGCAACACCCTGCTTGATCGAATCGAGCGAGGTCAGGTTGAAGTCCAGGGTCATCGCCCTCGCACCCGCGGCGCGGATCTCCGCCGCCACCGCCTCGTTGTTCTCGAGTTCGGGCGAGGCGACGACGATATCGTGCCCCGACTTGCAGAGTCTGAGGGCGATGGCCCGTCCGATTCCGCGGCTGGCGCCGGTGACGAAGGCAACACGATTGGGCATGGTTTCTCCTTGGAAAATGCGCTAAACCTCAATCATAGTAGAAAGAAGAGACATTCCATGGCCTACGCCGACTTGCGCGAGTTCATCGCCGCCCTGGAGAGACAGGGCGAGTTGAGACGAATCCCCTTCGAGGTGGACCCGGTGCTGGAGATGACTGAGTTCGCCGACCGCGCCGTGAAGAGCGGCGGACCCGCGCTGTTGTTTGAGAATCCGAAGGGCTCGCGCATCCCCGTGTTGATGAACGCCTTCGCTGGCATGCGGAAGATGGAGATCGCGCTGGAGGTCGATTCGCTCGACGTCGTGGCCGGCCGCATTTCGGAATACCTGGAAATGCGCATGCCGGAGGGATTGGTCGGGAAGCTTAAGATGCTGCCCAAGCTCGCGGAGATGAGCGCGTTCTTCCCGAAGATGGTCTCAAGCGGCCCTTGCAAGGAGGTCGTGCGGCGGGACGGGTTTTCGCTGACCGAGTACCCCGTCCTGAAATGCTGGCCCGAGGATGGCGGCCGCTTCATCACCCTGCCGATGGTCTTCACAAAGAACCCGGACACTAGCAAGCGCAACTGCGGCATGTACCGGATGCAGGTTTACGACGACCGCACCACGGGCATGCACTGGCAGACGCACAAGCAGGGGGCGGAGCACTACCGGCGGCGGATGAAGGAAGGCGGACCGAAGCGAATGGACGTGGCGGTGGCCATTGGCGCGGACCCGGCGACCGTCTACTCGGCCATTCTCCCGCTGCCGCCGGACATCGACGAAATGATGATCGCCGGGTTCCTCCGCGGCAGGTCCGTCGAAATGGTGCGCTGCGAAACCGTGGACCTGGAGGTCCCTGCCAACGCCGAAATCGTCCTGGAAGGCTACGTGGAGCTGGGCGAGTTGCGCACGGAAGGCCCGTTTGGCGATCACACGGGCTTCTACTCGCTCGAAGACCAGTATCCGGTGTTCCACATCACCTGCGTCACCCAGCGCAAGGACCCGGTCTACCACGCCACGATCGTCGGCCCGCCGCCCATGGAGGATTACTTCATGGGGAAGGCGATCGAGCGCATCTTCCTGCCGCTGATCCGCATGCAGATCCCGGAAATCCGCGACATCTCCATGCCGGCTGAGGGCGTGGTCCACAATCTGATGCTGGTCTCCATCCGCAAGAGCTACCCCATGCAAGCCCGCAAGGTGATGCATGCCATCTGGGGCCTGGGGCAGGCCATGTTCACCAAGTGCATCGTCGTGGTGGACGAGGATGTGGACGTGCAAGACGTGAACGAGGTCGCCTGGAGGGCGCTCAACAACATCGACCCGCAGCGCGATATCGAGTTCGTTCTGGGCCCGGTCGATTCGCTGGACCATTCCAGCCGGCTGCCCAATGTGGGTTCGAAAATGGGCGTCGACGCGACACGCAAATGGCCCGAGGAAGGCTTCACAAGGCCCTGGCCGGATGTGCTCGCCATGCCCGCCGAGGTGAAGCGCCGCGTGGACGCGCTGTGGAAGCAAGCGGGGCTGTAAGCCGCGACCCATCCGCTCCGCGCTGGGCCATCGCGCAGCCATGATAAAATGAAAAAGTTCACGGTGGGTGTAGCTCAGCTGGTAGAGCGCTGGATTGTGGTTCCAGTGGCCGAGGGTTCGAACCCCTCCACCCACCCCAGGACTTCCTGGAGCCGCCCCCGGCCGCTGATCCCTCCGGCGAACCTCAGAACCGCAACAGATAGCTCAGCTTCACGAAGAACTGACGGCCTGTATTCAGGTCGGGACGGCTGGTGCGGTACAACTCGGGCGATTCCAGCGGATTCAGGCCGTAGTTTTCATAAAGATCCGTATATCCCACATAGAGCGCCGTTCCCGGATTGAGCATGTAAGTCACCAGCGCGTCTACGCCGATGCGCTTTTCCTTCTCCAGCGCCGCCAGGCTCGGGTTCGGAAGCACCGAATTGTAGTCGAGAATCAGGCGCAGCCCGAGCCGCCGCGAGAACTGGTAGTTCGCCTTGGAGCGGATCAGGTGGTTGTTGAAGACCGCCGTTCCTTCCGCAAATCTTTACGTTTGGCATGGGGGAAAGGGGA
>CAZVIK010000009.1:18728-24759 GCA_964627045.1 uncultured Solibacteraceae bacterium | reverse complement strand
GCCGTTCCTTCCGCTACACCCGGCAAGAGCGATTTCGTGCCCGTGCGCAGGCTGCTGTAGATATACGTCTCATCCAGTTGCAGCCGGGCGCCGGGGCGGAGGGTGACCGTCGTAGAAACCTGACTAGCCTTCCCGGTGAAGGGCGCGAGCCCCTTGGCCGGCTTATAGTTGATCCCGTCGCCGATGTTGAGTTCCCCGGACACCGTCAGCCAGCGGAACCACTCCGTCTGGTAAGCGGCTTCGTGGGCGTGCTGCCGGAAGCCGGAGCCATTGTAGTATTCGTAGCTGGTCTCGTACTCCCAGGAGAACTGCGTCCCGCGCACCGCCGTGATCCGCAATTCGGGACTCACGTTCCAGTCGGTCATTCGGCCTTTGTGGTCGTGGTAGGAGTAGTAGCTGAACACCGGGCCGATGCTCTGGATGACGCCGCTTTTCGGCCGCCAGATATAGCCCAGGTCCTGACTGGCCTGGCGGATGTCGACCCGGCGGATGAACCCAAGCTGGCTGCGGAAGTTCGGGCTGAAATCCGTGTAACTGGTGGTCGACACGAAGTGCCGCCCGTAGTGCCGCCACGAGGCGGAGTAGCCGGGTCCGGCCAGCCGCTGCCCGTTCGCCAGCCGCGTATTACTGCTTATGGCCTGCCCCGTGAAGATCCAGTTCCGCAATGCCTGCCACCGGGTATCGATCGAGAAGATTCGGTTGTAGGTGTCGCCGTAATCGCGGCTGGTGGCCATGGCGCCGAGAGTGGAGGTGCGTCCGGCGCGCCGGAATTCGCGTTGCAGCCGCACCACGCCGATCGGCGTGTGAGCCTTGTGGAAGCGGTCCGTAGCGGGCGCGTTATGGCCCGGCGCACGGTCGTCGGTCAACAGCGCCCCGAGCGACCAGCCTCCAATCTTGCTGGTAAGCCGCGCGCCGAACGACGGGTCCACAATCCGGCGTGAAAAGAACAGCCGGACCGGCGTGGCGAAGTACCCCGCGTTCTCCAGAAAGAACGGGCGCTTTTCCGGAAAAAAGACCTCGTACCGCTGATTCACGGTCACCTGCGGCTCGTCGGATTCCACCTGGCTAAAGTCCGGATTGAGGGTTAGGTCCAGCGTATAGGCGTCTTTTAGGACGAGCTTGCCATCGAGGCCCACACGGCCCTCGTTCTCGGTCACGAAACGGGCCGGCGCTCCCGACGGGGTGTCCAGGTACTTGGCTCGAGAGAACAGCCCGTAGGGAATGAGCTGAATGTTGCGCCCCGGCGAGATCTCCCGAAGCCCCTCAAGGTCGCCGGCTTGCTGCGCCCAGCCGGTCTTGCGTTGGCTGATCTGCGGCCAGGTGGCCCACTCGTTGTTCCGCATGATGATCCGCCCCACCACCAGCCCCCACTGCTGTTCGGCGGCGTTCGAGAAACGGATGCTCTTGAAGGGAATCGCGGCCCAAACGATGTAGCCGTCGGCCACCAGCCTTCCTTCACTGTGCCAGAGAGTGTCCCAGGTGGCGTCGTCTTCGACGCCATCGGTGGCGTTCCCGTCACTCTGCACACCGTAAGGGTTCACGTCGAACAAATACACGTGACGACGGTCGCGGAAGGTATCGATGTTCAGGAACACGCGGTCGTCGCTGGTGATCTGATCGTGCTTGGCAATGCGGGCGCGGATCAGCTTGGGGTCGTCTTTGCAGACGAAGACGGCGTAAAGGTTGTCGGAGTCGTAGGACAGATACGCGGTCGTGGGTCGGCTCACCGGCACACCGTCGCCGGGCTTGTACTGGCGGAAGTCGGTGATCTCAAGCTCCGCTTCGCGGGCCACATTTTTTAAAAAGTCGTCCAGTTTAGGCGGACGGGTGACGCGGGGGATTTTCAAGACCCGCATCTGTTCGTCGATAACCGTCTGCTGCGCGAGCAGAAGCCCAGGACTGCCGAGTGAACACAGTAGTATGGCGGCAAGAATCCGTATCATGGAGACCTCTTCACCCAGCGGCCGCCTCTGGCGGGACGTCCGGCGGCGGGGCACCATCCGATTATACGGCCCGGGGTGGCCCCCGGTTCGCCGGGCGGTGCATACAGGTCTCATGCCGCACGCGGGTCCCGCCGATGTAGACCTGAGGAGGAGTCCCCTCGCCGCCCGAGGCGACCCGCAGGTGGAAGCGCACATCCGAATCCTGATCCTGGAAGCGAGCGCCCGGGACTACGGCCTGGTCGAACAGGAACTCCGGCGTACCTGGCCGCACGCCGTCTGCCGCCGGGTGGACAACGAACGGGACTTTTTGGCCGCCCTCGGTGAGGACTTCGACGTGGTCCTCAGCGACTACACGTTGCCGGGATTCACCGCGATGCACGTCCTCGGCCACCTGCATGAACGGGGCTTGGACACGCCGCTCATCGTGGTCTCCGGGACGATGCAAGAGGAGACGGCGGCCGAGTGCATCAAGCAGGGCGCGGCAAACTACCTGCTGAAAGACCGGCTCGGGCGTCTTGGCCCGGCCATCGCCCGTGCGTTAATGGAACGGGTGCTGCGCGCGCAAGAAAGGCGGGCCGAGGCGGAACTGCGCCGCAGCAAAGAGTACTACCAGCGTCTGGTGGAGACAGTGCGGGCGATCCCCTGGGAACTCGACCCGGCCGACTGGCGGTTCACCTATCTCGGGCCGCAGTTGACCGAACTGTTGGGCTACACGCACAACGGCGATTGCGAGTTCTCCGCCTGGATGCGCTGCATCCACCCCGACGACCGCCAGCAGGTGCGCCAGGCGTTGTCCGACGCCCTATTGCCGGCCCGCGACCAGGACCTGCGGCACCGCGTGCGCGCTGCTGGCGGACGCACGGTATGGATGCGTAGCATCATCACCAGTCTTGGACATTCCTCCCGGCCGAGGCTGCTGCGCGGATTCACCGTGGACATCACCGGCGCTGTGGAAACCGAACAGGCATCGGCGCGCCGCGCCGAGGAACTGGCCCGGTCCAACAAGGACCTCGAGGATTTCGCCTACGTCGCCTCGCACGACTTGCAGGAACCGCTGCGCATGGTCTCCTGCTACACGGGGCTGCTCGCCGAGCGATACCGCGGGCGACTGGATGCCGACGCCGACGAGTTCATCGCCTATATCACCGACGGCGTGACGCGGATGCAGTCGCTGATCCGCGACCTGCTGGCCTATTCGCGCGTCTCCACACGAGGGCGCGAGATCTCCGCCGCCGACTCTGGCGAGGCTCTATCCCGGGCGCTTACCAATCTTCGCGCCGCCATCTCGGAGAGTGGCGCCTCGGTGACGCACGACGCCATGCCCGTGGTTCGCGCGGATCCCGTGCAATTGACGCAGGTGTTCCAGAACCTCATTGGAAACAGCATCAAGTTCCGTGGTCCGGCCCCGCCTGTGGTGCGTGTCGAGGCCCGAGAGTCCGGGCGCGAGTGGTGGTTTTCGGTCGCCGATAACGGAATTGGCATCGAACCGCAGTACGCCGAAACCGTCTTCGGGCTGTTTCAGCGGCTGCACTCGGTGCAGGAGTACGCCGGCACGGGAATCGGCCTGACGATCTGCAAGAAGATCGTGGAACGCCACGGCGGGCGGATTTGGCTGGACTCAGAACTGGGTAAGGGCGCGACGTTTCATTTCAGCCTCCCCGCCGCGCCGGAGAACGGCGTGTGACCCGTTGGCTTCATCGCTCGCCGAGAGTGCTTCTGATCGACGACAACGTTGGCGATGTGCGGCTCGTCACGCAGGCGCTCCAGGCTGCTGTGGAGGGTGTCGACGTGCGCGCGGTGACCGACAGTACCTTGGCGGCCGGCCGGTTGCGCGAGTCGGTCCAATCCGGCGACGGCCCGAATCTGATCCTGTTGGATCTGAGAATGCCGAAGAAGAGCGGAATCGAAATCCTGGAGGAGATCCGCGCGGACCCCGCCACCGCGCACATTCCCGTTCTGGTGCTCACCAGTTCGGAGGCGGCGCAGGACGTGATGGACGCCTATACGCGGCACGCCAACGCTGTCATAACCAAGCCGCTGGGTTTTCAGGAACTGCGGGCGGCCGTCAACACACTATGCGAATTCTGGCTGAGGGTGGCCAACCTGCCCTAGAGGGAGCATGTTCGATATGCAACGCATCAACGTTCTACTCATCGAAGACAACCCCGGCGACGCGCGGCTGTTGCGCGAACTGCTCTCGAACGCCGGCCCTCCCGGGGTGGCTCTGGAATGTGCCGGCCGGCTCTCGACCGGAGTGACGGCCCTGGAGGAAAGGCAATTCGACGCCGTGATTCTGGATCTCTCTCTGCCCGACAGCAGGGGCTTGGACACCTTCGACCGGTTGCATCGCGCGGCCCCGCGCCTGCCCGTGGTGGTACTCACCGGGCTGGACGACGAAGATCTGGCCCTGAGCGCGGTCGCGCGCGGCGCGCAGGACTACCTCGTCAAGGGCTCGGTCGACGCCGCCTCGCTCCTGCGGGTGCTTCGATTCGCCGTTGAGCGTGCCAAGGCTGTCGGCCAGATGCTGGGGCAGGGCGGGGGAGCGAAGGCCGGCAAAACCATCGGTTGGATGGGCGCGCGGGGCGGCTCCGGGACCACGACCAGCGTGCTCAACGTCGCGGCCGCTCTCGCCCGGCAATCGAAGACGGTGGCGGCGATCGAACTCAGTCCCTATCGGGCTGGGTTCAGCCTGCAACTGCAGATGACTCCCCGGCGCGACCTGGCCGACCTTTTGGCGCTCGAACCCGGCGAAATCGCCTCCACGGAATTGCGCAAACGGATGGTGGCCGCCGAGTGGGGCGCCCAGCTCCTGTTCGCACCGCAGGAGCCGGAGCGGTTTGTCGAGCCCGACGCCGCGCGGGTTGAAGCGCTGGTGCGCGCGGCGGCCGAGTCTTTCGCATTCGTCCTCCTGGACTTGCCGGGGATGCCATCGGCCATCACCCAGGTCGCGGCGCGGCTGTGCGACCCGTTTCTGGTCGTCACCGAACGCAGTCCCGTGGGAATCGCCGCGGGGCGGAACCTGGTCTCGCTGATACTCGAATGGGGACTGGATCGCAACTCCCTGGCGGCGGTTCTGGTGACCAAGAACCCAATGTCCGGCTTCGTGTCTGCGACGCAGGCGGCCGAAGGCCTCGGGGTCCCGGTGGTCAGCGTGGTCCCTCCGGCGGCCGAGGCACTGGAGACCTGTTGCCGGAAGGGAACGCCCTTGGTCGTCGCCGAAGAAGAGAGCCTAGCCGCCGACAACCTCCGCACGCTGGCCGAACGGTTGACGGCGCCCGTGCTGACGGCCGTAGAGGCCTGATCGCGTGGCGCCAGCGCGAGACCCGCGCGGACACAAAAAAAGCCGCCGGCTCCTGGCAGGGAACCGGCGGCGATCAGATTCGATTCTAGAGCTTGGCGGCGTCCCGTACCGCGTACGAGCTGAGCACCTTCATGTAATTCGCCCGGCTAAACGCGCCCGGATCGGCGACGTTCTGCCGGCTCATGCTGCCCTGCATCTGCCGGATGGACTCGTACTCGTTCTCCTCCATCCAGGTTCGGAGGTCGCGCAGGACCTTGTCGATGTGTGGAATGCCGTTCTTGAGGATGGCCGAGGCGATCATGGCCACCTTCGCACCGGCCATCATCGATTTCAGCACGTCCTGCGCCGAGTGCACCCCGCCGGTGATCGCCATGTCCGCCTTCACCTGCCCGTAGAGCGTCGCCACCCAGTGGATGCGCAGCAACAGTTCGTAGGGCGAACTCAGCGAGAGCGTCGTCTTGACGTCGCGCGTGTCCAGGTCGATGTCCGGCTGGTAGAAGCGGTTGAACAGCACCAACCCGTCGGCGCCGGCCTTGTCGAGAAGCTGGCTCATGTGCGCCATGGAGCTGAAAAACGGCGCCAGCTTCACGGCCACCGGGATGCGCACGCTGGCCTTCACGTGGCTCACCAGGCTGGTGTACATCTCCTCGACCTGTTCGCTCGACAGCTTCGGATCATTGGCCACGAAAAAGATGTTCAGCTCCAGAGCGTCCGCCCCGGCCTGCTCCATCTCCTTGGCGTAGCGGATCCACCCGCCCGTCGACACGCCGTTCAGGCTGGCGACGAT
>CAZVIK010000009.1:0-18718 GCA_964627045.1 uncultured Solibacteraceae bacterium | reverse complement strand
GGGGGGGGGAGTAGGGTATGTTAACCGGCAGGTTTGCCATACGGATGATATACACGGCACCCTCGGTGCCGAGGTTGTAGTGGGTCATATCCGGGAAGTAGGAGAGTGATTCGGCGAAGCTCTCCGTGCCGGCCGACAGAGTCGAGTCCAGGTGCTGGCTTTCAATGACGATCTGTTCCTCGAACAGCGAGTGCAGGATCACCGCCCCGGCCCCGGCATCCTCCATCCGGAGGATGTTGCCGACGTTTTCGGTAAGCGGCGTGGGTGCCACCACCACCGGGTTCTTCAGCTTCAGTCCAAGGTAAGTTGCACTCAGATCAACCATTCTTCACCTCCTGGGCGATCGCCTCCTGCACGTTGCCGTTGCCCGGCATCGAGGCGAGGTGTTCGTAAAGCTTCCAGCGCTTGTAGACCTCTTCCTGAGCCATGCCGAGCAGTTCCTTGGCTACCTCGGGATTGCTGCGAACCAGCATGGTGTACCGGGTTTCGTTGTAAATGTACTTGTCCAGCGGCATCGCCGGCGCCTTGCTGTCCAAGGTCAGCGGGTTCTTGCCCTGTTTGGCCAGGTCCGGGTTGTAGCGGTACAGCGGCCAGTACCCGGATTGCACGGCGGCCTTTTGCTGATCCAGGCCGCGGATCAGGTCGTAGCCGTGCGCGATGCAGTGCGCGTAAGAAATGATGAGCGACGGTCCGTCGTAGGCTTCGGCTTCCAGGAACGCCTTGACGGTCTGCATGTCGTTGGACCCGAATGCCACGCGGGCCACGTACACGTTGCCGTAGCTCATAGCCATCATGCCCAGGTCCTTCTTGGGCTTGGCCTTGCCTCCGAAGGCGAACTTGGCCACCGCGCCGATGGGCGTGGACTTCGACATCTGCCCGCCCGTATTGGAGTAGACCTCGGTATCGAGCACCAGCAGATTCACGTTGGCCCCGCTGGCCAGCACGTGATCCAACCCGCCGTAACCGATGTCGTACGCCCAGCCGTCTCCGCCGAACGCCCACACGCTCTTCTGGACGAGCATGTCGGCCACCGCGGCCAGGTCGCGCGATTCCCGCGTGCCCAATCCGCCCAGCCTCTGCTTGAGTTGCAGGACGCGCTCGCGCTGCTCGGCGATGCCCGCCTGCGTGCCCTGGTCGGCGTTCAGCAGCGCGCCCACCAGCTCGTCGCCGATGGTTGCCGACATCGAGCGCAGCATGTCCTTGGCGAACTTGGTCTGCGCGTCCACTGCCAGGCGGATGCCCATGGCGAACTCGGCGCAGTCCTCAAACAAGGAGTTGTTCCACGCCGGACCGCGTCCGTTGGAGTCCACGCAATACGGCGTGGTCGGAAGGTTGCCGCCGTAGATCGACGAGCAGCCGGTGGCGTTGCCGATGATCGCGCGGTCGCCGAACAGCCGCGTCATCAGTTCGATGTACGGCGTTTCGCCGCAGCCGGCGCAGGCGCCCGAGAACTCGAACAGCGGCCGCAGCAACTGGTTGTCCTTCACCTGGGAGAAGTTCAGCGTCCGGCGGTCGTTCTCCGGAATCGTGAGGAAGAACTCCCAGTTGGCCCGCTCCTGCTCGCGGATCGGGGGTTGCGGGGCCATGTTGATCGCCTTGCGCTTGGCCTCGGTCTTGCTCTTGACCGGGCAGACTTCCACGCACAGCGCGCAACCGGTGCAATCCTCGGGAGCGGTCTGAAGCGTGTACTTCTGCTCCTTGAACTCCTTCCACCGGGCCGGCGCCGACTTGAAAGTCTCCGGCGCATTGCCCAGGAGCGAGGAATCGTACACCTTGGCGCGAATCACCGCATGCGGGCACACCAGGATGCACTTGCCGCACTGGATGCAGAGATCCTGATCCCAAACCGGGATCTCCAGCGCGATGTTGCGCTTCTCCCACTGCGCCGTGGCCGTCGGGAAGGTCCCGTCGACCGGCATCAGGCTGACCGGCACCTTCTCGCCCTCGCCGGCGATGATCGGCGCCAACGTCTTCTGCACGAATTCCGGGGCCGCTTCCGGCACCGCGCGGCGGATGTCGAACGTGCTGGTGACCGCATCGGGCACCTTCACTTCGTGCAGGTGGTCCAGGGCCGTGTCGACGGCGGCGAAGTTCTTCTTGACCACCGCTTCGCCCCGCTTTCCGTAGGTCTTCTCGATCGCGTGCTTGATGGCCGCGATCGCCTCTTCACGCGGCAGTACGCCGCTGATGGCGAAGAAGCAGGTCTGCATGATCGTGTTGATGCGCACGCCCATGCCGGTCTTCTTGGCTACTTCATAGGCGTCGATCACATAGAACTTCAGCTTCTTGTCGATGATGTGCTTCTGCACGCGGCGCGGCAGGTGGTTCCAGACCTCGTCGGGGCCGTAGAGGCTGTTGAGCAGGAACGTGGCGCCGGGCTGCGCGGCCTTCAGCACGTCCAGCCGCTCCAGGAAGGAGAACTGGTGGCAGGCGATGAAGCTGGCCTGGCTGATCAGGTAGCTCGACCGGATCTGTTTGGGGCCGAACCGCAGGTGCGAAATCGTCACCGCGCCGGCCTTCTTCGAGTCGTACACGAAGTAGCCCTGCGCGAAGTTGTCGGTGTCCTCGCCGATGATCTTGATCGAGTTCTTGTTGGCGCCCACCGTGCCGTCCGAACCGAGGCCGTAGAACATGGCGCGCACGGTCTTCGGGTCTTCGGTGGAGAACGCCGGATCGTAGCTGAGGCTCGTGAAGGTGACGTCGTCCTTGATGCCCACCGTGAAGTGGTTCTTCGGCCAGTCCTTGGCGGCCTCGTCGAGCACGGCCTTAACCATGGCGGGCGTGAAGTCGTTGGAAGACAGCCCGTAGCGGCCGGCCAGGATGCGAGGAAACTTCTTGAACGGCGCAGCCCCGGCGGCCATCGCTTCGGAAACCGCCGTCACCACGTCCTGATAGAGCGGTTCGCCGGCTGAGCCGGGTTCCTTGGTGCGGTCCAGAACCGAGATGGTCTTCACCGTGGCCGGCAGCGCCGCAATCAGGTGCTCGCTGGCGAACGGCCGGAACAGACGGACTTTCAACAGGCCGACCTTTTCGCCACGCGCGTTCAGGTATTCCACCGCTTCGTGCGCGATCTCGGCGCCCGAGCCCATCATCACCAACACGCGTTCGGCGTCCGGCGCGCCCACGTAGTCGAACAGGTGGTACTGGCGGCCGGTCAGCTTGGCGAACTTGTCCATCACCCCCTGCACGATCGTCGGGCAGGCCAGATAGAACGGGTTGCAGGTCTCCCGCGCCTGGAAGAAGACGTCGGGATTCTGGCTGGTGCCGCGTAGCACCGGATGATCCGGAGAAAGCGCCCGGGCGCGGTGCGCCTGGATCAGTTTCTCGTCCATCATGGCGCGCATATCGTCCACGGTGAGTTGTTCCACCTTGGCGACTTCGTGCGACGTCCGGAACCCGTCGAAAAAGTGAATGAACGGGATTCGGGATTCCAGCGACGCCGCCTGCGCGATCAGCGCGTTGTCCATGGCTTCCTGAACGCTGCCGGAGCCCAGCATCGCCCAGCCCGTGCTGCGCGTGGCCATAATGTCGCTGTGGTCGCCGAAGATCGACAACGCGTGCGTGGCCACGGTCCGGGCCGATACGTGGATGGTCGCCGGGGTCAGTTCGCCTGCGACCTTGAACATGGTGGGGATCATCAGAAGCAAGCCCTGGGCCGCCGTGAACGTCGTGCCCAGCGCCCCGCCCTGCAACGCGCCGTGCAGCGCCGCCGAAGCGCCCGCTTCACTCTGCATCTCGACCACGGTCGGTACCGTGCCCCAGATGTTGGGCTGTCCTTTGGCGGACCACTCATCGGCCCACTCCCCCATGTTCGAGGAGGGGGTAATCGGGTAGATGGCGATTACCTCGTTGATCTGGTGAGCCACGTAGGCTGTGGCTTCGTTGCCATCAATGGTGACTTTTGGTCTGTTCATCTCGGGATCAATCCGTTTGGAAAAGCAAGTAAATACCGCATTTTCTTGGCCATGCCGGACTGGGTTTTACCGATTCACCCCATTGTCTGCGGGGATTCGGCATGCCCGGCATAAACCGCTGCATACCAGCTACTTTCGCCTCGCCGGAGCGCCGTCTTCCGCGGCCGCTCTCATGGCCGGTTCCGGCTCCTGCGCTTGTTGCCCCAGAACCATCCTTCCAGCCTGCGTTCGCGGTGGGTGAAACCACACTCCTACTCGGCGGCTACGGGGTTCTCCAACACTCCGATTCCTTCCATCTCGACGCGTACCAGGGACCCAACCTGAAGCGGTCCCACTCCGGGCGGCGTACCCGTAGCGATCAGGTCGCCCGGCTCCAGGGTCATGATCCCAGAGATGTATTCGACGAGGAAGGGTACCGGAAAAATCATATCACGGACAGGGGCGTCCTGTTTTAGCACCCCGTCCACATAGGTGCGCACCCGGAGACCCTCGACGTCCACTTCCGCCGCCGGCACGATCCACGGACCCGCGGGACAGAACGTGTCGAACCCTTTGGCCCTGGTCCATTGCCCGTCCTTCCTTTGCAGATCGCGCGCCGTCACGTCGTTCACACAGGTATAGCCATAGATGTGCTGGCCGGCCTCCGCCGCCGTCACCCGCCGTGCCCTCCGCCCGATGACCACGCCGAGTTCCCCTTCGTAGCTCAAAAAACCGGACGCCGCCGGGTAGACAATCGGCGTTCCCGGCCCGATCAATGAGGAGGGGGGCTTCAGGAAAAGGAGCGGCTCAGACGGAACCGCGTTGCCCAACTCGGCGGCATGCTCCCGGTAGTTCCGCCCCACGCAGACGATCTTCGACGGGCGGCAGGCCGGCAGAAGCCCCGGTGCCGCGTTCTCGTAGCACAACGCAAGTCGTTCCATTCCAGCCCTCCGGCTACGTCATTGTATCCGTTTGCCCCGTGGCCGTCGACGTTTCGTCCGTTCCGGCATCTGGGTCAGTCGGTGCCAATATGGCCCGACCAGGCTTCCCTCTCCTGAAGCCTTCCTCCCCCTCAAGCCGCACTGGCTTCACGTCCTGCTTTCCCCGGCGCGTGAGGAGCAGCACGGCTACGGCATCATGCAGAAGGTCCTCGACCGCACCGCAGGGAAGGTCCGGTTTTGGCCAGCCACGCTCTACGGAACCCTGAAACGCTTGGGCGAGGCCGGCCTCATCGAGGAATCCGACGAACACCCGGCGCCCGGCCTGGACGACGCCCGCCGGCCGCTATTACCGCCTCACGCGCCTGGGCCGCTGTGCGCGTGTTGGGCGCGGCCCTGGCGGTGATTGCGCAGACAACCGGAGAAAGCTCGGCCAATCCGCTGATCCTCGCCGGCGCGCCGTTGCTATTGGCGCTTGTTGGCGTCACGGCCTGTTGTCTTCCCTCCGCGTCGATCCCGTGGTGGCGCTGCGGCAGGAGTGACGGCCTACGGCAGAGTCGCTTCCACCGAGTTCGAGCGCGCACTTTCATTGCCCAGTTGATCGAGGGCGCTCACAGCATAGCGGTACAGGATGTCTGGCTGAACGCCGCGGTCGCTGTAACCCGGCACGGCCAGTCTTTCCCCTTGGCGCTCCCACGCGCCGTCGCCCGCCGCCCGATACAGGTAGTAGCCGGCCAAGTCCGGTTCGTCGCTCTGGTCCCAGGTCAGCTCGATGCTGGCCGTAGCAGCGAGCGCCGTCAGACCCTTGGGCGCGGCCGGCGCGAAACGGTCTACCGGCGTGATCGAAACCGGCGCCGAGACGGCGCCTTCGGCCAACGTCTCGCCGCTTTTCAATACCGCCTGCACCCAATACGCGTAAGTCTCGCCGAACAACGCGCCCGCGTCCAACCACTCGCGCGCCTCGACCGTGGCTGCCTCCGAGGCTTCGCTCTTGCCCACCGCTCGCAACACGCGGAACGACAACCCCGCGGGTTCCACCGGCCCGGTCCAGTTCACGCGAACCCCGGCTGCGGTCGCCTCGGCCTTCACGCCCGACGGGGTGGCGAGCGGCGGAACCACGCGGAGCACGGCAAAGGCGGACCAGCCGTTGTCACGCCCCTTTTTTCCGAACAGCCGCACCCGGAAGAACACCTCCTGGCCGGTCCAGGGCGCGGAATCCAATTCGAAATGGGCCGGTCCGGGCTTGAGTCCGGTGGTGTCGACCAGCCGGGCCCCGGCCGCCCAGGCGTCCGAATCGAACGGGTCGCGCGTATAGGGGCCGGCCCGAAGCTCCGCGCTTCGCAGCACCAGTGGCAGCCCCTCAGTGGTGAGCGCGGGTACGGTGAAGTCGATCACCACCTTGTCGATCCGCTGCCTCACGCGCAGGTCGGTCACCGGCCGCGGGATGTCCAGCGTCGGCGGCAACACGTCGCCGATCGAGCCGCAGCCCGCCAGCGCCAAGGCGGAAAGCAGCAGGACTGCCCGGCGGTTCCTCATGCGATCAGAGAATGTAGCGGCTCAAATCCTGGTCCTTCACAATGTCGGCCAACTGCTGCTGCACGAAGGCCGCATCGATCTTGACCGTTTTCTTGCGAAGGTCCGGTCCCTCGAAAGAGATCTGTTCGAGCATCTTCTCCATGATGGTGTGCAGGCGCCGCGCGCCGATATTCTCGGTGCTTTCGTTCACCCGGGCGGCGAAGCGCGCAATCTCGGCCAGCGCGTCGGGTGTGAACGTCAGCTTGATACCCTCGGTGTCCATCAGCGCCTGGTACTGCTTGACCAGCGCGTTTTTCGGCTCCCTCAGGATCCGCACGAAATCCTCTTCGCTGAGCGACTTCAGCTCGACGCGGATCGGGAAGCGGCCCTGAAGCTCCGGAATCATGTCGCTCGGCTTCGACACGTGGAAAGCCCCGGCCGCAATGAAGAGAATGTGATCCGTTCTCACGAACCCGTGGCGCGTGTTGACCGTGGTCCCTTCGACGATGGGCAGAATGTCGCGTTGCACGCCCTCGCGGCTCACGTCCGGGCCGTGGCCGGATTCGCGCCCCGCGATCTTGTCGACTTCGTCGAGGAAGATGATCCCGCTCCGCTCGACGCGATCCAGCGCCACGCGCGTCACCTGCTCCATGTCGATGAGCTTCTGCTCCTCTTCCTGAATCAGGTAATCGAGCGCTTCGCTCACGCGCATCTTGCGCTTACGCGTGCGCCCGGCGAACAGGTTGGGAAGGACATCCTTCAAGTTGATGTCCATCTCTTCGACGCCCATATTGGTGGCGATCTCGAACGTCGGACCACGCTCTTTAACGTCGATTTCCACCAGCCGGTCGTCCATCCGGCCCGCGCGCAACTTTTCGCGGAGCTTCTCGCGGGTCCGCTCGATCGACTCGCTGGCTTCGGGCTGCGCCGGCATCAGCAGCTCGATCAGCCGGTCTTCGGCGTTGCGTTCGGCGCGCTCGGCGACTTCATCCAGGCGCTCCTCCCGCACCATGTCGATGGCGATGTCCACCAGGTCGCGGATCATGCTCTCGACGTCGCGACCCACGTAGCCGACTTCGGTGAACTTGCTGGCCTCCACCTTCAGGAACGGCGAGTTAGCAAGCTTCGCCAGGCGCCGCGCGATCTCCGTCTTGCCGACGCCGGTCGGCCCCATCATGAGGATGTTCTTGGGCACCACCTCTTCGGCCATCTCGGCGTCCAGCTTTTGCCGCCGGATGCGGTTGCGCAGCGCCACGGCGACGGCCCGTTTGGCGTCCGCCTGGCCGATAACGTACTTGTCCAATTCGCGGACGATCTCGCGCGGCGTCAACTCGTCGAGAAGCGGCGTCTCGTCGGCGGACTGGCTGGGGAGATAGATGGCCATGGTTAGCCGAGTTCCTCGTAGGTAACCGATTCGTTGGTGTAAATGCAGATCTTGCCGGCGATCGACATGGACTTCTCGACGATCTCCCGCGCGCCGAGCGCCGTGTTCTGCATGAGCGCCACGGCGGCGGCTTTGGCGAACGGGCCGCCCGAGCCGATCGCCGCCACGTTTTCATCCGGCTCGATCACGTCGCCGTTGCCGCTGACGATGTAGGTGCTCTCGGCGTCGGCCACCACCAGCAGCGCTTCCAGGTGGCGTAGGACCCGGTCGGTGCGCCATTCCTTGGCGAGTTCCACCACGCTGCGTGCCAGGTTGCCGCTGTGCTGTTCCAGTTTGGATTCAAAGCGCGCGAACAGCGCGAAGGCGTCGGCGGTCGAGCCCGCAAACCCGGCGAGGATCTTCCCGCTGTACAGGCGCCGCAACTTGCGCGCGCTGGACTTCAGGACCTCCTGTCCGAAGGTCACCTGGCCGTCGCCGGCCATCACCACCTTGCCGTCCCGGCGGACGCAAAGCACCGTTGTCGAACGAATTTTTTCTTTCATCGTGCGGGAAATCCTATCTTACCGCACGGGTATCGGCGTGGGCTGCGCTTGGAGCCGGCGGAGCCTTGCCAGACGGCTGCTCCACAGGACATAGGGAGAATGCGACACCCAGCCATGGTCGTCAAAAAACTGTTGACACTTTCCCTACTAGATCATATATTGATCTAGTATGGAAAACGGTGAGCATGAGGCATGGGAGCAACTGCCGCTTCCGCCGCCTATCTTTCACATGCTGCTGGCGTTGTGCCAGGGTGAACGGCACGGGTACGCGCTCAAACGCGAGATCCTGCGTCGTACAGACGGCAAATTGAACCTCGGTGCCGGGGCTCTCTACGGCTCCATTGCTCGCATGGTCGAACGCGGGCTCATCGAGGAATCAGAATCGCGTCCGGACCTGCACCTGGACGACGAGCGCCGCCGCTACTATCGGATCACCCCCTTGGGACGCCAGGTCGCGCAGGCCGAAGCCGAGCGAATGCGGGCCTTGGTACAACTGGCGGACGACTCCCTGGCCCTCCCGGAGACCGCGTGAGAAGACTCTACGGCATCCTGCTCCGGCTCTACCCGGCTGGTTTCCGTGAAGAGTACGAGTCTGAACTGGAGCGTCAGTTTTCCGACGAATACCGCGAGGCCGTGAGCCGCCGCGAACGCATTCGCCTGACCCTGAGGGCGCTGGTGGACTTGGCGGCTACGGCGCCACGGGAAATCGCCCGTGAAATCGGCCAGGATCTGCGATATGCCGTGAGAATCTTCCGTCAACGCGCGGTCGCGACGGTGCTCGCGGTGGTCGCCCTCGCGCTGGCCATTGGTGCCACTACGGGCATCTTCAGCGTGCTGAACGCCCTGCTGATTCGTTCGCTCCCGTTCCGGGAGCCGGATAGGCTCGTTGAGCTTTGGCTTCCTCCGTTCAACCCGTTCTCAGGCCGCGCCGCCGTCCAGGAATGGCGAAACACGAGCCCATACCTCAGAGACGTTGCGTTTTGCGCACCGCAGCCGATGAATCTCGGGATTGGCAGCGAGTCGCTGCGGGTGACCGTGTCAGAAACCACGGCGGACTTCCTCCAGTTGTTGGGAACGGGAACGGTGCTCGGGCGGGGTTTCTCTCCTGACGAGGATATCCCCGGCCGGAACCGAGTGGCAGTGATTGGCTATGGCCTTTGGCAGCAGGCATTCGGTGGCGACCACCGTGTGCTTGGGTCAGTAGTTCGACTGAATGAAGTGCCAGTAACCGTGATCGGAGTAGCGCCACGGGGTTTCGACTTTCCTCAGAGGACCGCTGTTTGGACACCGTCCGCTTACCAGCACCTTCCAACTGCGTACTTTCGCTCTCAGGCGATCGGCAGACTCAAGGCCGGGGTGAGTTTCGAGCAGGCTTCGAAAATGTTTCAAACCGAAATCGACCGGGCCAACGCCGGCAGGGTGGTGCCGAAAGCCGAAGGCTATGAGCGTAGCCCCCGCCTGTTCAGGCTCCAGGACCGACTGGCCGGCCCGGTCCGCCCAGCTTCGCTGGTACTGATGGGGCTGATGGTGTTCGTGCTACTGATTGCGTGCGCCAACCTCGCGCATCTGCTTCTCTCCCGCGCCACGGAGCGTCGCCGCGAAATTGCAGTTCGCGCCGCACTCGGCGCCAGCCGCGCCCGGCTGACGCGGCAACTCATCACGGAAGCCACCCTGCTGACCGCCGCCGCAGGCCTTGCCGGGCTGGCTGCGGCGCAAGGAACAACGCATCTTGCGGCGATTGCGCAACCGGTACAACTCACGGCACGGCAGTACTCGGTATTCGACTGGCGGGTGCTCGCGTTCGCGCTCGGGGTGGCGGTTCTCACGGGCATTCTCTTCGGTGTTCTCCCCGCCTCGTTGATCGGACGAATGCAGCCCGGCCGCGATGTACTCCGGACTCATCCGGGCACTCACGGCTCAACAGCCGGGCGAATGCGCGGTGCGCTGATCGCTCTTCAGGCTGCGCTGACCGTGGCTCTGGCTGCCGGGTGCTTCAGCATGGGCCGCAGCTTCCTAAGGATGATCGGAACCGACCTGGGTTACCGGACCGGCCGTGTCGTCACGCTGCGAGTCGAGCTTTTTAACACGTGGGGCCGCATCGGCCCCTACGTTCGCGACGCCCTGCAGCGGTTACGCTCGGTGCCCGGCGTCGAGTCCGCGGGCGCGGCCGCGTATTCGCCACTGGTCGCCGCGGAGGTGTATGAAGGCGCCTTCTACAGGCTGGAACTGGACGTGCCAGAGCGCAGCAGCAGGCTCATGTCCGTGAGACCCGGCAATTACCGCACCATGGGCACTCCGATCATTGAGGGGCGCGACTTCACCGAGCGCGACCAGAGCGGCGAGCCCGTCGTGATTGTCAACACGGCGTTCGCGCGAGCCTTCCCCGACCAGCGGCTGGTCGGAAAGACGATCTTCCTCCACGCACGCAAAAGGGAGGCGACGATCATAGGAGTCGCAGGCTCCCACCATTTCTCGGGCCCTGACTCGGAACCCTGGGATGTGATCTACCGCCCGTTAGATCAGTATCCGCAGAACTTCGCGACGTTCGTGGCCAGGGTCCGGGGCGACCCGGAATCCTATCTCGCTATCTGCCGGGATGCCGTTCAGTCGATTGACCGCGGTGTCCCCGTCTTCGATGTGAAGACACTCGACCAGCGGCTGGCGGACACTCTCGCCCGGCCGCGGTTCTACACCACCGCCATCGCATTCTTGACCGGCTTTGCCTTGCTGGCGGCTGCCATCGGAGCGTACGGCGCGGCGAGCCACACCGTAGCCCAACGAACGCGCGAAATAGGCGTCCGCATCGCCGTGGGTGGGCCTCCCGGGCGTGTGCGCGGCATGGTCTTCCGCCAGAGCATGGTTCCGGTATTGATCGGTGCCATCGTGGGGCTGTTGTGTGCCGCGATGTTGGGCCGCTACCTGAAACACCTGATGGCATCCGTTGAGCCGGTCGGCATTTGGATGTGCGCAGGCGCGGCGATCGCCGTCGGCGCTGCCAACGCGGCTTCCGTTTGGATCGCCACTAGTCGCGTTGTGCGCACGGACCCGACAACCGCATTGCGAGTCGAGTGACCGCGCGGCTTCCGCCGAAAGCGCCAGTGGTTCCGCTACGCCGGCGGCGCCGAGGGCCAGATGTGTTTGCGCCACATGACGCCGAAGAGCTGGAACGCCTCCGGCTGGCGCCGCCCCATCAGGTAACGCAGCAGCCCGAAGGCGAACCATGCGAAATAGGCGATAGTTACGTATCCGTGTATGTGCGTGGCCATGAAGCCGAAGAACCCCGGCCCGGGCTTCATCGGCGAGAAGGCAAACTGTATGAACCACAGCGAGAACAGACTCGACGCCTCCCACCAGGTCAGCTTCATGTTCACCAGGAACAGCATCCCCACCAGCGACTGGCCCAGCGTCATCAGAATCTCCAGCTTCTGTTGATCGTCGAAAGGAATACTCGAAGGCGTGCCCCGGCTGATCGAATACACGATCGGCAGCATGGCCGCCAGCAGCGTCCACTGGTTGATGTTGCTGGAAACCATATTCATCAGCGCCATCGGCGCGCGATGAATCGTCCTGGCCCAATAAAACGCCGACACCTTTTCGGGAAATTCCGAAACAAACGGCGCCACCCACTGCACGAACACGAAACTGGGCACGCCGAGCGCCGCCGAAATCGCCAGCAGGCTTCCCAGGAACGGCTCGGCCGCGTAGTAGATCAACGCGCCGCCGCCGGCGAACAGGCCGAGTATCGTCAGGTTGCGCTTCCAGGGCGCAGACTTCACGATGGTTCGCGGAAGCCTCTCAAGTTCCTCGATGCCCTCGGCCTCTTCCGGGGGCATGCGCCGCAGCACGAGCAGGTAGGCCGTGTATATCAGGACCAGGACGCTGGCATCGAACAGGTTCAGGGAGCCCTTCCACCAGACGAAAACCATGTAGATCAAAGGCACAAGCAGCCCGATCACCTCGATGCAATGCCCGTCTTCCAGGCGTATCTCCCGCATCCGCTTCTTATGCCTCGCCCGGTAGGACAGCGCTGCCACGGCGTATATCATGGGCCAGGCCAGGCCCGTCAGGAGACGAAGTGCGCCCGTCAGGTTTGCGAGCAGCAGCGGAACCTGTTGCTTCCAAGCCAGCACGAATTCCACCGCAAATTCGGGCAAGGTCTGCAACCAGGCCAGGATCGCCAGTGCGAACCCCTGGGCCACGAAGAACTGCGCCGACTCGGCGGCCCAGGCGATCATCATCGCCGCCAGCAGAATCGCCGGCGCCGCCCATAGGGCCGTCGCGGCCGGTACCTCCCGGATGTGCGTGGATGCCAGTAGCAAGAACGCGCACATCACGATGGCCTGCCGCGGCCGGGGCTGTCCCGGAGCGGGGAACGGTTCAGAAGAAAGTGACTTCATTATTGGTACGGACGATTCGGGAGTGTTTCGCGAAGTCCGAGCTCTTTTTAGGATAATCGATGCGGAAGTGCGCCCCGCGGCTCTCCTTCCGCGCTAGGCCGCCACGCGCGATCAACCGTACCACCTCGTACATTCCGCGCAGCTCAAACACGGCGCGATTCGGATACGCGCAGGTCTCCGGCCGCACGGCCTCCAGGCGCTCCCACGCCGCCGCCAATCCCTCGCCGCTGCGTACGATTCCGCAGTGCTCGCTGGTGAGCGCCCGGAGTTCCCGCTCGGAGATGCTCGGGAAAAGCGGCTGCTCCAAGGCCGAAGGGCGCGGCACGCTCACGCCCGCCCACTCGCGCATCTTGCGGCCCGCGCGCGCGCCGAACACCATCGCCTCCAGGAGCGAGTTGCTGGCCAGGCGGTTGGCCCCGTGAACTCCAGTGGCCGCCACCTCGCCGGCCGCGAACAAGCGCGGCAGCGTGGCGCGCCCGTCCAGATCCGTGCGCACGCCACCCATGGCGTAGTGCGCCGCCGGGTGGATCGGCGCCGGGTCTTTGGTGATGTCCAGGCCGTACTTCAAGCAGGTCTTGTGGACCCTTGGAAACCGCGCCCGCACGTGATCGGCGGGAAGTTGCGTCATATCCAGAAACGCGTGCGCGCCGCCCGAGCGCCGGATTTCGGTCACGATCGAACGCGAAACGATGTCCCTGGGCGCCAGTTCCTTCATCGGGTGGTAGCGTTCCATGAACGCCTCGCCGTGAATGTTCCGCAGGACGCCGCCTTCGCCCCGCAACGCCTCGGTCAGGAGGAAATTCGGCGCACCTTCCAGGTGCAGTGCCGTCGGATGGAACTGCACCAGTTCGATGTCGTTGATTTCCGCCCCCGCGCGGAAGGCTGCCGCCACGCCGTCGCCGGTCGCTACATCCGGATTGGTGGTTTCCGAGTAAATGCGCCCAAGCCCGCCGGTCGCCAGCAAGACCGCCCGCGCCGGGTACGGTACCAGCCGGCGGGTCTGCGAATCGCAGGCGATCACCCCGGCCACTTCGCCCCCTTCCACCAGAAGGTCCGTGATCGCTGTGAAGCTGCGGAAGTGTATGTTCTTGAGCGACGCGGCCTTGCGATAAAGCGTGCGGGAAATTTCGTGCCCCGTGGAATCCCCCTGGGCGTGCAAGATCCGGCGGCGGCTGTGGGCCCCTTCGCGCCCGAACGCCAGTTTGCTTCCCTCGCGGTCGAACTCGGCGCCCCATTCAATAAGCTGCTGGATCGCCTCGGGACCTTCCTCCACCAGGACGCGCACCGCCTCCCGGTTGCACAGACCGTCGCCCGCGGCCACCGTATCCTGTTCGTGCAGTTCGACTTCGTCGTCGTCGCTGAGCGCCACCGCGATACCGCCCTGCGCATACTCCGACGACGATTCCCGGAGGCTGTCCTTGGCGACAACCGTGACGTCGCCCGCCTGGGCCAGTTCGATGGCCGCCCGTAGTCCCGCGACCCCCGCCCCGACCACCAGAAAATCGGTAGTCATCTAACCTGCGATTCTAACACCCCGTGCGTGGTACAACGTCTCTATGCCCTCCTTCGAGGTCAAAACGCCTCAGCGGACCTACCCGGCGGTCGTCCAGGCCGGAGCCCTGCGCCGCGTCGCCGAGTTCTTGCCGGCGGATGCCGGGCGCATCGTTGTGATCTCCACCCGGGAAGTCTGGTCTCTTCACGGGGAAGCTTTGGCCTCCGCGCTGGAGGGAAAGGACTTCGCTACCGTCTTTTTCGCCGGCGGCGAAGAGAACAAGCGGCTCGGCGAGCTGGAGCGGCTGGCCGAGGAGATGGTCGCTCTGAAGGCTGATCGTTCCAGCGTTGTGGTGGCCTTTGGCGGCGGCATCGCTTGCGACGTGGCCGGTTTCCTGGCCGCCTCCTTCATGCGGGGGATCCCGGTGATCCAGATCCCCACGACGCTACTCGCGCAGGTGGACGCCGGCGTCGGCGGCAAGACCGGCGTGAACCTGGCTTCCGGCAAAAACCTGGTCGGCGCGTTTCATCAGCCATTGGCCGTTCTAGTCGATCCGGCCGTGCTTTCGACACTTCCCGAACGCGAGTACCGGGCCGGTCTTTACGAGGTCGTCAAGTGCGGCGTCATTCGCAGCCCCAAGCTCTTCCGCCTGATGGCGGGCGAGACGGCGGCCGTGCTGGGCCTGGACCCCGGCGTGTTGGAGGCGATGATCGCCCGGTCGGTCGCCATCAAGGCCGAGGTCGTCTCGGCCGACGAACGCGAGAGTGGGCTTCGCCGCATCCTCAACTTCGGGCACACCTATGGCCACGCGCTGGAAGCCGAGACCGGCTACGCGCGCTTCCTGCATGGCGAGGCCGTGGCCTTCGGCATGAAGGCCGCCGCGCATCTGGCGCAGCTTGCCGGGATGCTCCCCGCCGAAGACGCTGCGGAGATTCTCCGTACCGTGGACCTCTACGGCCCCATTCCGTCGACGGACGGCGTCTCTCCCGAACGCATCGTCGCGCGAATGGAGAGCGACAAGAAAACCGTTCGCGGCGTTATGCATTTCGTTTTGCCGGAGAGGATAGGCCTGGTCCGGGTGGTTTCGGGGCTCGATCCGGCCGCCGTGCTCGCGGCCGCGCGAGCGGCGCTCGCATGAGCGGTGCGCCGGCGTCCGGGGCGCGAGCGCCCGGCGGGGCCGGCCAAGAGGAGGCCGCTCGCTGGGTGCGGCGCATGTTCGGTTCGGTGGCCCGCCGCTACGACCTGCTCAACCACCTGCTTTCGTTCAACCTCGACCGCGTTTGGCGGCGCCGCACCGTGAATGCCGTCTCCGCCATCCTCACCCGCCCCGGGGTACGCGTGCTCGACCTGTGTTGCGGTACCGGCGACCTTGTGCTCGCGCTCGGCTCGCGCGCTTCGGGCGCGGTGTGGGGCTGCGATTTTTCGGCGCCCATGCTTGCCATCGCCCGGCGAAAGCTGCTGGCGGCCGGGCGGCCCTTCGCGTTGCTGGAAGCCGACGCCATGAAGTTGCCCTTCGCCGTGGCTTCGCTGGATCTTGTCACGGTCGCCTTTGGTTTTCGTAACCTGGCCGATTACCGCGCGGGGTTGCGCGAGATGGCGCGCGTATTGCGCCCCGGCGGCGTGGCCGCGATTCTGGAATTCTCGCAGCCTTCCAACCGCGTGATGGCGGCGCTGTACACGGGCTATTCGCGCTGGGTACTGCCGGCCGTCGGCCGCGCGGTTTCCGGCTCGCCTGACGCCTACGCCTACCTTCCCGAATCGGTGCGCCGTTTCCCCGGCCGGGAGGACCTGGCCCGGCAGATGCGCGAGGCGGGGTTTGGCGCCGTGGCGTTCCGCACCATGACCGCGGGGATCGTCGCGCTGCACATCGGCACGCGGTAGAGGCGCGGCTGCCTACCGCTTCGGGGGCTCCATCGCGGCCCGCAGTTGCCGGTAAGCCATCTCTTCGAAGTTTTCTTTCACCCGTTCGAGACCGGCCACCGTCAAGTCGCTTTCCTTGGGCGGCGTCTGGTTCAGGCAGCGGCCCAGCATGAGGATCGCCAGCGAATCCTCCGGCGTGCGGTCCAGCGTCGCGCGGAACTTCCCGGCCGCGTCGTCGTACCGGCCGGCCTTCCACATGGCATATCCCACGTTGAACAGGTAGACCGGGTCGTTTGGGTCGCCCAGGCTGGCCCGTTCGAAGCTCTCCAGGGCGGCCGGCGCATTCTTGCGCGATTGGGCCGCCCCGAGGTTGTTCCACACCTCGTTGAGCGGCAGCTCCGCGGCCACCTCCTCGAAAGAAGCGATCGCTCCGTCGTAGTCCGCCAGATGGTGGCGGCAGATGCCCAAGAAATAGGCCGCCTCCAGGTAGTGGGAGCTGGCCTTCGGTACCTTTTCGAACCAGCCGGCCGCCACACGGTAGTTCTTTTGGCCGAATTGAAGGCGGCCCAGTTGGAAGCACGGCTCGCCGAACCGCTCGTCCAGGCGCGCCGCCTGCGTGAAGAAGCGGTGTTTCTGCTCGGGCGAGGCGGACATCAGTCCCCGGATGTAGCTTTCCAACGCATCCAACCGCACCGGCGGGTGATTCCGCAGGTACTGCTCCTGGCTGGGCGCCCTCCCCAGTTCCAACATCCGTGTGAGTACCCGCCAGGCCAGGCGGCTCTGCGCGTCGGCCAGGTCTTCCAGCGGGGCTGTGGCCGAGTCTTCCGGCCCCTGCCGGAGTTCCCGCAGATTCATCACCCGGACGGTCAGTTCCAGCGAATCCTTCGGGCTTGCCCCCGCCGCGCCCCCGGCCCCTTCCACCTGGAATGCCCCGTAGACGATCCGCTCGGCATCCAGCAGTTCGCCCAGTTTCACCACCGACGCCCGCGTCAGCACGCTTCGCGGGCGCAGTAGCAGCCGTTGGTATGCCTTCTCGCGCGTCTCGCGGTCCAGCACCAGCAACCCTTCGCCGGCCAGCGCCTCGCGGATCGTCTCGGAGACGCTCTCCCCGATCCAATCCAGGCTCTCGTCTTCCGAAAGGTTGAAAAACGGGAGCACGGCCACCGTCTGCGCCCCGGCGCGCAAGGCCGCCGCCAGGATCAGCGCCGCCAGAAACCGCTTCATGCAACCAAGTCTACCAAAGCGGTTTTCCCGTCCCGCTTTGGCTCACACCTCTGCGAGGAACGCCCGCACGCGATCGACCGCCTTCTCTTGGACGGCCTGGTCCGCGCCGAATCCGTCGAACCACTCCATGTCGCGCTCCCGCCGGAACCAGGTCCACTGCCGTTTGGCGTAGCGCCGCGTGTTTCGCTGCGCGTGAAGCACCGCCTCTTCCAGGCTCATTTCGCCCCGAAGGTATTGAAGGCATTGCCGGTAGCCGTGCGATTCCAGCGGCTTCACCTCAGGCGGGAACCCCAGCAGCAGGATGCGCCGCACCTCGTCCACCAACCCCGTTTCGAACATCCGCCGGCAACGCGCGTCCAGCCGGGCATACAACTCCTCGCGCGGGGGATTCACCCCGATCTTCAACACCGCGTACCCTTCCAGCCGGTCGCGGCCCGCAGCGAACGCCGACGTCAGGCTGCGCCGCGTGAGCACGCAGATCTCCAGCGCGCGCACCAGCTTACGGACGTCGTTGGAGTGGATGGCGCGGGCCGCCGCCGGATCGATCCGGCCGAGGACCTTCGACAAAGCCCCCGGCCGCCGCCGTTCGCGCTCCAACAGGTCCGCGCGCAGCGTTTCGTCGCGCTCCGGCCCCTGGAAAAGGCCGTCGATCAGCGCCGTCAGGTAGAATCCCGTTCCGCCGGCCACCACCGGCAGACGTCCTCGCGCTGTGATGCCGGCGAGCGCGAGCCTGGCGCGGCGTGCGAACTCCCCCGCCGTGAACAAATCGCCGGGCAACGCCACGTCCAACAGGTGGTGCCGGATGCCGCGCCTCTCCCCGACGGTCAACTTCGCCGTCCCGATGTCGAAATACCGGAAGACTTGCAGCGAATCGCAATTCACCACTTCGCCGCCGAACTCCTCGGCCACCCGCAGCGCCAGTTCGCTTTTTCCCGAACCGGTCGGCCCGGCGATGGCGATAAGAGGATTCAGGCGGTGGGAACCGGACATCCGTACCTCATAGTCTAACCGCCCCGGAATGCCGCACGGCGTGGCGTATACTAAAGATCGAGAGGATACCGGCACGCCTCCCCGGGGTCGGGACGGCACGGAAAAGGCTTTCTGATGAACGCAATCGCGAGAGGCGTGGCTTTGTTGTCCTTGATGGCCGGCGCGGTCAGTCCGGGATTCGGCGCGGACGAACCCGCGGCGCCGGACCGTACAGAGGCCTATTTCAACTTCGCCATGGGCCACCTCTACGCCGAACAAGCCGCCGCCTTCGGCAATCGCGGCGACTACCTTTCCAGGGCGATCGAGCATTACAAAGCCGCGCTCAAGGCCGATCCCAACGCCGCCATCGTCAGTGAGGAACTGGCCGGCCTGTACCTGCAATCCAACAAGATTCGCGACGCTGTCGCCGAGTTGGAGGACCGGCTGAAGAAGGACCCCAACGCCATCGACGTGGACGCCATCCTGCTCCCCCCCGGCCTGGCC
>CAZVIK010000008.1:36477-40092 GCA_964627045.1 uncultured Solibacteraceae bacterium | reverse complement strand
ATGGTGCTGGGGCTCTCGGGAAGGCTCGAGGGCGAGGAGATGAGAGTGCCGGTGGAAGGCTTCCAGGGCGGCGACAGGGTCACCATCGGTTTGCCTCGCGCCCAGGAGGAGTTGTTGCAAAGGATCGCAGCGCTGAACAAGCCGCTTGTCCTGGTTCTCGCCAACGGGAGCGCACTGGCGGTGAATTGGGCTCGGGACCATGTGCCGGCCATCGTGGAGGCGTGGTATCCGGGGCAGGCCGGAGGAACTGCCCTGGCCGATGTGCTGTTCGGCGACTACAACCCCGCCGGCCGGCTCCCGGTCACCTTCTATCGCTCCGAAAAGCAACTGCCCGGTTTCTCGGACTATCGCATGCAGGGGCGAACCTACCGGTATTTCCAGGGGGAACCGCTCTATCCCTTCGGCTACGGACTCAGCTACACCCGGTTTTCCTACCGTAGCCTTGCGCTTCCCGCCGAGGTGCAGGCCGGCCAGGAGATGAAGGTCGCCGTGGAAGTGGAGAACTCCGGCTCACGGACCGGCGAGGAGGTTGTGCAGCTTTACCTCAAGCACGTAGCCGCCCCCGTGCCTGTCCCGATTCGTTCGCTCCAGGGGTTCCAGCGGATCTCGCTCCAGCCCGGTGAGAAAAAGACCGTCGTCTTCACGCTCTTGCCGCAGCAACTCTCGATCATCGGGAAGGACAACCGGCGAGCCGTGGCCCCGGGGACCATCGAGATTTCGGTCGGCGGCAAGCAACCCGGGTTCACGGGTGTGGCGGACGCGTCAACTACCGAGGTGCTCAGCGCCCGCGTCCGCGTCGTCGCGAAATAGTACGCGCCCGGTCCGCCGGCGTCACGCCACGCCGCGTGCCGGCTCCGGCGCCGATTCGGCTCTGGCCGCGGCCGCCTGCGCCACCGCCGCCGCCGTGACGCGCTCCAACGCCAGCGATAGCCCTCCCACGAAAAACAAGTGCGGATAGCTCAGAGTGCTCAGAAAGAAAGCGCAAACAGAGTAGAACACAAGCGCTGCTGATATGCAGATCCGCATGGACTTCACGTTTCGCCACTCTGGGTGTGAGCCGGGCGAGTTCAGCTTTTTCACCATTTGAAGTGAGCGGATCGTCCCTGCGAATAACGAAAGATATAGAAGCAAGCCGGGGATGCCGTTCTCGCTTGACGCCTGGGTGTAAGTGTTGTGCGTGATAAGGTAGCCCTTTGGCTGGCCTTCTTCGACGCCTTCCTCCCAACGGACGTCGGTGAACTGCCCCGGTCCCACTCCGGTAATGGGGTGCGTGAGGGTGTAACGGATGCTGTCGGACAGAAGCGCGCGGCGCTGGGCCGTCGAAAGGTCGGCCTCCGTCTCGCCCGCGTTGCCGGATGTCGAATAGATCGCATCGAACACTGTCGCAAGACGGGCTGAGATCTCCCCCGGCAGGAACAACAAAGCGATCAACGCCGTGACGACGGCTGCGATCGGCAGCCAGATACGGCGAGACGCCCTGACGGCAAAAAAATAGACCAGAAACATGCCCGCGCCGCCCAACAACACCGACCGGGTCCCGGAAAGCAGCGCCATCCGTGCCATGAGGATCGCCCCGATTAGTGCGAGCGGGATCCTCCACACCGGCCATTTGAACTGCGCACACACAAAAAACCAGAATGGCAGAGTGAACCCGGCCACCATCGCCATGTCGCCGCTATTGGCGTAAGCGCCGCTGGCGAGGCTCAATCGGTCCAACGTTGCTTCGTCCTGAACCGATGTCTGGCCCCGGCTGGCCAGCAACAAAGACAAAGTCGGGGCCACCGCCGCCACCACCAGCATTTTGCGGATGTCGCCGAAAGACCTTGGCGCGGCCCCAACACACAGCAACACCGAAAAGGCTACAAGCGCGAATCGCGTCAAAAAACCAACGCTCCCCCCCTTCCAGTAGCTGAAAGGAGTGATGGCGGCCATCCATAACACCAGGGCGAGAAGCGGTGCGCCGACGCGGCTGCCGAGGATCTTGAGCCCTCCGGCCATCACACCCGCCAACACTGCCGCCACGGAGATCGCCAAAGGTATGCGCAACCCGACGAGGAAGTAGTCGAAAGGCCGGGCAAGGTACGTGATCATCACGGCCAGAGCCAGCAGCACTGCCAGAGCGGAACCGCCTGCGGCTCGCCCCGTTAGCGAAGAAGCCCCGGCCGTCGTCGGCGGAGTTCCGGCCGATGCCACCTCGAGGCCGGCCCACCGCCGGCGTCCCCCGCCCCCGCCCCGCTGAAAGCCCGGCTCGTAGCCCATCCGAAAAGGCTCCAAAACTCCAGGATAACGCAGTGTGCGCTCACGGGAGCGGTTATACTTTCGGCCCAAAGGCTGCCGCGGGCCGGCTTGCATGGATTGACGTCCTACCCCGGCGGGGTTAGCCTAGAAGGTAGGAGGCGCCGGGGGTGAGGTACGTTCCTTCTCGGAAGTACGCGTGGGCGGGCATCGTTGTAATGGCCGCGTCCCTGGCGGCCGCTTGGGGCGGGCGAAACTGGCCTGCGATGTGGGCTGCGGGTTTGGCCCTGATGGCTGCTTCGATCATTCTGATTCCGTTAGGGTTGCGCCCTTCGGTGGAAGCGCGTGATCGGTATCTGCGTATCGGCCGCCGCGCCGTTGCCTGGCACGAGATCGTGGACATCCGAAGAGCGGTGTGGCGTTCGGTGGTGCTGGTCCGTTTAGCGACATCCCGCGGCAGAAGGTTCACCCTGATCTTCACCGGCGACCCCAACACCGCGTCAAGTCTCCTCCGCCAGATCTGCCGTTCCGCCGCCACGGCCACCATCGACGGCCGCCCCTACGCGGAGTTTTGGGGTGAGCTGCCCGCCCCGCCTCCGGTGAAGTCGGCCACGCAGCCGCCGTACCGCCTCTTGCGGCACGAGGATGAGGCCGAGGTTGAGCGCCTCTACCAAAGGCTGAAGACGGTCGGGAGTCTGGATTCCACTCGCTCAAACGATGAGGCCTAGCCGGTGGCTTCGCCGCCACGCCTCCGCCACAAGTGGCTCATTCTAATAGCGTCTATAGGTCTACTTTGGGCTACACACTCGCTATGGATGGCCGCGGCGGGCGAGTACCTGATCCGAACCGACCCTCCCTTTGAGGCCGACGTGGCGGTGGTGCTCGGAGGGGACGGCTACGGGCATCGCGTCCTGGCTGGCGCCGATATGGTCCGGCGGGGCCTCGCGCGCCGTGTTCTGGTCAGCGGTCCGGCGGGAGTCTATGGGCTGCACGAATCCGATCTGGCTATCCCGTTCGCCGTAAAACATGGCAACCCGGCGGAGTGGTTCACGGGGCTGAAGCACGACGCCACCTCCACGCGCGCCGAAGCCGTTGTCGTAGTCGCCGAACTCCGCCGGCTGGCGGTGCACCGCTGTCTGCTGGTCACCAGCAACTACCACACCCGCCGCACCGGCCGCTTGTTCCGCGCCGCAGCCCCGGAGATTGAGTTTCGCGTGGTCGCCGCCCGCGATGAGTTTTTCCGGCCCCGCGACTGGTGGCGCACCCGTGAGGGGCAGAAGGTATTTGTGATGGAATGGATCAAGACGGTCACCTCGTGGTTCGGCGTCTGACCCGATGAAAGAGAACATCCGCACGCTGATTCCCTACCTGCGGCGTTAC
>CAZVIK010000008.1:7666-36467 GCA_964627045.1 uncultured Solibacteraceae bacterium | reverse complement strand
ACCGCCGGAACCTGGCGCTCGGTGGTGGCGCTCTTCTGGTCAAGGGGCTGATGACCTCCGCGTTGCCCTGGTTCATCGGGCGCGGCGTGGACGCGATGCGCGGCGATACTCTGGACCTGCGGGCCGTGTATTGGTTCGCCGGCGCCATCGTGGTCTTCTCCGCCCTGAAGGGCGTCTTCCAGTATTGGATGCGCGTCATCCTCATCGGCGTCTCGCGCGACATCGAGTACGACTTGCGCAACGACTTCTACGGCAAGCTGGCCGGCCTCTCGGCCGATTTCTACGCCCGCACGCGCACCGGCGACATCATGGCGCGCGCCACCAACGACCTCAACGCCGTGCGCATGATGCTTGGCCCGGGCCTGATGTATTCGGTCGAGACGGCCGTCACCCTTCTGGTCGTCGTCTCCATCATGCTGGCCGTCGATTGGCCGCTTACGCTGACGGCTCTGGCGCCGGCGCCGCTGATCAGCCTGCTGGTCAGCCATTTCGGCCAGCGCATCCACCGGCGTTTCGATCGCATTCAGAAGATGTTCTCCGACATCAGCAGCCGTGTGCAGGAGAACTTCGCCGGCGTGCGCATCCTCCGCGCCTATGTGCAGGAGGAGGCCGAACTGGCCCGCTTCGACCAGCTCAACCGGCAGTACGTGGGCGAAAACATCCGGTTGGCGCGCCTGTCGGGCGCCTTCATGCCGATTCTGCATTCGCTGGTCAGCATCACGCTGCTTATCATCTTGTGGGTGGGTGGGATGCGCCTGTTGGCCGGCACCATAACGCTCGGCCAGTTCGTGATGTTCAACACCTACATGGTGCTTTTGGTTTGGCCCATGATCGCCTTCGGATGGGTGGTGAATCTGGCGCAGCGGGGCACGGCATCGCTGGCGCGCATTAACTCGATTCTCCGCGAGGAGCCTTCCATCGCCGAACCGGCGTCGCCGGTGCCCGTGGCCGTCCCTCTGCGTGGTGAAATCGAGTTCCGCGGCGTATCGCAGCAGTACCCGGCCACGCGCGCCCTGGACGGCGTCAGCCTTCGCATCCCGGCCGGATCCACCGTCGCCATCGTCGGCCACACTGGCAGCGGCAAGACCACGCTCGTTCAGATGATTCCGCGCTTGTTCGACCCCACCGGAGGCGAGGTCCTGGTTGACGGCGTCGATGTCCGCCGCTACTCGCCGTCCGAGCTGCGGCGCCAGATCGGCTTCGTCCCGCAGGAGACCATTTTGTTCAGCGCCACCCTTGCCGAGAATATCGCCTTCGGCGTCGAAAACGCGTCTCGCGAGCGCATCCGGGAGGCCGCCGAGTTCGCCGGGCTCGCGCCCGACCTGGCCTCGTTTCCCGATGGCCTGGACACGGTCATCGGCGAGCGGGGGATCACGCTCTCGGGAGGCCAGAAGCAGCGCACGGCCATCGCGCGCGCCATCCTCCGCGATCCGCGCATCCTGATTTTGGACGATGCGCTTTCCAGCGTGGACACGGTCACAGAGGATCGCATCCTTGCCGGTCTGGCGAACCTGATGCACGGGCGCACCACGATCCTGATTTCGCACCGCGTGTCCACGGTCCGCGCTGCCGCGCGCATCTTCGTCCTCGAACGCGGCCGGATCGCCGAGCAGGGCACCCACGAAGAGCTTCTCACCCTGGGCGGCTACTACGCCGGCTTGCACCAGCGCCAGCTTCTCGAAGAAGAACTCGAAGCCATCTGACGCGGCGCGTGGCCTGGCTCGCCGTGCCGCCTGATAGATTGGAGACGTGCGCACCTCTTCCCGCGTTTTTTCGCGCGTCCCATCGCCGCCGCGCCATCGTCCGGGTACAAGCACCGGCGTGTCCGTTTCGATCCGGGCCGGAATATGACGGAGACCATCCTGGTCCGGGGCGCGCGCCAGCTTGTTACCGTGCGCGGCGCCGCAGGCCCGCGTCGCGGCGCCGGACTTCGTGAACTGGGCATCCTGGCCGATGGCGCGCTTCTGATTCGCGACGGGATCATTGTCGATCTCGGCCAGGGCCGGCGCGTCGAAAACCTAGCCGAGGCCCGAAAGGCCCGCGAGGTCGACGCGACCGGCTGCGTAGTGATGCCGGGGCTTGTCGATTGCTGCGCGCACCTCTGCTCCCCTCCTCCCGGGCCCTTCCCCGGCGAGCATGCCGCTGCCTCCCCCGGCTCGGGGCCGCACACCACCAACCCGCCGTCCGGCGTCCAGCACGTTCGCAACACTCCTTCCCGTACCCTTCTATCGGAGTCCCGCCGTTACGCCGCGGTGTTTGCGCGCCATGGTACCACGACCTTGGAAGCCAAGTCGGGCTACGGTCTGGACAGCGGCACGGAGACCAAGATCCTGCGCGTGTTCGGACGGCTGGCCACCGGCCCGATCGGCGTGGTCCCCTGCTACTTCGGCGCGCGCGCCATCGCTCCCGAATACCAGGACCATCCGCATGAGTACATCAATTGGGCGATCGCCGAGATGCTTCCGCTGGTGGCCCGCCGCCGTCTGGCGCGCTTCGCCGCAGTCACCTGCGGACGTGGCGGCTTCTGCCCCGAGGACGCGCACCGCTTTCTCTCCGCAGCGCGGGAGGCCGGCCTGGGCTTGAAGGTGAGGGCGGAGCACGCTCCCCGGCACGGCGCCGTACGCCTAGCCGCGGAGCTCGGCGCTACCGCCAGTGAGCACGCGCACGGCATGGAAAGCGACGAGGTCGCCGTCATCGCGCGCTCGAACGCCGTGCCCGTCCTCTTGCCGGGCCGGGCGTTCCATTCGGGCCACGGCGACTATCCGCCGGCTCGCAAGCTGGTGGATCATGGAGCGGCTGTGGCCCTGGCCACTGGCTTCGATCCCGTTGTCTGCCCGGTGATGAACATGGCCGTGGTACTGTCGCTCGCCGTCTTGCAGATGCGCCTGTCGGCCGCCGAGGCCATCGCGGCCGCTACGATCAACGCCGCGCACGCCATGGGCTGCGCCGCCGTCGCAGGATCGCTTGAGACGGGCAAGCAGGCGGATCTGGCGATCTTCGAGGTTCCGGACTACCGGGAGATTCCGCATTACACCGGCGCCAATCTCGTCCGTGCGACCATCAAGAAGGGCGTCACCATCTACCAGCGGGGGGCGGTACTGTGTCGCGAAGACTGATCGAGTGTGTGCCGAATTTCTCGGAAGGCCGCGACGCCGGCGTGGTTCGCGCCATCGAATCGGCCGTCGCCTCCACCGCCGGCGTGGCCGTGCTTGGCTGCGAGTCCGACCCCGACCACAACCGGTCGGTAATCACCTTCGCCGGCGAGCCGGGAGCGGTGGTCGACGCCGCGCTCGCGGCGGCCGCCGAAGCCGTCCGGCGCATCGATCTCAACCGGCACACGGGCGTCCACCCGCGCATCGGGGCGTTGGACGTTTTGCCGTTTATTCCCGTTCGCGGATCGACGCTGGAAGACTGCGCCGCGGCGGCCTGGGCGGCGGGAGAGCGGCTTTGGCGTGAACTGGGCGTGCCGGTGTACTTCTACGAGGCAGCCGCGCGGCGTCCCGGACGGCGCAACTTGGCCGACGTGCGGCGCGGCCAGTTCGAGCGGCTGCGCCAAGACGCCGCCGCTTCGCCGGAACGCTGGCCCGACCTCGGCGGCCCGGCGCCGCACCCCACCGCCGGCGCCACCGCCGTTGGCGCCCGCAAGTTTCTGATCGCCTACAACATCAATCTGGCGACCAAAGACGTGCGGATCGCGCGGCGCATCGCCGCGAAGATCCGCGAGTCCTCCGGTGGCTTCCGCCACGTCAAGGCGCTGGGGCTGGAGCTGGCTTCAAAGAGACTGGCGCAGGTTTCCATGAACCTGGTTGATTACGAGGACACACCCGTCGAGTGCGTCTTCGAAACGGTTGAGGCCGAGGCCGCCCGTTCGGGCGTGGCCGTCGCTTCCAGCGAGATCATCGGCCTAATCCCGCGCCGGGCGTTCGACATGGCTCCGGAGTTCTACCGCCGTGCCGCCAATTTCCGTGAGGACCTGATCCTGGAAGAACGCCTGGCCCGCCGCTGGCGCTGATCCAGTGATCCCCCGCCGGTGGCGGCGCGGCGGACCGCTCGTCGCGGCGGCGGTAGAATCGGAGTAGTGCTGGTCCCGATCACTCCCAAGATTCGCCGTCCCGACTGGCTGCGTGCGCCTGCGCCGGTGGGTGACAACTACCGCGGCGTGAAGTCGCTGGTCGAGTCTTTCCGGCTGCACACGGTTTGCGAGAGCGCCCGCTGCCCGAACGTTGGGGAGTGCTGGAACCACCGCACAGCCACCTTCATGATTCTGGGCAACGTCTGTACCCGGCGCTGCGGATTCTGCGCTGTCGGCAAGGGCGCACCGGATCCGGTGGACTACGACGAACCGCGGCGCGTCGCCGAGGCGGCCGCAACCCTCGGCCTGCGCTACGCCGTGGTCACCAGCGTCAACCGCGACGACCGTAAGGACGGAGGGGCTGAGATCTTCGCGCTGACGATCCGGGCGATCCGGGAGCGAATCCCGGGTTGCCGGGTGGAGGTCCTGATCCCGGATTTTCAGGGGTCCCACGCGGCCATGGACATTGTGTTGGACGCCGCACCCGATGTGCTGAACCACAACCTGGAGACGGTCGCGCGGCTTTACCGCCGCGCGCGGTTGGGCGCGCGCTACGAACGGTCCCTGGAGATCCTGGACTATGCCAAGTCGGCCCGTCCGGACATTCCCACGAAATCCGGTTTGATGGTGGGACTGGGCGAGACCAACGACGAGATTCTCCAAGCGATGCGCGATCTCCGCTTGCATCACGTGGACATCCTGACGATCGGGCAGTACTTGCGCCCGACCGCCCAGCACCTCGCCATCGAACGCTACGTCACGCCGGCCGAGTTCGATTCGTTTCGTGAGGCCGGCCGGGACCTGGGGTTTGCGCACGTCGAATCCGGCCCTTTGGTGCGGAGTTCCTATCACGCCGCCGAGGCCGTGGCGCGCCCCTGACTCCGGAGGAGCGTGGCTCGCTCGGCCGGCCGATGCGCCGGCCGCGCGCCAATTCACGGCAGGGCGTAGAAGTGGAAGTTGTGGGTGGAGTTATTCATGGCCGCCAACATGCCGCGCGGAAACGCCGGTCCCAGGGCCGCCGAAACGGCCTCGATGCCGTCGGTCGATTGAGACACACCGCGCCAAATCGCCAGCGGGGCTCGGTCCGCGCGCCGGTAAACGTGGTATTCGCTCCTGGGGTCGAGCTGATCGGTCACGATGACATAGTCGCCCGCGATGGCTATGCCTTCGCGGTTCCCCTGGAAGCCCTCCTCGGCGAAGCGATCCACTTCGGCCGCGGCGTCGCGGGTGTCCGGGTCGGCCCGGTAGACGCGCACGCAACAGTCCTCGTCGGAATAGTAAACCAGGCCGCGCGCGGCGTCCACGGCCACGGCTTCGATCTCACCCGTGCCGGAGAACTTTCCGAAAGCCCGCACGTTGTGCCCCTGGACCGAAACGCCTTCAACGCGCAGACGGTACTGCCAGAGATAGCCGTCCGCCGGTCCGGTCTTGCGGGAAACGATGGCGAACAGCGCCTTGTCCTTGGACCTGCGGTAGAGCGCGATCCCCATCGGCGCGCCTTTCTCTCCCGGTTCGCCGTCGAAGAGCGGCACGGCCCCCAGGAAACGCAGATGCGGCTTTGCCGCGTGAACGCGGTACAGCAACAACCGGCGCTGCATCCGTTCGGTGACCGCACAGAGGTCGCCGAGGACGTCCACGTTGTTTGGGCGGTCCAGGTCCCCGACGGTCTCCACGATCTGGCCGTTTAGGGAGTACACCACCAGTGCGCCGTCCGGCTTAGGGCGCTTCACAGTTCCGATGACGAGACTGCGGGAGCGGGCGGCCGGGTTCACCCAGATTGCGGGATCGTCCACGTCCAACGACCCCGGTTCTGTCTCCACCACCGGGTGGATCTCCTGCAAAGGCAGCGAGAGCGCCGCCGCAGCCACACCTGCCAGCAACCAGCGTATCGTCATGGCGTTTCAGAAGGCCAGGCGCAGCATGAGTTGGATCTGCCGCGGGCCGCCCGCTCCCGTCGGGCTGGTGTTCACAACCTGCGTGATCCGGCCGAAGGTTCCCAGGTTCGATAAGTTGGCGTTCGGGCTTCCGTACTGCGCCCGGTTGAAGAGGTTGAACATCTCGGCGCGGAACTCCAGGCTCCGCCGCTCGGCGATCGCCGCCCGCTTGCCGATGGCCAGGTCCATCTGCCACAGGGCCGGACCGCGAAGGAAGTTACGGGGCAGCGTTCCCCAGGTTCCCTTGGGCGGAGCGGCGAACGCGGCGGCGTTCAGCCAGTTCAGCGGCGACGGGTCCGCCGGGTAGAGCGGCTGCCCCAGGACCAGGTTGGGCCGCTGCGCCGGCGCGCTCCGGCCGGGCGTGCTCACGACGCCGTCGGGAAGGTCCGAGGTGCTGCGGTTGATGGTGACGTTGAAAGGCAGGCCCGTGCGCGCGGTGAAAAACCCGCTCAGGCTCCAGCCGCCGAGCACCAGGTTGGCAACCGGGTTCCGGATCGCATGGCGACGCCCCGCGCCGAAAGGCAATTCGCAGAGACCGGTCATCGTAGCCGTGTGGCGGATGTCCCAATCGGCCGGTCCGCGGTCGCATACGCGGCAGTTGGAGATCATCAGGTTTCCGCCATCGCCCGCCCCGGCGTTGTCGCTGAGGTTCTTCGACCACATGTACTGAGCCTGCCACTGGAAGCCCTGGTGCGCCGGGCGCGACAGGGACAACTGCGCCGCCTGCATGCTGCTGTTGTTCTGGTTGACCTTGATGTCGATGTTGCTGAAAGCCGGATAGGGCCGGACGCCTGTCGCCGGGTCGATTGTGTTGATGAAGGACCGGCCGAAAAGCTTGTGCCCGTTGCTGCCCAGGTAGGCCGTCTGGAGGACAAAATGCATCGGAAGCTGCTGTTGAATCGAAAACGTCCACTGTTGGCTGTAGCCGTCGCGCCGGTCGCGCTGGAGCGCGCGGGCCGAAATGCCGGTCGAGGTGGCTTGGCCTACGAACTGCGCGGCCGGGAAGGAGAGCGTGGGCACGTCGCGAGAGGAAAGTGTAAAGGTCTCCGGAATGCTGTCGATGGCGGCGTTCACGTCGTCCAACTGGCCGGGGCCGTAGAAAACCCCGTAGCCCATGCGGAAGACCGTCTTCCCGCCCAAAGGTCTCGGCGCCCAGCCCAGCCCGACGCGCGGCGCCCAGTTGTTCTTGTCCGCGAAATACCAGGGCGTGCCCTGCGTGCAGAAGCCGCTGCACCGCTGGAGGTCGAAGACCCGGCCGCGCCCGTCGCCCGTCTTAGCCACCGAGTAGTATTCGTACCGGACGCCGGTGCTGAGGGTCAGCGACCGGCTCAGCTTCCATTCGTCCTGCGCATAGGCGTTGTAATAGGGGCGCAGGCCCTTCACCCCGGCCAGCGCGCTGCCCAGGGACACTGAGTCGGCCTTGTTCTGAACGAAGAGCGACCGGGACGAGAACGACGTCGTCACCTGGCCGGTGTCCGCCAGTACCAGGTCGATCTTGCGGACTTCGCCGCCGAACTTGAACGTGTGGCGGCCGCGAATCCAGGTCAGGCTCGGAATCAGGCCGTAGCTGGTACCCACCTCCACCTCGCTGCGGTTGGGCTGGAGGCTGATGAGGCCGGACACCGAGACGCCTTCGCCGAAGGTCCCATTCGTGTCGCGATGCAGCGCCGAGCGGTTCACGCCCAGGCGGACTTCGCCCAATAGCGCCGGCGAAAAGACATGCTGGAATTGCACGACGCCGTTCTGCGTGCGGAAATTGTTGGTGCGGGTTTCCAGCAACGCATTGCGAAGCTCGTCGATGCGGCCGTCGTCGACGTTGTAGCGGACAAACATCGAAGTCGCTTCGTTGAAGCGATGATCGACCTTGACGAGGCCGCTCTTCTCGGTCCAAGGTTGGGACCCGACCGACGTCAGGGTATCCACGTCCGCGTTCGACGTCCGCGCGGTGCCGGGCTTGTAGGCCTCAATTACGGGCCGCAGGGCCGGCGATGCCGCCAGGACCTGCTGGCGCAGCGAGGGGCTCGGCACCGACCCAGTGAGAGTGGTTGATAGCCGCTGTTCCAGGCCCTCGTAGTTGACGAAAAAGAAGGTGCGGTCGCGGACGATCCGGCCTCCCAGGTTGCCCCCGAACTGATTCAGGCGGAACGGCGGCTTCCCCGTGAGGTCCGTGGGCCGGCGGGCGTCGAGTTTGTCGTTCCGAAAATACTCGAACAGGCCGCCGTGGTAGTCGTTGGTCCCGCTCTTGGACACCAGGTTCATCTGCGCGCCGGCGCCGGTTCCGCTCTCGGCGTTGTAGAGACCCGAGCTCACGCGGAACTCCTCGATGGCGTCCAGCGAAATGTTCAGGCGCAGGTTCGCTTCCTGGCGCGGGTCCTTTACGCCGGTTGCGTCAACCCCGTCGAAAGTGAAGTTATTCTCGTCGCGCGAACGGCCGTTGAAGCGAATGGTGTTCTGGCTGCCCTCGCCCGTGTTGGTCGCGCCGGGCGCCAGAGCCAGCAGCGCCGACCAGTTTCTGCCATTCAAGGGAATTGACTGCACCTGGTTCCGATCGATCACCGTGCCCAGTTCGGCGTTGTTCTGCTGGAGGACGGGAGCCTCGGCTGTCACCGCAACTTCGGTGACTATAGTTCCCACCTCGAGCGCCACGTCGATGCGCCGCGTTTCGCCGACCGAGAGCGCGACATCCTCGTACTTGCGGACCTGGAACCCGCTCTTTCCGACTGTCAGCGAATACGTCCCCACGGGCAGGCCCACGAACCGGTACTCGCCGGCGGCGTTGGATTGGACCTCGCGCCGGAACCCGGTCGCAGGCGATTCGACCACCGCCACGGCGCCGCTAATCGAGGCGTCGGACGGATCGGTAACGGTCCCGGTCAGAGTGGCCCGGTCGACCTGCGCGTGAAGCCCGGACAAGGTGAGTACGGTCGTGCACACCCATAGCAATAGTCGTCTGCGGATCATTTGTAGCCTCCCCAAGCTGAAGAGCTACAGTCTAGCCGGAGGTTGTTTCGCGGTGGTTGCAGTTAGGTCACAGCTTGATCAACCGTGCGAGTTGTTACCGCTGGCGGAAATTGGCCCCCCGCAGCCGTGGCCGGTCGGCTACCATGGATGTGGCGACCCGGACGTCGGCGGCAACTTGGGGAGAGCCGCAAATCACCGAACATAGCCAAGTCGCAGGCCGGGTTGCCAGGACATTCATTTTGCAAAACGAAGCCAAACAGCAGTTAAGTATTTTATTATCAGTTCATTGCGGGAACCGCCACGCCGGGCGGGGCCAACGAGCCCCTCTCACGGAGGCCCGCCGATGACCCGCAAGCGGTTTGAGTGGCGGTTGAAAGACCGTTCGATCCAGCTTGGCGACCGGACCCTGATCGTCGGGATTCTCAATGCCACGCCGGACTCCTTCTCCGACGGTGGCCGCTACCTGGACCCGGACCGCGCCTTCGCCCGCGCCTTGGAGCTGGAGGAACAGGGAGCCGACATACTCGACATCGGCGCTGAATCCACGCGGCCCGGCGCCGCAAAGATCACGGAAGAAGAGGAACTGCGGCGGCTGATACCGGTTCTGAAACGCCTGCGTGGCAAACTCGCCATCCCGATTTCGGTGGATACCTATAAATCGGGCGTCGCCGAGCGGGCGCTGGAGCTTGGCGCTGAGATTTTGAACGACCCGAGCGCCCTGACCTTTGACCCGCAACTGGCACCGGTGGCTGCGGCCCACAACGCCGGTCTGATTCTGAACCACATGCGAGGTTCGCCGGACACCTGGGCCAAGTTGCCGCCGCTTCCCGACGTCATGGGAACGGTGCTCCACGACCTGGATGCAGCCGCGCACCGGGCGCGGCGCGCGGCGGTGGACCGCTCGCGGATCGTGCTGGACCCCGGGCTCGGCTTCGGAAAGCGCAAGGAGCAGAACTCGGAGATTCTGGCGCGCCTTCCTGAACTGGCCAAGCTGGACTACCCGGTGCTGGTCGGCCCCAGCAGAAAACAATTCCTGGCGCAGTCCACCGATGCTGCTACCGCTTATGCGAACGCCTCGGCCGTGGCGGCGGCGATTCTGGGCGGTGCGCACATGGTGCGGGTTCACGACGTTCGGGAGATGCGCATTGCGGCCGCCGTGGCCGATGCGGTCGTCGCGGCCCGGCCCGTGCCGGCCTAGCGCCGCTGGCAGCGGGGGCAGAAGTGCGTGCTGCGTTGGGCGACCAGGACGCGCCGGATGGGCGCGCCGCACGTTACGCAGGGCTCGCTGGTCCGTTGATAGACGCGGTGTTGGAACTGAAACCAGCCGCTCCGGCCGTCGGCATCGACATAATCCGAGATCGACGATCCTCCCGCGGCCACGGCCTCGTGGAGCACCTCCTGAATCGCGGCGTGGAGCCTGAGCGCCCGGGGTCTTGCCAGCCGGGCGGCCACCGCCAGAGGATGCACGCCGGCTCGGAAGAGCGACTCGTCGGCGTAAATGTTCCCGAGGCCGCGCACGAACGACTGATCGAGCAGCAGGGCCTTGAGCCGCGTACGCCGCTTTCTCAGACGTTCAACGAACGCGCCGGCTTCCACCGATAAGGCGTCTGGCCCCAGGTTCGACGGCTCGCGCTCCAGCCAGCGCATGGAGCCGAACTGCCGCACGTCGTCGAAGACCACCGTTCCGCCGTCCAGGATCATCTCGGCGCGGGTATAGGGCCCGCTGGCCGCGCCGGCCAGCAGCCTCCCCGTCATGCCGAGGTGGATCGCCAGCAGCCCATCGTCCAGAACCAGGAGAATGTACTTGCCGTGGCGGCGCACCTCGCGCACAGTCTGCCCCTTGGCGCGCCGCACGGACTTTGCCCACGGCTTGTGCGTCCGCAGGCGCAGATCCACCAGCCGCATCCCGACGAGCCGGGGACGCAACGTCCGCACGACGGTTTCGACTTCGGGAAGTTCGGGCATGGCGGATCGAGCCTCCTACACATTGTCGCCGATGCTGCTAGAGTGTATCCAGAAATGAAACGCGGCGGTGCGGCACTCGTGTTGGCGGCCGGCCTGTTGCAGGCGCCCGGAGCGCACGCACAGCCTGCCGGCGGCATGGAACGCGCCGAGCGATTGGCCGGACGGTTCACGCTCGCCGGCCGGGACTATACGGTGAAGCTTGCCGTGGCCCATCCGCCCGGCGAGTCTTCGCCGGAGGCCGTCGAATCGATCGAGATCGCAGACGTGGAGGGCACGGTCCACTGGCGCCGCGTGCTGGCCTCCCGTGCCGCCGCCGGCCGATTCGAAGAGTACGTCGAGGTGGACGTGCGGCCGATCCTGGGAAAGCGCGGCCAGGGGTTGCTCGTCACCTACAGGGCGAAGCCCGAGACGCCCGGGGCCTCCCGCTCCTGGCAGGTGTTCGGCGCGGTGGAGAACCGGTTGCGGCCGCTCAGCAAGCCGATCACGCTCGAAGGAGACCTGGCCGGCTACGCCGCCGGCCCCGATTTGAAGGCGGCGTATGACGAAGCCCTGCGCTTGGATGTGCTCGATTTCCGCGTGTGGACCGGGCGGTTCTTCGTCGTCGTGCCGGTGGCGCTGCATTGGGAGTGGGGCGCGGCGGGGTTGGCCTATCCGCTGAGCCGTTGCCGGCTCGACATCGTTTGCGAACGGAGTCCACGCGCAGAGGTCGGTTCCGTGGCTCTCTTCGAGAAAGCCAACGAAGATGCGGAGACGGCCGGGACGGCGGTGCGGCGCGAGTCGGCGGTGGAGTTTCTGTGGGCCGAGGGGGCGCCGCAATGGGAGGACGAAGGCGAACAGGTCGCCCTCGGCGCGTCGGCCGATGTCTGGCTGCGCGTGCGCATCGACGGCAAAGAGGGTTGGTTGCACTCCGAGGAGGACTTCGACGCCGTAGGTCTTCCGGAGAAAGACCAACCGGCGCCGTCAGATCACATCGGCGAAGCTCTTGCGGAGTTTGTAGAACCAGGCGTGGCCGAGGATGAACACGGCCGCGGCGACAAGCCAAAGTTGGCCGAGGGGCACTAGCGCCGGCGCGCCGCCTTCCAGCAGGATGGCGCGGTAGCCGCGCACCAGGATGAAGAGCGGGTTTTGCGAGAGCACGCCCATCGCCTGCGCGGGCAACGACGCCTCCGGGTAACAAATCGGCGTGAGGAAGAACCACAAGGTCAGCAGGAACCCATTGATCTGGCCCAAGTCGCGCACGTAGACGCCGAGCGCCGCCAGAAACCAACACACCCCCAACGTGAAGAGCACCTGCGGGATCAGCAGCGCCGGGATCCAAACCAGCGCCGGCGGGATGGTCCCGCGCGTGAGCGCCAGGTAGACCAGAAACAGCGCCAGGGCGAAGGCCTGCGTCACCAGGGCGGAGGCGGTGAGGGTCACCGGCAGCGTCTCCAGCGGGAAGACCAGGCGCTTCACGAAGTTCCGGTGTTCCCACATCACAAACGGCGCGCGGCCGGCGGCCTCACTGAAGGCCAGCCAGGGGATCATCCCGGCCAGGAAGTAGAGCACGAAACCGGCGCGGCTGGGGTCGCCCGCGAAGCGCGTACGCAGCACGACGGCGAAAACGAAGTAGTAGGTCACCATCAACAGAAGCGGATTCAGCACCGTCCAGAAGACGCCTCCGAAACTGCCGCGATAGCGGCCCAGAATGTCGCGGCGCACCATGGAACGGGTCAGTGTCCGGTGATTCCACAGCGTCGCGAAGGGGTAGGCGAAGGCCCGGCCGACCGAGCGAAGCGCGATGGAGAACCGCAACGACCGCGCGGTTTCGACCCGCCAGGACGGCGACACGATCTTCCCGCCGGCGACCTCGAAGTCCACCACCAGGAAGGGCCAGCCGCGGGTGTAATACCACACCGAGTCTTCCTGCATCGGCGAGATGTAGATCCGGCAGGGGCCATCGTGCGGGGCGACCTCAACCTGGAGTGCAATTTCGGCTGCGCCGCCGGCGGCGATCGCGGAGGCGGGCGCGGCGCGGGCTCCTTCGTCGATGTAGAGGTGCGTTTCCGGGTCGATGAGTTGGCTGCCGATGCGGAACCCCTCCGACGGGTTCCAGTCGCGCCCGGAGCGGTTTGTGATGCGGAAGCGGACGGTGAGCGAGCAGCCTTCGGCGTTCACATCGACCTGCGTATAGGAGGCGCTCATGCTCCCGCCGCGCTATAAAGCCACCCGGGATACCGGTTTTTAACAGTGCGCTTCTTGCGGCCCACGGCGTAAATCCCCTCGCCGCGAAGATGCGAGGCTAGTTGATAGCGCGCCAGCAGGTGCTCGACCCAGATCAACCCCGGCGCCGGTGCTTCCCGGAAGGCTCCGGTCTCTAGCAGCGCCACCTCGAAGCCGGCGTCCTCCAACAACAGGTGGATCTCAATGGGCGTGTACTCGCGATGATGGCGGAAATCGGAAGGCGGCTCCCCGCTGGGACGCAGGTACACAGAAAAAAGCCCGGGGTGATAGCCGAGCAACAGCGCCGAAATCGAACGCAGCGAGGCGAGGTTCGGCGTCGTAAGGACAACGTGGCCGCCCGGCCTAAGGATGCGGTTGATTTCCGACATCAGGTGCATCGGGTCCGAGGCCAGGTGCTCAATCAGTTCGCAGCAGGTGACGGTGGAAAAGTATCTGTCGGGGTAAGGAAAGACGTCCTTCTCCGCATCAAACAGGTCGATGACGCACTCGAAAACCTCACCGGTGGCTGAGGTGACGCGTTTGTGATCGGTCTCTCCGATCGGACCGTAGTAGCAACCGCGCACCTCTCCGTAGCCGAGCTTGGTGCGGAGGGCGGGCGTGATCTGGAGATAGGCGCCCATCTCCAGGATGCGATCCTCGGGCCCGCCGGGCGGAATGATGGAGAGCGTCTTTTCCAGCCGCGTGAGATGGGTCTCCAGGTAGTCGCGGCCCTCGACTCCTTCGGGCGTCCAGCCGAGGATGTACTCCTCGGTGACCGGTTCGCGGGGCGAGACGGGTTCCGACGCGGCTGAAGGCTCGGGCTCCGCGGCTTTCGCTTCGGACGCCGCCGTCGAATCCGTCCCGAGTTCCGCGGCGGCCGGGAAAGCCGGTGCCCGCTCCGGGAGCGGCGCGGAGGTTCGCCCGGCGGCCACGTCGGCCAGGAACGCGGCGTAACGTTGCGCGACGTGCTCCCAGCGGCATTCCCGTTCCACCCACTGGCGGGCCCGCTCGCCCATGCCGCGGGCGAAACTGGGGCGCGATACGAGCAGGTTCAGGAATTCGAACAGGGTTTCCTCTTCGCCGTCTCCGGCGGGCGTCTTCAGGCAGATGTCGTCGGGCAGTTCGCGGAACGAGCCGACGTCGCTCACCACCACGGCCCGACCGAGACCGAGCGCGCGCAGAAGGCTGCCGGAGCTTTCGCCAAGCGTCGGGTAGCGTAAGTTCAGGACGACGTCGCAGGCGGCCATGTAGCCGGCGAAATCGTCGATGGGCGTGAAACCGAGCATCCGCACGTTGGCGCGCAGACCCAGCCGGTTAATGAGCGGGGTCACCGGAAAATCGGGGTGCGCCTCACCCACCAGAATCATCTTCGCCGTAGGCTCCAGGCGCACCAGGCGGCGAAACGCCCGCAGCGATTCGGCGATGCGCTTGTACGGCTTCAGAAACCCGAAGACGCCGACGAGGGGCGCTGTCTCATCCAGGCCCAGGCGATGGCGGTAGACCATGCGGTCCACCTGTGGAATCCAGGCCCCGTGCGGGATGCAGCCGACCGGTCCCGCGAACCCTGCCTGACGCACCGCCTCTTCCACATAATGGCTGTGGACGACGACGGCCCGCGAGCGCTCCAGCAGACGGCGGATCATGGGCACGCCGTCGTAATCGGGTCCGGTCTCCAGCGCGCGAGCGCGGCGCGCACGGGCCAGCGCGGCCGGTCCACCGTCGTACTCGGCCTCTTTCAGGTAACCGTCCCAATCGCCGCGCACGATGGTACGGTCCACGATCAGGTGGTGGAGGTTCGGTTCGTGCAGCACGGCTACGCCCGGGTAGTTGAGCGCCAGGTCATACACGAACGAGTGATACGGGTTGTTGCCAAGCTGGTAGACCAACGCGTCAAAGCGCGCCGGGTCGAAGTGGCCGTCCTCGCACGAGATGACGGCAACATCGGCCAGTTCGCTGAGCGGCCCGGCCAGCGCGGCCGAATAGTCCGCGATCCCACTCTTGGAAGGCGGCATCGGCGAAACCAGGGCGATGCGCATGTTCAGGGGACCAACTCCATCGAAAACGAGCCGAGGGCCAACGGCACGCGAATGAGCAAAGGGCGCCGGGTCTTGTCCTGCGCGAAATAAATCTCGATGGACGTCTCGGAAGCGGGGCCGGTGGCCGCCACCTTGATCCGGTCGGTCTCAAACTCGCCGCCGCCCGCCTTGACCCGCAGCCGTCCGGCGTGTTCCAGCCGTAGCTTGTACTCCGCGCCGAATACCACGGTCTGAGACGCCGGCAGCCTTCCCTCGGCCAGTTCGCGCCTCAGGAAGTGGAGAAATGCCAGCGCATCTTTGGCGCACGGGGGAAGGCTCAATTGCGAATGGCCGCCCTTAATGGTCTCGCGTTTGGCCGAGCCGGTGGCCGGGTCGAACGTGACGCGCTCATGCGTGGCGCGTTTGCCGTGGGAGATCTGCTTGTCGAACTCCAAAGAGCAGAAATCCGGGCCGACCGAGGAGCGAAAACGGTCCGCGACCGAAAAGCCGGGGATGGCGGCGTCGATCGACATCGACAGATCCCAGCCCGCGCCGGGTCCGGCGCCGGAGGCCGGAACCGCCTTGATCTGCGCTTCCCCCAGGCTCAGGCCGCTCGGCCAATTCACGTCATAGGTAAGGGTCTCGCCGGCCGATGGAGTCCCGGATTGGGCGGCCGGCGCCGCGGCAGCCAACAATAGGCAGACCGGCAGAAGAAGCGCTCGCATCATGACAAAAGGGATGCGGCCTTAACCGCACTGGTGCGGCGGGGCACGGCACCGGCCACTTCGCGGTAGATATCCAGCGTCCTGGCGGCCGTCTTGCGCCAACTGAACTGGGCCGCGCGGCCGAGGCCGAGCCGCTCCATGCGCGCCTTCAGATCGCCGTCCACAAGGAGGTCCGTCATGGCGCGCGTCATCTGCTCGATCGATTCCGGAGAGAAAAACACGGCCGCCGCATCGGCGATTTCAGGACATGCCGAGGCGTTGGAGCAGGCCACCGCGCTGCCGCAGGCCATCGCTTCCAGCACAGGCAGACCGAAGCCTTCGTAGAAGGAGGGAAACACAAAGACATCGCACGCGTTGTAGAGGAGAAGCAATTCCTCGTCGCTGACGAAGCCTACGAAGCGGATGCGGCCCCCGAAGCCGGAATCCTGCGCCGCCTGCCGCACGACCGGCGAGTACCAAGTGTCCTTCCCGGCGAGCACCAGATCGTGGCGCACATCGGGGCGTTGACGTAAAAGCGCGGCGAAGGCGCGGATCAGGCCGATGTGGTTCTTGCGGGGCTGGAGGTCGCCGACGGTGAGGAGAAACGGGCCATCGATTCCGAGCCGCTCGCGAATCCCCGCCGCCGCCTTTTCCCGTGGAAGCGGCCGGAAGACTGGGGAAGCGGCGTTGGGCACGACGGCGATGGAGTCCGGGTCCAGCCGGTAGGCGCGCGCGATGGAGTCCCGGGAGAATTCGCTGCCGGTGATGACCCGGGCCGCCTGACGCACCGTGCGTTCGACCGTCAGCCGGAGCTGCATTCGCCGCAGGGGCCGGAAGTACTCCGGATGTTCCAGAAAGCTCACGTCGTGAACGCTCACCACCACGGGCACCGGGCAGGCCAGGGGGGCCGTGTACTGGACGTGAAGAAGATCCGGCCGGTCCCGCCGAAGGCGGCTGGACAGGTCGTAACTGAGTCTCCAGCAAGGATTCCCGGCCACGTCGCGGCACGTCACCGAGGGCGGAACCCACCCGTTGGCGCTGCCCGCTGTCCGGTAGGCCAGTATCTCGGGAGCTTCATCCAGGGCCGCTAGGTTTGCCAAGAGGTTTCTGACATAAACCTCATTTCCCGTGAGCCTGCGGCCGATCGCATGTGCGTCAATGGCAAACCGCATCTATCCCTTACAGTATAGTGGGAACACCGCAACCCGGCGCTACCGTAAACCGGCGGCGTCCAGCGCCGCCCAGGCCGCCTCCCAGGTGAAGCGGGATTCATAATACCGCCGCCCGGACGCGCCCAAATGGTCCCGAAGCGGGGCCGACTCGAGCAGCGTGGAGACCGCAGTGGCGAATTCCCGGGGTTCTTGGGCCACCAGCAGGTGCTCCCCGTCGCGTGCTCCGAGCCCCTCGGCTCCCAACGGTGTGGAGACTACGGCCCGGCGGGCGGCCCAGGCTTCCAGAATCTTGACCCGCGTCCCGCTGCCGATCCGCAGGGGGACCACCACGGCGGCGGCGGGGGCCAAAGCCTCGACTGCGTCGGCGACCTCGCCGGTGACTTCGATACGGGGATCGCCGGACACCAACCGGCGCACTGCCTCGGGATGGCGTCCTACGATCCGCCAGACCAGGCTGGGCCATCGCTCGGCCAGCAGGGGCCAGATGCGGGCGTGGAAGTGGCGCACGGCGTCCAAGTTGGGATCGTATTCCAGGTTGCCGGAGAAGGCGATGACGTGCTGTTCGGGCCGCGCGGGCACCGGCGTTAGCGGAATCGAATTGGGATAGACCAAGATCCGGCTCCCCGGCGCGAGCGGCCGGAGCAGGGCCGCGTCGGCGTCCGAGGTCGCGAGCAGAGTGTGGAACCGCGGCAACCAGCGCCGCTCGAGCCGCTGTCCCGCCCGCTCAAACCGGCGGAACAGCGCCGCCGCGCCGCCCGAGGCCGCCGCCGCCCGGCTTGCCATCAGCGCGGATTCCACGTTATGAAGGTCCAGGACCAACCGCTCCGAACAGGCCTCTAGAACCCCGGCGTAGGGCGCGCACCAGAAGTGCTCGATGACCGACAGGGCGTAGCGCCGCCCAGACACGAAGCGTTCGACCTCGGCGGTGAAGCCCGAGAAACGATCGGTCAATGGAGGCACGCCACGGACAAACCGCGACAGGTTCCGGACGGCGCGAGCCGGCGGGCTCTTGGAATGCCGAGGAAGTTCCAGAACCAGCACGCGCCTCGCCAGCCCGGAGGGAAGGCCGGCGGCCGGATCGGGGTCGCCCGCCTGGCGGAAGAGGATCGAATCGACCGGACAGCGGGAACGCAGATACTCCAGCAGAGATGCGGTGCGCATCGCGCCCCCTCCACGCAACGGATACGGCGCTTCGGGGGCCAGAAACAATGCCGGCGGAGTGGGATCGGGCGTCACGGCATCATTCATGGAACGCCGCCACCGCCTCGGCGTAGACTTCGCGGGTTTGCCGCGCGGTTCGAGCCCAACTGAATTCGGCGGCGCGCGCCAGGGCGCGGGGGGGAAGCGCACGTAAATCCTCGGCCCCGGCAGCCGCCCCGCACATGGCCTGACGCCAGGCGAGCGCGTCGCGGGGATCGAGCAGCAAAGCGGCTTTCGCGGCGACCTCCGAGATCGCCGGATCGCTGGAGGCGATCACCAGCGCCCCGCACTGCATGGCCTCCAAGACCGGGAGGCCGAAGCCCTCGTAAAGCGAAGGGTACAGGCAGGCTACGGCGCCTGAGTACAAGCCGGGAAGCTCGTCTTCGGAGACCTCCCCCAGCAGGTGTAATCCGGGTGCCGGAACCACGGGGCCGAGGGACGCCTGCTTGGGCCCGGCCAACAGGAGTTCGACGCCGCACTGGCGGTAGGCCTCGCGCCAGGCGCCAATGAGCATCGGCAGGTTCTTCCTGGGTTCCGCCGACGAGAGGCAAAAGAAGTAAGGCTTCGCCCGCTGCCCCGGAGACGGACGGAAACGCCCGGACGCCGCGTGCGGAACGGCGTAGATGCGGGAAGGGTGAATGCGGAAGTAGGCGATGGCCTGGCGGCGGACGGCCTCGGAAGGCGCGATGATCCGCGTGGCCAGGCCCAAGCCGATCAGAAGCGGCGCGCGGCAGCGGACGAAAGCCGCACCGGGCACTGCTGCCGCATCGAGCCAGGGAGAAAGATCGTGCAGCGTCATCACGCTCGGCCGAAGCGGGAGCCACGGAGCCGAGAAGTGCGTTCCGTGCAGAAGGTCTGCGTTGAGGCGGCGCATCTCACGCGCCACCCCGTAGAGCCACCAGCGCCGCTGCACCCAGTTCTGCGGCGCGCGGCCGGCAGGGAGGGGAGGATCGAGCGGAGTGGCGAAGGGCCGGTCGGAGAGGAGTGTCACACGGTCTTCGGGAAACTCCCGCACCAACGCCGCCGCAAGTTCCCGCACATAGCGCGCGATACCGCCATGGCGAAGCGTGAGCGGCGTGGCGTCCAGGGCCACATGCATGAGGCCTCCGGCCGGCGTCAGATCTCCGCGGCCGCCCCGGCGGGCTCCGGCGCCGCCACGCGCGATTCGCGGACGAAGTTCGCCGCTCGCAACAGCGACTCGAAGGTGCCGGCGTCCGACCACCAGCCATCGAGAAACGCGAACGTCAGGTGGCCTTCGGCTATGTAAGCGTTGTTGACGTCGGTGATCTCCAATTCGCCGCGCGCCGAGGGCACCAGGGTGCGGATCTTCTCGAACACCGTGCGGTCGTACATGTAAATCCCGGTGACGGCGTAGTTGGACTTGGGATGCGCGGGCTTCTCCTCGATCCCGACGATGTGGTCGCCCCGGAGTTCGGCGACGCCGAAACGGTTGGCGTCGGGGACTTCCTTGAGCAGAATCTTGGCGCCGGCCGGCTGCCGCGCGAAGTCGTCCACGGCGTTGCGGATACTGCCTTCAATGATGTTGTCGCCCAGAATGACGCAGATGCGGTCGCCCTCGGCGAAATGCTCGGCCAGGTTGAGCGCCTCGGCGATGCCGCCCTCCCCTTCCTGGTATGCGTAGTTGATCTGGTTGAGGCCGAACTCCTTGCCGTTGGCCAAAAGGCGGAGAAAGTCGCCCGCGGTCTTTCCGCCGGTCACCACGAGGATCTCCCGGATGCCGGCGTCGACAAGCGTTTGAATCGGGTAGTAAATCATCGGCTTGTCGTAAATGGGTAGCAGGTGCGTGTTCGTGATCTTGGTAAGAGGATAGAGACGGCTGCCCGTCCCTCCGGCCAGCACAACACCCTTCATCGCGACCTCCGGGGCCAGCAAAACCACATGATACAATACCCGCAACGCTTCACCCTGAGCCTAGATGCCGCGCCGCCGCTTTGCCCTCGGCCTGCTCACCGCCGTTTTCGCGGTGAACGTGTACCGCGCCTGGACCCAATCGATCACCTGCGACGAGGCATTCGCCGAGAGCCTGTTCCTGAACGGAAAGTGGGCGCTGATCTTCCAGTCCTACGACGCGGCCAATCACGTTTTGCACACCGTCCTGTGCAAGTTGTCGATTCAGGCGTTCGGGCTGTCGGAGTTCACACTCCGGATTCCGAGCCTGCTGGGAGGATTGCTCTACCTGATTGTCACGTACCGCCTTTCGAGGAGAGTCTTCGGCGACGGCTGGCAGTTTCTCTTCTCGGTGGCGTTGCTCGGCCTGAACCCGCTGGTGCTGGATTTCCTGTCGGCGGCGCGCGGCTACGGCATGGCCCTTGCGCTGTTCCTGTACGCGCTCGACCAGACTCTGCAATACGCGGCCGGGGACCGCACCACGCCGCGGATCTTGCGGGCCGGTCTGGCATTGGGGCTGGCCGCGGCGGCGAACCTGACGCTTCTGGTTCCGGGAACGGCGTTGGCGCTGCTGTTCGTGATTCTGCTGGCGCGGGAGGGGCGCTGGCAGGACGCCATCGACTCGTTCATCGTTCCCGGGATCGTCACCTGCTTCTTGGTTGTGATCCTGCCGTTAAGCCGGGCGAACCGGGACAACTTCTACGTCGGAGAGGCGACGCTGGGCGCGTCGATGAAGAATCTGGTGGCGCTATCGCTCTATCACCACCCGGTGGAGAGCCGGTTTGCGGGGCTGATTCCGGCGCCCGAGTTCTGGTTCAGGCTGTTCGAGCGCGCGCTGGGGCCGGGATTGCTGCTCGCGGCGGCGGTGGCGTGCGCCGTCCTGTTGTTCCGCTGGTTGAGAGGCTCCGATCCGGGAGCGTGGAGCGGCGCGGCGCGGTTTCTGCTGTTGGGCGGCGGCGCGCTGCTCGGCTCACTTGGCATTCTGATCGCGATGAACCGGATCGACAACGTACTGTTTCCCGCGGGCCGCACGGGGCTTTACCTGATTCCGCTGTTCACGCTGACGGCGCTGGCGTTGCCGGCCAGTTTGGCCGGGCGGCGCCGGGTGTGGCTAACGGTGGGGCTGCCCGTGTGGCTGATCGCGGCTGGCTGGCTGGGCCATTACATCGCGCACTTTCAATTCAGCGCATACGGCGAGTGGCTTTTCGACTCGAAGACCAAGTACATCATGAGCTTGATCCGCGAAAGGCACAGCGAGAACCCCCGGGCGCACGTGCGCGCCGGGATCACCTGGTTGCTGGAGCCGAGCATGAACTTTTACCGGCGCGTGTGGAAGCTGGACTGGCTGGAGCCGCTGGACCGCAAGGGGCCCGACGGGGAATTCGACCTGTACGTCCTGGCCGAGGGGGATCGCACGTTGGCTGAAAAGCGAAACCTAAGGGTGCTGTATGCGGACCGGATCGCGGGGGTGACGCTGGCCGAACCGCGCGGCGCGCCCCGCGCTCCGTGATACAATTCGTCGCGATGAAACTCTACGGTTGGGACCACGTTCCCGCGGAGCAATTGAATCCGAACGTGCGGCGCCGGGCGATCCACGGCGAGAAGATGACCCTCGCCGAGATCCGTTTGCGCAAGGGGACCACGGTCGCCGAGCACAGCCACGAACACGAACAGGCCAGCATGGTGCGCGAGGGGCGGCTGCACTTCGTCGTCGCCGGCGAGGAAGCCGTGCTCCAGGCGGGCGACATCCTTCTGATTCCACCCAACGCGCCGCACCGCGTGGAGGCGCTGGAGGACTGCGTGGTGGTGGACCTGTTCTCTCCGGCGCGCGACGACTGGCAGCGCGGCGACGACGCCTACCTCCGGCGCTGATACAATCTCAACGTGAGACCAGCCGGGCTGTTGACGGTCTCGGTGGCGTTCGGGGTGTTGGCGGGCTGCTCCAGCGGAGACGCGCCCGCGGCCGGAGATGTGCAGTCGTTCCTCCGGATGTACAACGAGACGGGCCGTGAACTCGCCACCGCTGCGAACGAAGCCGCCTGGCGTAGCTCGGTGGACGCGAACGACCTCACCACGGGCGAGCGCGTGGGCGCAGAAAAGGCCCTGGCCGCCTTCCAGGGCAGCCGGTACGTGATCGAAACCGCCCGGCGGATGCTGGAGCATCGCGCTTCGCTGTCCGATCTCGAGTTTCAGCAACTCGACCGGATCCTGTTGCTCGCGGCCGAATGGCCCGCCACGGTTCCGGGCGTGGTGGCGGACCGCATCGAAGGCGAAGCCCGGCTACGCGCCGCGCTCAATGGGTTCTCCTATTGCCTGGATCGCCGGGGAAGCGTGTGCGCTAAGCCGGTGACGCCCAACCAGATCGACGACATCCTGCTGTCGTCGAACGACCTGCGTGAGCGGCTGCGCGCCTGGGAGGCGTCCAAACTGCCGGGCGTGGCGCTAAAAAAGGATCTCGCTCGGGTGCGCGACCTGCGCAACCGTGTGGCGACGGCGCTCGGATACTCGTCCTACCTGCACCTCCAGGTGGCGGATTACGGGATGAGCGTCGCCGACATGATGCGGCTGATGGACAAGACCGTCGAGGACATCGCCCCGCTCTACCGCCGCCTTCACGAATACGCGCGCCGCACGCTGGCCGCGCGCTACGCGCAACCGGCGCGGGAGCGGATTCCGGCGCACTGGCTGCCGAACCGCTGGGGGCAGGATTGGCCCGGGCTGGCCGGCGGCGTGAACCTGGACCCCCAGTTTCGCGGACGCTCGCCCGAGTGGATCGTCCAGCAGGCCGAGCGGTTCTATACGTCGCTCGGATGGCCCGCGCTGCCCAAAAGCTTCTGGGAGAAGTCGGATTTGTACCAGATTCCTCCGAACTCGACCCGGAAGAAGAATACGCATGCCTGGGCCTATCACATCGACCTGAACCAGGACGTGCGCAGCCTGATGAGCGTTGTACCCAACTGGCGCTGGTTCGAGACGGCGCACCACGAGTTGGGGCATGTTTACTATTACCTCGCATACTCGAACCCGGATGTCCCCGTGGTGCTGCGCGGCGGTGCCAGCCGCGCTTTCCATGAGGCGGTTGGCTATTTGATCGCCATCGCGTCGCGCCAGGAACCGTACCTTCGCCAGATCGGTGTGATTCCGGCGGATATGAAGATCAACCGCGAGGAGTGGCTGCTCAACGAAGCCCTGAACGACGCGGTGGTCTTCCTCCCCTGGTCGGCCGGAACAATGACGCACTTCGAGTACGACCTGTACGAGAAGAAGTTGCCCGCCGACGCCTTCAACCGCGACTGGTGGTCGCTGGTGGGCCGCTACCAGGGGATCCGCCCGCCGGCCGAGCGCCGCGAAGAATTCTGCGACGGATGCACCAAATCACACATCATCGACGACCCCGCCCAATATTACGACTACGCGCTCGCCTACCTCATCCGGTACCAACTGCACGACTACATCGCGCGGAATATTCTGCGCCAGGACCCGCATTCCTGCAACTATTACGGGAACAAAGAAGTCGGCAAGTGGTTGTGGGAGATCCTGAGCCTGGGCGCGACCCGGGACTGGCGTGAGGTGCTGCGTGAGAAGACGGGCGAGGACGTCGGCACTCGCGCCATGCTGGAATACTTCCGCCCGTTGGAGGGGTACCTGACGCGGTTGGAAACCGAGGCGGAAGGGGCGAGCGCCCGGCGATAACGTGGCGCTGCGGACGGCCCGGCCGCCATCCCCCTATCTAAACTGCTTGCGGAACTGGAACTCCACGCCGAACAGACCGTTTTCTTCGCGCACGGCCAGAATCGACCACTGGCGGCTGACGTTCCATTCGACTCGGATCAACTGCTGCTGCTCCTGCGCCAGGTTGGTGACGTAGGTGAAGGTGATGTCCTTGGAGACCTGCTGCTCCAACGTGATTTGTGCTTCGGGGTTGTTGCCGAGACCGGTAAGCTTGGGGTCGATCTTAATCCGGCTGACGCCGAAGAACCGCTGCAGGCGTCCCGCCACCGGCGCGGCCAGCGCCTGGCCCACCAGGGTGCTGGCGCCAGCCTGCTGCCAGCTCTGATCCTGCTGCGTCTGGCGCGCCAGCAGCGTGGGGTCGGAGGTGGGGGCGCGTCCCACCGCGAGCAGCGCCAGAATTTCCTGGTATTGCAGCGGCGGCTCGGAGCGGAACCCGAGGTTCAGGCGGTCGGCCGGGCCTGTGAGGCTCATGGTGACGTCGATGCCGCGCACGCGCGTTTCCAGATCCACCTTCAGGACCGGCTCCAGGCGCACGGGGTTCAGGAACGATATCTCACCGCGGCTGACAGTGTAGGCGTTGCCTAGGAAGATGACTTCGCCCCGGCTGATGGTCACGCGGCCCAGCAACACGGGCTTGTAGGGGGTGCCGCGCAGGCGCATTTCGGCTTCGGCCTGGATGTCACGCGTAATCATGGTGTCGAAGCGCGCATCGGGGGCGGTGACCACACGGACATCGAACTGCATGCCTCTGAGCAGCTCGTTGGTGGCGGCCGGGGTAACCATGGACTGGGAGGCGCGCGATACCAGGCTCGCCAGGTCCACCCCGGGCGACACACCGGAGCGCAAGACCGTGACGGTGCCGCTCAGCAGGCTGCGCTCCGATGTCCCGGTGAGTTCGATGACGCGGTCCATGGAGGTGCTGTGGCCCTCCGGGTAGCGCAAGCGGACCTTGCTGGCAGCTGCTTGCAGGCGGTAGGACCACTGCGGGCCGCCCAAACCGATGTAGCCCTTCACGGAGACCTTGCCGCCGCCGGTCTCCGCGGTGAGGCTTTCAATGGTCGCGCGGTCGCGATAGAAGAGAACGACGCCGCTGGCGTTTTCAACGCCGTTGGGAACCTCGGCCAGGTTCAACGACGCGCGGCGGAACTCCAGACGTCCGTAAAGCTCGGGCTTGCCCAAGCGGCCCCGGATGTTGGCGTCCACCGTGGAGTCGCCCGAGGCCACCAAATTGGCATCGAAACTGTGGAGGATATTCAGGTCCACGCTGCCGCGCACCCGCAGGTCGTAAGCGTTGAACCGGGTGCCGAGGTCAACGCCGCCGGTGACTTGAAGGTTAGTGTCCGGTCCGGCGAAGTAGGCGCTGACCACGCGTACCGCCTTCCGTGTAGCTGACAGGACCACCAGGCCGGAGTTGCGAAGCCGTGGGGCGACGGCCCCTTTAATTAACGGAGGCAGGACTTCGACCCCAGGCAGTTCGATGCGCACCCGGAGGCCCTCGGGCTGGCGGAGCAGCCCGGACAGGTATATCGTCCCGTCGGTGGATGCCTCCAAGGGCGGAGCCGAAACGCCCGCGAGCTTGAGCCACGGTTCCAGGCTGGCCAGTGTGACGCGCGAGAAACTGAGTTCGCCGCCCACGGGATAGTCCCCGCGCAGTCCGATGCTGGAGGCCGCCTTCCAACGCACGCCGAAGAGCTGGCCTTCGAGGTCCGCCGAGAGAATGCCGTTCTCCGACGAGGCGGTCGCGCGCACCTCGCCGGCCGGCTCCCCCTTCCAGGCGAGTTTGGTTACAGCCGCCTGGCCGTGCAGTTCCGTCAGCAAGGGCGCGCCTCTCTCGATCGAGGCCGCGCCGCGGAACTGGCCGTCCACGACGCCTTCGACCGTCTCCGGCAACGCCACCTCCGGCCGCAGCAGCGCAAGGCTCACACCTTTCCCCGCAATGTCGAAACGCAGAGTCCCGGCCTGCGGCATTTTCGGCTGGTGTGTGTACAACGCGCTGCCGGACAGCGAGCCGGCGCCGGTGTCCACGTCGAACGACTCAACGGTCAGCGAGCGGTCCGCGTAGCGACCCTGGAGTCGCACCGCCCGTATGCGGCGGCCCAACGCCTCGCCATCGGCCACCGAAAGCCTGGCGGTAGCTTGAGGCTCGGCCATCGTCCCACCCACCTGGATCGTCCCGTTGACCAGGCCGCGGAGCGGCAAAGAACGGCGCGCCTCGGCGGCGAGGCGTTCCAGCGTGAGACCACGAATGGAAAACGAGCCGGCCAGGCGGGTGGCACCGGACGGTTTCCATGCGTCCAGCGACGCGCGCCCCTGGCCCTCCAGGCGGGCGCCGCCCATCTCCACCAGGACCTTCCCGGCGGAGATCGCGGTCCGGTCCAGAGCGATATCCGCTTCCACTCGGTCCAAGAGGTGGCCCTCGTAGACGAGGTTGGAGACTTCCGCGCGGCCCGCAAGGCGCGGCGCTTCCAGGCTGCCGGCGATCTCGCCCTGGAAACGCGCGTCGCCATCCCGGAGTGCGATGGGGAGCACGCGCGGAAAGGACTCGCCGAGGTAAGCGCCGAGCGGAAGAAGGTCTTCCAGGTCGCGTGTGCGGAAACTCAGGCGCAGGTGATCGCCGAGCGTCCCATTGAACTCGATGTTCGATGCGGGAGTCGCCAGGCGGGAATTCGCGAACTGGAGCGTGCGCTGCCTCTGGTTGAAGCTCACGTTGAGGAGCCCCGAGAGCGGGCGCGGGGAAACGGCGCGCTCGACGGCGAGCGAACCGGTGATATCGGCGTCTTGAAGGCGTCCCGCGGCGACCCCGGCGCTAAGCGCCACCGGGCCGGACACCAGGCCGTCGAAAGGCGGGACGGGAAGCCCGCGCATAGCCGCCACGTCCGATACGCGAATCCCGCGGACCTCCGCCGCCACATGAAGACGCCGCGAGGCTTCCAGCCGGACGCTCCCGGACAGTTGCCCGTCGAGCGCCGCGATCTGGAGACCGGACAACTCCAGCGCGCCGGGGACCGCCTTCACCCTCGAGGTGACGTCGAAGTGCGGCAACTTCATGCCATCGGCTTCGGCCGTCAGTTGCGAGCCGGAGACCGTGGCGTCCAGGCTGTATCCGGCGGCGCCGGAATAGCGGAATTCGCCCGACAAGCCGGCCTGGCCGCGCACGGCGGGAGGAGCTTTCGCCAACCGCAGCATTTCCCGGAGCGAGAGCCGCGATTCGATCGAGAGAACGACCTCCGGATTGAGCAGGTGGCGCACCTCGCCGTCAAGCCGTGCGTTCGATGCGTCCGTGGCAAGGCGCGCCTCTCGTATCTCCAGGCGGTCGGCCTCCAGACTCAGGGCGATGTCGGCGTCCATGGCGGCGGGTAGCCAATCCGGGCCTGTTACGTGCAGCCGGCGGAAGGAAACGTCGCCCGTGTAGCGCGGCCCGGCGGTCTCGTAGACCAGACGCGAGGAAAGCCGTTCGCCGCGCAGGCCGATCGGAATACGGCGGTCGTTGATCTCGAGAACGCCTTGCTCGACGGCGAAGCGGTCGATCGCCGCCGCCAGAAACGGCTCCAATGGACGCCGCGAAGGGCGCGCCACCTTCGGCTTCGGGAGGTTGGTGGCTCCGTCAGCGCTCACTACGACGCGCACGTGCGGCTCGCGGACCGTGAGCGACTGGATGTCGATATCGCGGCGCAAGGCCGAGACGATCTTCAGGCCGACCTCGATGGAACTAGCGCGAAACAGCGGCGGATCCGCTGCGGGTTCGGTGCCGTGCAGCGTGAACCCGCTCACTCCGGCCGTCATGCGGGTCCAATCGAAGTGGAAGCTGCCGATCTCCGCGCGCCCGCCGGTGGCCGTCTCAACCTCCCGCACGATGCGGGCCCGCGCCTGTTCGCGGAACCAGTCCGAGCGGAGCACCGCGACCCCAGCGGCGACGGCCACCAGGCACAGACCCAACACCGTTGCACACCCGGCCAGCAGGATCTTGCGCGGGCGTGTCATTCAAAGGCCCCCGAGATGTAGACGATCCGGGTCCGCTCCTTGGTTTCGTGGAGCCACTGGTCCAAAAGGCCGTCGATCCGCCCGGCGCGCAGCGCTTCTTCAATCTCCGCGCGCGCCTCCTCGAAAGGCGGCGGAGGCTGCTTGCTGCGCGACTCCCATTCCTTGGTGAAGGGACCCGAATAGTGTGCCTGCAATTCTTCGTCGGTGATCAGGACCGCCGGTCCGAACCGTGCATCGATGAAACGAAGCAGAGCAATTTGTTCGCCCAGGTATTGGCGCAGTTCGGCGACGGTGAGGCCGGCGGCGGCCAAAGCTTGTTCCACATTGGAAGGAGCGGCAAAGCGCTCCCGCCGAAGATCCTCCAGTTGGGCGTCCGCCTCCTCTGGGCCGGGCGCCGGGTACTTGCCGATCTCCATTTCCGCGTCGGCCAGGGCGCGCTCGACAAGGCGCTCGGCCGCCCGCCGCCGTGGCCCCGGCGTGAGGTCCGGCTCCGAGCCGTTCAAAAACGAGCTTAGCCGGATCTCCCTGACGATGTCGCTCTGGGTGATGACGCGCTTTCCGACAGTGACGGCGATGCGGTCCAGAACCTCGGCCTGGAGGGCGCCACAGAACAGCAGAATGACGATCAGACGCGCGTTCATCAGAAACTCTGCCCCAGGGAGAAGTGAAACTGAAAGCGGTTGATCCGCTGATCGATAGGTTCGCAGGCTCCGAACAGAAGTTCCTGCTGCGTCCCGCGGCAGCCTTTGAAACGCGGCGAGTTCGGGCCGAAGGCGAAGTCCACGCGCACCGGCCCGATCGGCGTTCGGTAGCGGAAGCCTAGACCAACGGCGTGGACCATGTAATCGAAGTCGGTGTTGCGGCGCTGCCGCCAGCCGAAAGAGATCTCCCGGATGCTGGAGTACACGTTCCCGGCGTCGTGGAACAGGACGCCGCCGATATTCTGCCCGAACAG
>CAZVIK010000008.1:0-7656 GCA_964627045.1 uncultured Solibacteraceae bacterium | reverse complement strand
CCCGAACAGCGGGAAACGGACCTCGGTCCCGAACGTGAGCAACGCCTTGCCGCCAAGCGGGAAACCCGTTACCAGGTCGCGTGGGCCAGCCTGGTTTTCCGGAAACGCGCGCTGCGTGGACGCGCCACCGGCGAAGAAGCGCTCCGGCAGCGGAATGTCCTGCGGGCTGGGGGGAAGCTCCGGCCGGGTCTTCAACGTCTGCATAAAGCCGAACGACGTCGTTCGCGCCAGCACCACCTTGCTCCCGATGCGGTGGTAGGTGGAATTGCGCCCGAGCAGCCGGAAGTAATCGGTCTCGGAGGTCAGCAACTTGGTGGCGACTCCCACGTCGAGCGAATTGTAGGTGCCACGGCGGGAATCGGTCGGATCGTCGCGCCGGTCGTCCAGGTAGGCCGCCGAGATGACGCCGACGCGCACAGGCTGGGAGAGCAGCGGGATCAGTTCGCTGCGGATTTTCAGAGTGCCCTGGTCCACGCTCACCCGGCGGAAGGCCAGGCGGTAAAACAGCGACTTGGATCGTGTCCAGCGGTGCGCAATCTGCGTCGAGCCCTCCCAGCGGCGCGCCGAAAACGTGCGCACGTCGCGGGAGGAGTCAAACAGCGCGGTGAAGGAGAGATCCACGTTGGCGCGGCTGCGCAATTGCGGAGCGCTGTAGGTGATCAGGCCGCGCTGCTGTATGTTGGAGAGCCTGCTGTGCAGGCCGACGGTGTGGGCGCGCCCGAGGAAGTTCAGCCGGCTGATATCAAAGGATACGCGAGGGCTGAAACCGGCCTTGCCGGCCGGCGAATCGAGACTGGTCTGGCTGCCGCCGATGCGCGCCAGTTCGGCGCCGAATCCGAATGCCACCGAGTATTTCCGCGATTCCTCGGCGCGCAGCAACACGAACTTGTTGCGCTCGTCCCCGTCCGGGTTCTGTACGGCGGTATCGACCTTGGCGAAGATGCCGAGGTCGTAGAGCCGCCGCTGCGTTTCCAGCATTTGCGCCTGCGACACCGGGTCGCCGACGTTGATACCGATGCGCCGGTGCACCACCCTCGGGTGCGTCGTCACCAAGCCGCTGATGAACACCTCCCGCACAAACTGGCGCGGCCCCTCATCGATCGAAAAGGACAGGTCGACCCGGTTGGGCGCGACAGCCGACGGCCGGAAATCCCACTCGAAGCTGGCGCTGGGGTACCCGCGGTTGAAATAGTAAGCCAGGATGTTGTCGCGATCGGCGGCGATGTTGGCTTCGCTGAAGGGCTGGCCGGCGCCCGATTGCAGCATCGCCGTAAGCGCCTCGTGGTGCTCTGGACCGGCTCCCGCAATCTCGTGGGAGGCCACGAACCACTGCGGGCCCTCCTCGATCGCCACGGAAACCGCCAGATCCCCGCGCCGGCCGCCGTGGCCGCGTTCGACACGGCTGGTGACCTTGACGTCGCGGAAGCCGTTGGCGCGATAGAGGTCCGAGAGCCCATCCAGGTCGCGCGCCAGAAGGTTGGGGCTGAATCGGCCCCGGCGGATCTGGAAGGACGCCGGCGTTACCAGCATTCGCTCGCGGAGCGTGGGTAAGTCGAAATAGCGGTTCCCGGCGATGAAAAGGGCCGCCAGTTTCTGCCGTTCGCCGCGGTCCACCGTGTAGACGATGCGGAGCGGTCCGGCGCCGGAAGTCTCCGAGGAGAATTCGACCTTGGCGTCGAAGTACCCCTGGGCCTGGAAGTACTCGGTGAGGTTGCGCGCACCCTCCATCAGGAGATCGCGATCCACAGTCCGTTCTTCGAAAACGGGCAGCAGACTCCGCAGCCTCCCCTGGGAGACCTTAGCACCCACGGCCTCGATCTGAACCTGGGGGCCGGCGTTGACCTCGACGGTAGGACTACCGGTGGCCGGGTCGATTCCGGTCACCGCGGCGCGCGCCATCAGGAACCCATCGCGGCGGTAGGACTCCAGAATGCGCGCCACCCCTTCTTGCGTGCGGCTTTCGGTGAGCGGACGCCAGCCGAACCAGCCTTTCCACTTGGTCCGGTCGACCAGAAACGGCGCTGGCCGCTTCGTGTCGCCCGTGATATGCGGTTGGCTGAACCGCGCGCGCGGCCCCGGGATGATCTCGAAACGAATATCGACTTGTTGGGTACGTTCCAGGTAGGAAAGGTGTTCGCGAACCACCGCCTGGAAGAAGCCGTTGGCGCGCAAGGCGGCTCGAATCCCCTCGGCGGCCTGCGCCACCGCCTCGGGCGAGAACGGGCTGCCCAGCGTCAGACCCGTGGAGTTCTCAAGTTGGCCGATGGTGGGCGGCACCGGGACCGCGTCCAGCGTGACATTTCCGACGAACCAGTTGCCGCGGGTCAGAAAGCGCAGAGTCACGCGGCCGTCTTCGAGCGACGCGTCGACCACGACGTCGGCGTAGCGGCCGGTGGCGTAAAGCTTCCCGATGGCTTGCCTAACATCGGCCAGCCGGAGCGGGGCATTCTTTTTCACCGGCAGCAGGCCGGCCAGTTCCTCGGCGCTGAGCGGCTGTTGTTTGGGTTCGAAGGCGATGAGGCCGACCGGTTTGCCTTCGTAGTCGGCCGCGGCCGCGCACAGGAGCCCGCCGGCGACCGATGCCCAAACCAGCAGGAGCTTCCAGACCGACAAACCCGACAGCCGCACTCTTCTGAATGATACTGCAACCGGGCCATGCCCGCGCCAGGGGCCTTTTACATGCGCAAGACAAGCCCGCGCCGAGGGGCCGCAGGCCTTCTGCTATAGTGCTGACTGAGGTGTTCAGCCGCCACCATCGCAAGGCCCGTCTGCTGTTCGGCCTGTCCGACGTCCTTCTCACGGCGCTGGCCTTCGAGGCCGCCTACCAGACCCGTTTCCACCTCAATCTTCATTTCGAGTTCTACCTGCAAGTGCCCGAAAAGGCGTTGTTGCTGGGGTTCGCCGTTCTCCTCTATCTGATTTTGGGTGGGTGGCTGCATATCTACGACCGGTTGGACGCCGGCTCGCCGGGCGTCATCCTTCGCGATACGCTCCGTCAATGCCTGGTGGGTACGGCCGGAGTGGCGCTGTTTCAGTACATGCTGCGCATGGACCTCAGCCGGTTCTTCCTGGGGTTGTTCGGAATTTACAGCATCGCACTGTTTCTGATCTTCCGGCTCAGCAGCGGCAAACTCGTCGGGTTGGTCCGCCGCGAGTTTGGAGCGCCCCACTACGTGCTGATGGTGGGCATTGACGAACGCGCCCGGCGCGTGGCGCAATCGCTGGAGGCCGCCTCCGGCTACGGCGTGCGGCTGGTGGGCTTCTTGTCCGCGACGCCCGGCGCACCCGCGCCCACCGAGATCCGCCTCCATCAAACTTACCCCGTGCATCCCTTGGATGCGTTGCCGGGGCTTTTGGAGGGCCACATCATCGACGAGGTGCTTTTCGCGGTCGGCAGCGGTCAATTGGCCGAGTTGGAAGAGGTGTTTCTACTGTGCGACGAGGAGGGCGTGCGCACGCGCGTCGCGGTGGACTTTTTCCCGCACGTCAACAGTACGCTGTATTTGGAACGGCTCGGCAGCCTTCCGTTGCTGACCTTCTCGGCCACACCGCACGACGAAATTCGCTTGTTGGGGAAGAGGACCATCGACGTGATCTGCTCCGCCGCCGGCCTGGTGGTGCTGGCCGTGCCGATGCTGCTGGTGGCGCTTTTGGTGCGCCTGACCTCGCCTGGCCCCGCTGTGTTCAAGCAGATCCGCTGCGGGCTGAACGGGCGGCGGTTTGTGCTTTACAAGTTCCGCTCCATGTGCGCGGAGGCCGAAGCGATGCGGCCCTCGCTTGAGCATTTGAGCGACCGCGGGACGGCCTTCAAGCTGCGCGACGACCCGCGCCTCACCTCCGTCGGACGCTGGCTTCGGAAGTTCTCCATCGACGAGTGGCCGCAACTCTGGAACGTGCTCAAAGGCGACATGTCGCTGGTGGGTCCGCGCCCGGCCGTGCCGGTGGAAGTGGAGCGCTACCAACGCTGGCAGCGGCGGCGGCTGCGCATGCGCCCAGGCCTTACCTGCCTGTGGGCCCTGGCCGGCCGCGACGCGGTCGATTTCGAAACCTGGATGAGGCTCGACATGCAGTACATCGACACCTGGTCGTTGGCCTTGGACTGGAGCATACTGCTGCGCACGGTGCCCAGGGTCATCACCGGAAAGGGAGTGTACTAAGGCGATGCACTTGGTTCCCACCGAAGCCGAAGTCAGGACGCTTCTGGAACAGAACGGCGGGCTGCGCCGCGGCCACTTCGAATACCCCCACGGCCTCCACGCCTCCGAGTATCTTCAAATTCCCCTGGCTATGCGCTACTACCAGCACGCCAAGTCGCTCAGCGTCGGCCTGAGCCGGCTGGTGCGCGCCAACCCGGAGATTCGCGCGCTCATTCCGCGGCTTTCCATCGTGACCTTGGCCACCGGCGGCCTTCCGGTGGCCTACGGCATGTGCGAGGCCCTGCGCGCCCACCAGGTCTACTGGGCCGAGCGCGAGTGCGAGAGCGAACCGCTGCGCTTCCGCCAGTTCCTGGAGCAGGTGCCGGGCGAAAAGGTGCTGCTGGTGGACGACATCCTGCGCACCGGGCGCAAACTGACCGAACTGAAGGCAATGGTTGAGGCCAACGGCGCGGAGGTGGTGGGTCTAGCGGTCGTCGTATGGCAGCCGGCTCCGAACGCGCCCGACTTCAGCCCGTTGCCGCTCTACTACCTGGCGAAGCTGGACGGGATCTTCTACCAGGACGCCGCCGCGTGCGAACTGTGCAAGCAGGGCGTCCCGCTCGAAAAGATCTGGGTGTAGGGGCGGCAGGCTCCGGCGCGTGCGCCGCCACAAACGGCGGCACGCCTCGCTACGGCAACGGCGTCTCGCGTCGGAGGAGGTGCAGGTAGTTACCGTCGGGGTCTTCGAAGAAGACCACCTTCACGCCCTTCAGGTCCGCCGGTTCGGAGATGAACTTCACCGCGGCGTCTTTCAACTTCGCGTAGGCGGCGTCGAAATCGCTCACCGTCAGCGCGAGGTGCCGCAGCCCCGGGTCCTTCAACGTCTGGTAGGGCCGCGCGCCCTCCGAGGCGATGATTTCGATCATCGATCCGTTCGGCGCTTTCACAAACACCGTCCGGCCCGAGTTGTAGTTGATGACGAAGCCCAGTGTATCCACGTACCACTGGGCCAGTTTCTGCGGATCCGGCGAGGCGATCGCCACGTGTTCAATTCCAACGATCATGACCCACGCATTTTAGCAGGGCTAACGGAGCGTGAAAGGCACGTCGATCGTGGTCGTCACCTCGACCGGCGAGCCGTCGATGAGCGTGGGCTGGTAGCGGTACTTCTTGGCTGCCTCCTGCGCCGAGGGAATCAGGAGCGGGTGCCCGGAGACCAGTTTCAAATCCGAAACGCGCCCCTCCTTGTCAATGACCGCGACAAACCGGACCACCCCCTGAATGCGTGCTTGCTGCGCCATCGGGGGATACTGCGGCTTGGGCTGTTTGACCAACTTGCCGGCCTGTTCGGCGGCGTTGACCTGCACGGCCGCTCCGTTCCGAATCGCAGCGCCGCGGCGGGCCTCGATGGCCGCCGAGCCGACGGTGAGGGTTGTCGTGGCTTGGTCGGTTCCCCTCACCCTTCGCATGCCCACGATTCCGCAATCGGGATCCGTTTCTAGGATCACGCGGCGGATCTGTTCGAACAGATCGGTCGTGAACGCCTGACCCCGAAATGGCTCCAGCCGCATCTTCATGTTCGTTCGCAGAGGTTCCGGTAGTCCTTCGAGATCGAAATCCACGTAGCTATCCCCTTGCGGGCGCAGGTTGACCTGGGAGGAGGCGGGAGCAGCTTCGATTGCGCCAAAGGGCGCGACGACGAAGCGGGCTTCCAACGCCCCGTCGCCCACTTCGCGCTGCGAAACGACCGGTATGCGCGCCCCGGGATCGATCTCCCTGGCCGCCCTGAGGATTTCGGCACGCAACTCCGTCGTGAAGGGCTGGCCCTCGAACGCCGACAGGCGGGTCCGGAGCGCCTCGGCCAACGGCCCGGGGTAGCCCTGGATTTGGATTACGATATAGTCCTTCGACGGGCGCTCTGCCTGCGAAGGGGCTGCAAGTACATCCAGGCAGCACAAAGAGACTGATAGTAACAGGCAGGTCGCCAAGCAGAAAGTGAAAAAGCGGAACCGGGACACAGGAGCCTCCTCAATCGCCGTCCACTCCCGGCCCAGGCGCTGGGATTCCCGGCGAACGACTCCGCCGACGGATCCGCACTCCTTCGGCCGTTGATGCCCACACACGGGAGCCGCGATCCCTGGGGGATCGCCACATACCCGAAGTTACTCTTTACACCGCCCATATTCTACCAGGGAAAAGACCGGCGAATCTGCCTTGGTTACCTCCGCGAGCCCGGTGCTGAATCGCGGTCGCCGGAATGCGCGCCATTTTTGGCGTGGCCACCCTACCGCAACCCCGCCAGCAGTCCGCCGGTGTGGCTGAGCAGGTTCAGACGGGCCACTTCGAGGTTGTAGTCCCCGTCCAGGAACTCCAGCCACTTGCCGTCTTCCGCCAGGCGCGCTTCCTCCACCTGCCGCAGCGACACACGGCCTTCCTCCATCTGCGCCAACAGCACCGACACCTGGTCGCGAGCCACTTCCAGGTCAAGTCGAGCGACGTCCCGAGCCGATTCGGCCTGCTTCACCTGCTGGTACAGGCGCCGCGCCTCCACCGTGATGCGGTCACGCGTCGTCCGCAACTCCAGCCGCAGTCGCGCGGCGTCGGACTCGGCCTGGAAACGCTGCGCGTCCACCGCCGGCCCGGCCAACAGCGGGATCTGGAACGACACGCCGACTTGCCCGTTGTGCCGCTGGAACTTGCGGAAGAAGTCCTCGTAGTTGTTGAACCGGCCGAGCAGGGCGTAGCCCGCCACCAGATCCACGCGCGGCAACTTGGCGGCCTGCTGGGCGCGAATCTCGAGGCCCTTGGCCGCCATCGCCGACTCGATCCGGCGCGTCTCGTGACTGTAAGACAGCGCCGCCTCCACCGCCGCGGCCTCGCTGTCGGGCAGCGACGGCGCCCCGCGCTCTTCGCCTGCCACGCGAATCCGCTGGCCGGCGTCGAATCCCAACAGGACTCCGAGCGAATCCTCGGCGTACTGGCGATCGGCTTCGAGCGCCTGCAACCGCTGCCGTGCGCGCGCTAGGTTCAGCCCGGCCCTCTTCGCTTCGATCGGCAACTCGCGGCCGTCGGCGACGCGCAGTTCCACGGTTTGCTGGATGCGCGCGAGCCGGTCAACCTGCCGGGCCGAAGTCTCCTCCATGCGCCGGGCGCACTCGGCCTCCAGATACGCCAGAGCGGCGCGGCGGACGACTTCGTCGCGCTTTGCCGCCGTTTCGAGCGCCGACCCGCGCGCGTTCTCCCTGGCCTGCGCCACCAGGTGCGTTTGCTGGCGATTGAACACGAACTGGCTGGCCTGCACCTGCACAATGGAGGGCGTGGCCCCGGCGATGCTCAGCGGGATGCCGCTGCTGTAGGCCAGTCCGCTACCCGCCACCAGTTTCGGCGAGAAAGGATCGCGCGCCACTCGCACCGCCTGCTCCGCCTTCCGCTCGTCCAGGCCTGCAAGCGCCACCTCCGGATTCTGCTTGGCGGCCCGCACCACGGCCCGGGCGGCGTCGCCCGTCTCGATCTGAGGCAC
>CAZVIK010000007.1:13214-44516 GCA_964627045.1 uncultured Solibacteraceae bacterium | reverse complement strand
CGTTGTTGGCGTCACGCTTCCATTGCAGATTTTCAATCGTAACGAGGGCGGAATTCTCAGAGCCGATGCCGAGCAAAGACGGTCCGCCAACCTGGAGGTGGCCCTTCAGAAGCAAATTCAACTTGAGGTTCAGCAAGCCTTCAATGCCGTCGAAATCAACCGGCAGAGGGTTGAGTACATCAGGACCCAGCACATGGGGAAAGCCGAGCAGACCAGCAAAGTGACCCTCACATCCTACAATCTCGGCGGCGCCACCCTCATTGATTATCTGGACGCGCAAAGAACGTATCGAGACGCCCTGCGCATTTACAACCAGGCCCTCTTCGACGAGCGCATCAGCTTGTACGAACTGGCAAGTGCCATTGGATCAGGAGTTGAATAATGGAAAACACCGGCCTCAAGACACACACGTCAGGTATTCGAAGTGCTGGAATCGTCGGGCTGCTCATTGCGCTTGTCGTGGGGGCTGTTCTCGGCGCCTTCGTCTATTCCAGGCTTGGCGGATCAGTGGCTTCGTCCCACGAAACAGGCACTGCCGCTGCCGAATCGCCCAAACCCGCCGACAACGGCGCTCCCTCGGCTGTCGTCCAGATCAGCGCCGACTCCCAGAAAGAGGTTGGCATAACCGTCGAACCGGCGGCCGTACGCAGCTTGCAGGGGTTCCTTTCGGCAACCGGCATCGTGAGCGAGGATCCGGCACGCGTGGCCCACATCCGGACGCTGGCGCGGGGCCTCATCGAGAAGATCTACGCGAGGTTGGGGGACCGCGTATCGGCCGGGGCGCCATTAGTGGAATACGACAACATCGAGCTCGGACTCGCGATTGGCGAGTATCAAGGCGCGCAGGCCGAACTGCGGAGGGGTCTCACCGATCTTGAAGTCAAGACGAAGATTTTGGATCGGAGCCGGGAAATGCTGAAGGTGGGAGCGGTCGCACAGACCACCCACGACCTTCGTGAGGCCGAAGTCAAGGATGCCGAAGCCAAAGTTGCCGGCGCCCGGGCGACGGTATCCAAGATCGCGGAACAAATCCGCCGTTTCGGATGGACGGATGCGGATCTGGCCAAGTTGCCCGCCGAGCAGGCAGCTTCCGGCCACACCGCTTCGCACAGCATATTAAAGGCGCCGTTTGCTGGGGTCGTTACGAGTCTCCACGCCGTCGGCAGTGAGGTTGTGGAACAGGGGACGGAACTGCTCGCCATCACCGACATGTCCTCGGTTTGGGTGATGGCGGATGTGTACGAGAGGGACCTCTCTCAGGTGAGAACCGGCCAGGCGGTTCGGGTGCGAGTTCCATCCTATCCGCGGGAGACGTTCACCGGGAAGATCACCTATGTTGCCGACATCATCGATCCCAAGACGCGAACCGCGAAAGTGCGCTGCCTGGTCGAGAACGCAAACGGGCTGCTCAAGTTGGAGATGTTCGCCACGATCGAAATTCCGGTGGAGCAGACTGCCGCCATCCTGGCGGTGCCGAGTTCGTCCATTCAGCAGATGGACGGCAGACCGGTGGTCTTTGTGCGCACCTCGGCCGCCGAGTTCCAGCGGCGCGATGTGGAAACCGGAGGCGAAAGCCAAGGGTTTACCGAGATCCGCTCCGGGCTCAAGCCAGGAGAGCCGGTGGTAAGCCGCGGCAGTTTCACACTCAAGACCGCCTTCCTCAAACATCTCATCGGGGAGGAAGAGTAAGCCATGCTCGAGAAGATCATCGCGCAAACACTGAAGTACAGGAATTTCGTGCTTCTCGGGGTATTGGTCCTGATTGCCTTCGGGGTGTATTCCTACCTCAACCTCCCCATCGACGCGTTTCCCGATGTCACGAACGTGCAAGTGGAGATTCTCAGTACGGCGCCGGGTCTTTCGGCCCTGGAAATCGAGCGGTTCGTCACCTATCCAATCGAAAATGCGATGCGAGGGCTGCCGGATGTTGTTCAGATGCGGTCCATCACGAAGTTCGGCCTCTCGGTAGTCACGATTGTCTTCAAAGACGACGTCGATATCTATTTTGCCCGCCAGTTGGTCTTTCAGCGGCTGGACGAGGCGAAATCCGTCGTGCCCAACTCCGTCACGGTGAGCATGGGGCCGATCGCAACGGCGATGGGTGAGATCTATCAATACACCTTGCAGGGACCACCCATGCCCACCGACCCCGAGGCCCGGAAGCGGTATCTGGCCGACCTGCGCACGCTTCAGGAGTGGGTAGTGACGCCCCTGCTGAAGAGCGTGCCGGGCGTCAATGAAATCAACTCTTTCGGTGGATATTTCAAGCAGTACCAGGTCATGGTCGACCCGGCCAAGCTGATTGCCTACCGTCTGACGCTCGACGACGTGTACGCGGCGATCGAGAAGAACAACGAAAACGTCGGCGGCAATGTCCTCGACCGTTTCGACGAGCAGTACATCGTGCGCGGCGTTGGCCTATTCAAGTCAGAGGACGATATCAGAAACGTCGTCTTGGCCGCGCCTTCCGGCACCCCCGTCTTTGTCCGTGATGTTGCCGGCGTGCAGGTCGGCGAAGCTGTCCGCCAGGGAGCCGCGCTCATGAACGGTGAGAACGAGGTGGTCGGCGGCATCGTCATGATGCTGCGCGGGGGCAACGGCCGGGCCGTGGTCCAGGCGGTGAAAGAGAAGGTCCGGGAGATCAATGAGAACAACGTTCTTCCTTCCGGAATCAAGATTGTCCCCTACTACGACCGTTCCGACATTGTCTCAAGCAGCGTGGGGACGGTGACCAAGGCGTTGCTGGAGGGGTCAATTCTCGTCGTGCTCGTCCTCTACTTCATGTTGCGCAGCCTGCGGGGTGCAGCCGTCGTCATCTTCGCTCTGCCGCTGTCGCTCTTTCTGACGTTCATCGTGATGAAGTACGTCGGCCTGGACGCGAACCTCATGTCACTGGGCGGACTCGCGATCTCGATCGGGATGATCATCGACGCCACCATCATCCAGGTTGAAAACGTACAACGGCACCTGAGCGAGAGGGGGAGCTCCGAACACAAACTCTCTACAGTGCTCAAAGCGGTGCTCGAAGTCCGCAAACCCAGTATCTTCGGCGAGTTGATCATCGCCACGACCTTTCTTCCCATCCTCTCGTTGGAAGGGCTGGAAGGGAAGATGTTCGGCCCGCTGGCCCTGACGGTGGCCATCGCCCTGCTTTCGTCGTTGGTGCTTTCGATCTTTGTAATCCCCGTACTTTGCGCGATGGTACTGAGGCCGGGGCCTGAGAAAGAAAGCATCATCATGCGGGGAGCCAGGGCAGTCTACCGGCCGCTTCTCGCTTGGGCGATGAGGAAACGGCTTTTGGTTGTTTCGGCCGCTTTGATCGGCCTCCTTGCGGCAATCCTGGTTGTCCCCCGTCTGGGGACCGAGTTCATCCCGATCATGGACGAGGGGGCGTTCGACATGGACGTGCAGATCTTGCCCGGAGTCTCCCTGGACAAAGCGCTCGAAGTCACGAATCTCGTCGAGAAGAAACTGAAGCGCTTTCCGGAACTGCAGACAGTTCTCTCGCGGACAGGACAGACCGGAATCGCTCTCGAGGCAAGGGGCGTCGACAAGACTGGTTTCACAGGGATTCTCCTGCCGCGGTCGGAGTGGAAGACGGCGGCAGACCGGGACGAACTGACAGAGAAGATGCGGGAGACGATCTCGACGATTCCCGGAATCGCCTTTAGCTTCAGCCAGCCCATTCAGTGCCGAATCGATGAGCTTGTCGCCGGAACGCGCGCCCAGCTCATCGTGAAGCTCTTTGGTGACGACATGGACGTGCTCGGCCGGAAGGCAGAGGAGATCGGAGCGGCGCTCCGGAATGTCCGGGGCACCGCGGATCTGGTAGTCGAGCGTGTCGGCGGCCAGCCATACCTTGCCATAAACGTTGATCGGAGCAAGATCGCTCGCTATGGCGTGAACGTCGGCGACGTGCTGCGCATCATCGAGATCTCCGTCGGCGGGAAAGCGGCGACCAAGTTCTATGAAGAGAACCGCGCGTTCGACGTCGCGGTCCGTTACCCGCCCGAGTATCGCAACTCGGTGGACACTATCGGGAACACGCTCGTCCCGGCGCGGGAAGGGTATAACGTGCCGTTGAGCCAGCTTGCACAGATTGAGGTTGTCCAAGGGCCGGTTCAAGTAAGTCGGGAGAACGGACTGCGCCGCATTGGTATCGAGATCAACATCCACGACAGGGACATCGGCAGCTATGTCGCCGAGGCGCGGGACGCCATCCGGCAGAAGGTGAACCTGCCGGCTGGCTACTACACTACGTGGGGAGGGCAGTTCGAGAACCAGCAGCGAGCAATGGCGAAGCTCATGATCATTGCGCCAATTGCGGTGGGCCTAATCCTCCTGCTCCTTTTCATCACGTTCAAGTCGGTGCGGCTTGCGCTGCTGGTGATCTTCAACCTGCCGTTCGCGCTCATCGGAGGTGTGTTCGCGCTGTATGTCTCGGGGCTTTACTTATCCGTTCCTGCCTCCGTGGGATTCGTCGTTCTCTTCGGGGTTGCTGTTCTCAACGGTGTGGTGCTTGTCTCACGAATCGCCCAACTCCGGGAGGAAGGCGCTTCCGTCGAGGAGGCCATCGCCAGGGGAAGCGAAGACCGGTTGCGGCCCGTGCTGATGACGGCCTCCATCGCTATCTTCAGCCTGATTCCGATGCTGTACGCCTCGGGTCCCGGATCGGAAGTTCAGCGGCCGCTCGCCACCGTCGTCGTGGGGGGACTGCTGACGTCGACGCTGCTGACATTGGTCATCCTGCCGGTTCTGTATCGCTGGTTCGAGCGACGGGAGGCGGAAGTCGAAATCTAAACCATTGGAGTCGAAAACCATGAAAGAGATCAAAGCCATCATTCAGGAGTTCATGTTGCCGAAGGTCGTGGAGGCGCTCCGGGGACACCCGGAGTTTCCCGGTCTCACGGTCTCGAAAGTAAGGGGATTTGGCAGGCACGGAACCGAGGAGGAGCTTTCGGAGACATCCCCAAAAATCAAGCTCGAAATCGTGGTTCCGGCCGTGCACGTGGACAGTGTGATCGAACTCATCCGATCACATGCCCACACGGGCCGCTCCGGTGACGGCAAGATATTCGTCTACACGGTTGACGAGGTCGTCAGGATCAGCACGGGGGAGAAAGGCGAGAGCGCGATCTAGCGGCCGGGCGCTGCACAGGGTGCGAAGTTCCTCGGGTGGGAATGGGAGAAGTCCACGGTCCTCACCCTGATTCGGCTCCCTGTCCTGCACTCGAGATGCGAACGGGAAGGAGATGCTGATGAAGGACCGCGAACCAGGGCTGGTCTTCCGAATTCAAGGGATGGACTGCGCGGAAGAAGTCGGCATCCTGAAGCGCGAACTCCGCGATCTGGTCAGAAGTGAATCGGATCTGTCGTTCGACATCCTCAACGGAAGGATGACTCTGCAGGACGGCGGTCGGGTCTCCGTGCAACAAGTCATCGAGAGAGTGGCGAAGACGGGGATGTCCGCCGAATTGTGGGCGGGCGCAGAGCGGACTGCGACTCGGTCCGAAAGGCAGACGTGGTGGCGCGATGCGCGAACTGCCTTGACTGTCCTCAGCGGCTCGCTGGCCGTCGTGGGTTTTTGTGTCCACGTCCTCCTTAGCGGCAGCCTGTTAGCGGCGTTGGCCTCGGAGCATGTGGGTGCGGGCGGCGTCGCACCAATTCCTGTCCGAATGCTCTATCTCCTTGCGGTCGTCACTGGTGCTTGGTTTGTCATGCCTAAGGCATGGTTCTCCCTGCGACGGTTCCGCCCGGACATGAACCTTCTGATGACCGTCGCAGTGATCGGTGCGATTGCCCTCGGGCAATGGCTCGAAGCGGCCACAGTCTCTTTTCTCTTCGCCCTATCACTAGCCCTGGAATCCTGGAGCGTCGGTCGCGCCCGGCGCGCGGTGGAGGCGCTATTAAAGATCGCCCCGGAATCCGTCAGCGTCGTGGAATCTGATGGCACGATCCGTGAGAGACCTTCGGCGGGAGTTCCGGTGGACACTCGCTTCCGAGTTAGACCTGGGGAGCGGATCGGACTCGACGGCACAGTCGTTCAGGGAACGACCGACGTCAACCAGGCTCCGATCACTGGTGAGAGCCTCCCGATCACCAAGGAACCAGGGTCCTCCGTCTTTGCCGGGACCATCAATGGAAACGGTGTGATCGATGTCCGCTCCACCAAAATCGCGAACGACACCACCCTCGCGCATGTGATTCGGCTGGTGGGAGAGAGCCAAGGCCGCCGTTCCCCTGCTGAACAATGGGTGAATCGCTTTGCTCGCATCTATACACCAACGGTTTTTGCGGTGGCGATCCTGACGGCGAGTGTCCCACCAATGTTGTTCCATCAACCGTGGGCAACGTGGTTCTACCAGTCGCTCGTATTGTTGGTGATAGGCTGCCCGTGCGCGTTGGTAATCTCAACGCCGGTGAGCATCGTCGCGGGTCTCGCCGCGGCGGCTCGCAACGGAGTTCTCGTCAAGGGCGGATTGGCGCTTGAGACACCTGCACGGCTCAAGGCGATCGCCATGGACAAGACTGGAACGCTGACCGTGGGCAGGCCGTCGGTCGCTAAGATCGTCGCGTTGAACGGCCATACTGAGCAGGAATTACTCGAGCGAGCGGGCTCGCTGGAGTCCTCAAGCCAGCATCCTCTGGCTCGTGCGATTTGCGATTACGTCAGTGCGCGCGGCCTGCAACCGGGACCAGTCACGGAGTTCACCCTTATCCCCGGCAAGGGCGCGACAGCACGACTCGACGGCAAATCCTTCTGGCTCGGCTCCCACCGATTGTTGGAGGAACGCGGGCAAGAAACGCCCGAGGTGCACTCAGTGCTCGGAGACCTGTCGGCAACCGGTCATTCCGTTGTCGTCATCGGCAACGAAACCCACGTCTGCGGATTCATTGCGCTGTCTGACCGGCTTCGGCCCGGCATCCCAGAATTGCTGGCGGCGACCAGCGCCCTTGGTGTGCCCCACATCGTGATGCTGACCGGCGACAACGAAGGAACCGCCCGGACGATAGCTCGGCAAGCAGGAATCGAAGAAGTGCAGGCTGAACTCCTGCCGGCCGACAAGGTGGCCACAATCGAGTCCCTCGTTCAGCAATATGGGTCGGTGGCTATGATAGGCGACGGCGTGAACGACGCTCCGGCGATGGCCCGCGCAAGCCTTGGCATTGCCATGGGCGCCATTGGAAGCGATGCAGCGATCGAGGCGGCCGACGTCGCCCTCATGTCGGATGACCTGCACCAACTGCCATGGCTCATCGCCCACTCCCGGCGGACGCTGTCGATCATCCGCCAGAATATCGTCCTTTCGTTGGCGGTGAAGTTCGTTTTTGTCGCCCTTGCATTCGCCGGGCATGCTTCGCTCTGGGCAGCAATCGCCGCGGACATGGGCGTTTCCTTGCTCGTCATCTTCAATGCGCTCCGACTTGTTAGCTCCTGGCCTCAGCTCCCGCGGACAGACCATACCTATGAACACGCATAGCCCCGACAACGCGGCTCTTGCCGGCCGCACGATCCATATACTGGATGGCGCCTTGCTTGACGACCCGGCGTCGCCCGGAATCGGCGCGGTGCGCCGCCAGACCGCCACGAAGACGGTCGTGAGGTGATATGCGGCGATACCTGGTGATCGTCCTGAGAGTGCTGTTGGGGGGCGTCCTGCTTTACGCCGCCTACACGAAGCTCCGCGACCCCTGGGAGGTATTCGCGATGTCCATCGCCGCCTATGGACTGTTGCCGGAGTGGGCGGTGTTGGTGGCGGCTCGGACGCTTCCTTGGCTGGAAGCTGTGCTCGGCGTGCTCGTCATCAACGGTTATGCCCTGCGATACACCTCGCTGGCTATCACTGGCCTGCTCGGCACGTTCTTTGGGGTCATGCTGTTTTCCTTCGCGAGGGGTCTGGGGATTGACTGTGGCTGTTTTGGGCCGGGCGAAACGCTCGGTCCGCGCACGCTGCTGAGAGACGGCGTGCTGCTCGCGATCTCGGCGCTGCTGACGGTTTTATGCTTCCGCGCCCGCCCCGCGGGCGGGACAGGCGCCCGGGAGACCGAGTCCGCCACCACTAAGGAGACTATCCGATGAAGAGACGACAAACAATTAACGTGCTGAGCTGGCTCGCACTGAGCCTTCTTGCGGCAGTTGCACCGGCCCAGCAGATTCCTCGACAGTCGCCCGAGTTCACAGTTCTAACTGCCGCAGGTGGACCCCTACAGTTCAACCAGTTCCGCGGAAAGGCGCTCGTGGTCGAGTTCTTCCTGACCGAATGCCCGCACTGTCAGGAGACAGCACAGGTGCTGGAGAGGTTGCAGCAGGAGTACCGAGCCCGTGGACTCCAGGTGATTGCCGTGGCGTTCAACCAGGACGCACAAGCCAGGCTGCCGGGATTCGTCAAGAAACTGAATCTCTCCTTCCCGGTTGGTACCGCTACGCAAATGTCCGTTTTTCAGTACCTGCAACTGTCGTTCGCCAGGCAGTACTCGGTCCCATTCCTGGTCTTCATGGATGGGAGCGGGGTCATTCGGGCCCAGTTCACGGGAGACGACGCCTTTTTCAAAGGCACGGAGGCCAACATGCGGTCCAACATCGAAGCTCTCCTGAAGAGAGGCGCACCATCCGGGACGGGGACAGCCCCTCCTGCAAAGTCGCCCCAGAAGAAGCGATGAAGGCCAAGAGTGCGACGCACGGTACTTCGTCCCTACTGGACAACCGGAGTCGCCGGCTCCGTATCGGCCAGGCTGCCGGGGACCTTAGATGTCGTCGGGGCTGGCATTGCTGGCTCGGGCGGCTTCGCCGCCGTCCTGCCTGCCTTCTTCAGCTTTTGCTGAATCCGCCGTGTCAGCTCATTCTGCCTCTCTGGTGCCACGAACGTGTATTCGCTGGTCATCTCCAGGTCGCTGTGGCCGGCGATCTTGGAGGCCTCAATGGCGCTGCCACCGACCTCCTGCCGCCAGGTGATGTTGGCCCGGCGGAAGGAGTGCAATCCGAGGCCGGGGAAGTCGCAGTCCTCAGCCTGTGCCGCTTGGTGGAGGGCGTCTCGCACGCCTGAGTCCCACATGGGCAGGCTCGGGTATCGCTTCTGGGGGAAGACCCACGCTCCTGGCTTTGCTGTGCCGGCGGCCGCCTTGGCGCGGAAGCGCTCGACCAGGTCACCAATGCCCAGGACACGCCGACTGCCCTCGCTCTTGGGCTGGCCGACCTCGCATTGCCAGACGCGTTGCTCGATCTTGATGGTGCCGGCATCGAGGTTGACGTGCTTCCACATGAGGCCGAGGACCTCTGAAATGCGCGCCCCCGTTGCGATGCAAGTCTCGACGATCAGCTTGTTCGGCTCTTCGAGGTGCTGGAGGACGCGGGCGGTCTCCTCGAACGTCAGGATCCGGCGCTCGTACTTGTGGCGCTTCTTTCCCAGCCGGGCTTTGGAGGCCGGGCTGCGCTTCCCCTCTTCCCACAGACCATGGCCCTCGGCGTAGTAGAAGATCCGGCTCATGATGGCGCGCACGCCGTGCATCGTCCACCAGGAGTCGAAGGTCACGTGCAGCCAGTCCTCGATCGCCTGCGGGCGGATCTGGTTGAGGCGCAGCGCACCCCACTTGGGGATGAGGTGTTTCTCCAGGTAGAACTCCTCCTTCACCCGGGTCGGCTTGGCGATCTGCTTCTCGCGGCCGAGGTATCCCGCCTGATACATCCTGGCCACCTCGCCAAACAGGGCGACGCCGGTGGCGGCGACCTGCTCGACGGCAGCCTCCACGGTCGGAGCGTTCAGCTTCGCGAAGAACCTGTCGCGCTCGACCTCAGCCTCCTTTTTCGAAATCTTGTCGTTGCCGCGGCTCAGGCCAACTTCATGCACCTTGCGGACCGTCCTGACAGACCCATCCGCCTGGGCTTCGTCGGACCAGTAGCGAAAGATCCACTTCCATCCTTCCCGGAACTTCTTCTCCTGGACCTTGGGGTGCTGCACGCGCACTTTGACCTTCAAACCTCCTGTCAGCGCCTGAAGGGTACCTTCGTCGTGCATGGCTATCAAGTCCAATCTGTTCAAGGTATTACGTCATCAAATGCGCTGCCATAGTGCTGGTTCGGTCAGCCAGGTAGAGCGCCTCACGGGCCCGTGTCATGCCGACGTAGAACATCCGGATAACGGCATCGCGCGGAGGGCCGTAGCGCTGGTACGAGGCGTCGCCGGCCTGGCTCAGGTCCGGGAAAAGGATCACGACATCAGCCTCCCCGCCCTTCACCGAATGGATGGTGCCCACGGTGACCTGCGGCCTTTCCAGCAGCGCTTGCGAGCCCCGGACTGCGGTGACATCCGCTGGAAACTGGATCCGGCTCTGCATCGCCCCGTTCACGCGGCCGCGCCACCAGGCCAGAAGCGCGCGGTGATCGCCGTCGAAGCAGGCCAGCAGCGACTCGAGCGCGCCCGTCTCGAAGACGGCATCCAGGTCCGCCATCGTCACGGGTCGAGACGAGTCCCAGTCCCGAATCTGGGTCTTCGCACCATGCTTCAGGATGCCTTTCGCCGTCAGCCACTCGGTCCAGAGGGCGAGATCGCCGGAGGTCCACTCCCGGTGTGCCTCGCCGAATTCAGGATGTGCGACCAAGAGCGCCAGGATCCGGTTCACGCTGGAGCCTCGCCTGGAGAGCCGAAGTGGATTCCAGAAACCGTTGCTGCGGCGGTACGGATTGTGGAACGGAATGGCGTTCTTCCGCAGCACCTGGATGATGGGGCGCAGCATGTAGGAGCACGCCGCCAGGAACATCACGCTGCGGCCGCGCTCGAGGTGTTCCATGGCTGCTCGCAGAACGCCGTACTCTGGGTTCTCCCACGTCCCGGCGACCTCAGCGCAGACGCCGTCCACCGGCCTTGGCAGGTACTCCTTCTCCTGACGCCTGGTGACCTGGTGGATCAGCCTGTTCGCGGCGGCGTGGACCGCCCGCGGCACACGGTAGCTCTGCTTGAGGATGATCTTGTGGTCCTCCGGAATCTCCGGGCGCAGGATGGCCTCGGGCGATGCGCCGGTGAACGAGTAGATGGTCTGGTCGTCGTCTCCCGCGACGATGAAGTAGTTGGTGTGTTCGCCCCAGCGGCGGATGAGGCTGAGCTGCATTCGGTTCAGATCCTGCGCTTCGTCGGCGAAGATCACAGACGGCCGTTTCGGAGCGACATGCACGTCCCGGAGGCAGCGGTCGATGAGGTCACAGAAGTCGAGCAGCCCGTTCGCGTCTTTGTAGGTCTGCCATTTCGCGGCGAACTGCCGCAGAGCCGGTGGCCAGGCCTCGGGAGGGAGCATCTGGCCACGGTAACGGCCGAGGTCCTTGAGCCACTGATCGCCTTCTTTGTCGATCTCGCCGTCGTCCTCAACCGTCTCCTCACCATCGAGCTTGCTCAGCTTCTTCACAGGCGTGATCTGTAGATGCGGGTTCTCCTTGTTCCATTCGTCCACATTCGCCTCGGCAATCTGCGGTGCGCCCAAGGCGTGATAGCAGTGGGAGTGAAGCGTTCCGACCCGGTCCGGTTCGACGGGCAGGTCGCGCCCGGCCAACTCCGCCGCGGCGGCGCGGGAGAAGCTGGTGACTAAGACCGACCGAGGACCGAAGCGATCCACGGCGCGGCGGATCTGACGGGTGAGATTAGTCGTCTTGCCTGTCCCCGGTGGCCCGAAAATCCGGTACTCCGAGGTGACAGAGTGATCTCGCCGCCCGATCTCCTCCAGCGTTCCGCAGGCCTGCTCACTCGGCTCCGACAAGGGATTCCTCCTGGTTTGGGTCGCCCTGCGTCTGCGCCGTGAAGTCGGCAGGAGCGAACTGATCGACGGGGAGGAGCCAGCGCCCTTGCTCGCGGATCTTCGCGCCGCGGACCCGAATGCTTCGGGCACCGATCGCGGAGAGCATGGACGCGATGGCCTTCACCGAGAGGTTCTGGGCAAAGGTCTTGGTCAGGTAGAGCTGGAGATCGACGGAGTTGACGGCGATCTGATCCCCGATGATCATCGGCCGCCGGACCGCGTGGGAGGGCTGTCCCTCGACGCTCGGGATGAAGGCTGTCTCGGTCAGGTAGTGACCAAGGTAGACCCGCATGGAGCCTTCGAACTCGGTCTCGACGCCACCCTCGCGTTCGATGAGAGCGTCGAGCATGGCCTGCGCCAGGCGCTCCCAGTCTCTCGGTTTGATCTTCGGGATGATCCTGTTGACGGCGCTGGCAATTGCCATGCGCAGGGACTTCTGTTCGATCAGGGCCGCCACGTTCGGCAGTTCGATGCGGCTCTGCTCCAACTCCACCTGATACGTGGGTTCTTTCCCGGTGATCTTGACCAGGCGGAGGATTCTCACGCCGAGGGCGTCCGAGATCGATTCACAGAGCGCCGCCTTGGCGACCGCTGGATCAACCGGCTCTTTGGGCGCACCTGGCTCCTGTGCGGCAGGAGCGTCCCCGTTGGCCTCCGTGGCGGTCGTCGGCTGCGCGCCAGCAGAAGGTTGCAGGGCTGGAAGGTCCGACGGCGCGTCTGTGGCGCGGCTCGTGGCTCGTGCCAGGGTCCGTTGGAAGTAGTCGGCCCGGGTGCGCTGCTTCTGGTTGTGCAGGCGCCGGTGGTGAATAATGAGATCAGCAATCTGCTGCAGCGCCAGGCCGGCGTCTATGCCGAAGTCCGCCAGCGCCAGATCATAACCGCTCTGCGACTGGTCCTTCAGGTCGTGCCGCTGTCGAAACCAGGTGTTCCGGAAGCGCAGGTCGGTTTGGGCCCACTGCCGGATCAACTCCTCCGGGATCTGCGCGTTGAGGTTGATGACCAGGCCGTTATCCGAGGCCGGCTCAACGACACCGTGCACCGAGCGATTCTGGGACTCGGGCGCAGAGATGCCTAACTCGTCGAGGTAGTCTTCGAAGTCTGACAGGTTGTATCGACGATCATTCAACTGATGCACGGCGACATGCTTCGGCGATTGCGGGTCCTTGAAATTGAGGGTGACGGGGATTCTCAGCACTCGTGGGAGATCCGCCAGCCGATCAAACGCCCAGCCTCGGTTCGCGGCGTTGAACCGGATCATCGTCTGCCAGCGGTAGACAGCCGCGGCCGCCCGGGCGCGGTCTTGGTCGCATTCGAAGATGAGGGGTTCCTTTAGAAGCCACCAGGCGTGGCCACCGTTGCCGGTTGCCACGGTGTTCGTGGGTGGCGTGTGCGTCGGGACGATGGAAAGCGCGTCATCAAGAGTCGCTGGCAGGGCCTTCTTTGGATGGGCCTCCGAGAGGAGGTCCAGATCCGCCCAGAGCGCGGAGATGCCGGCGATCTTCTCAGCGGGACAGCGCTGATGAGGGCCGAAGTCCGTCGGCGAAAGACCGACTCCGACATAAGTGTCCATCCCGCGGCATGCTTCGACCACAGCGACCGCCTCTTCGATGTCGCGGCACCAGTAGGAGCGTTTCTCTTGCAGCGCCCAGATGAGGATGAAGAGACTCTCGGGCTTGTTGCCCCACAGGAGATCGAGGAAGGATTGCGGGTTCACTGCTCCTCCCGTTCGATGGGCGCTGTCGCCCGCCACTTTTCCCAGGAGACAAACTTCTTTCCGTTCCAGCAGCCCAGTGCGATTCCCTCATCCATTGCGGCGTCGGCGGGGATGTCAGCAAGGGTCCGTGGTGATGGGCTCTTCGTTCTCGGGCTACGCCCAAGTCGGAAGTCACGTAAGGCTTCCAGGCTATATGTGCGAGCGCTCATACCTCCCTCGGAGAGTCCGTAATCCCCAGGATCGAAAGTGCTTCCTGGGGATTACGGGCCACGCCAACCAGAGCGCCCGCTCCACGCCACTCCTCAAGGCGCACCTGCTGGATACGCGTCAGCCTGCCGCCAGGAGCCTTCACCTCAAGTTCGAAATGGCGGCCCCGGTAGCAGCCCGTCAGGTCGGGGTCGCCGGCGGCCGCCATCTCGCTGCCCCAGCGCTTGCGGACCACCAGGCCGGGGACCGATCTCAGAGCCCGCACGATGGCGGCAACGATCGTGGATTCGCGCGCGGGGGCTCGTCGTTTCACCGCTCGCCTCTCGTTTCGGAGGGGTCAAGGTCGAGACTGATGCGATCGCGTACGTGCCGCCCACGGAAGAAGCCGATTTCCACGGCCTCGCCCACGGCCCAGAACCATCGGCCCGCAAGCCGCAGGAACCGGGCGAAAGTGAGGGTGAGGGGCCGGCGCCCGCCTTGCGCCGGCTTCCTCTGCGTCAGCCACATCAGCCAGAACAGGACTGCTGCGACGAGGAGTAGAACCAGGTAATCTCCCATGACGCCCTCCGCGATCAGAACGGCACCTGCCCGCCGGGCTGCTCCTGCTGCTCGGGTTCGAGACCCGTGGGCACACGCACAGCCAGGGTCCGGCAGAGCTCGTGGTACTGTTGAGCGCGAGCCGCCTCCTCGGGCGTCAACCTGCGGACGAACTTCAGGGCGGCCTTGCCGTACTGGATGCCAGCGGCGTTCTGCGCCTTCTCCAATTCCAGGCCAATGAGCGCCTGGTAGTAAGGGATGCCCTGGGTCGTGAGCTTCAGGAAGAACTGCCGGGCGCCCTTGAGGCTTGTCGGTGGCAGTGACACGACCTCGGGCAGCAGCAGATCGCCGCGGAGGACGAAGATCTGCTTCACCTGCTTGCAGGCCTGGCCGGCGCCTTCGTCTGCGCTGCCGTACTCGGCCAGCGGGCAACGAGAGCAGTCACCGCCCGGCCTACCCTTGCCGGTGACGCCGTCAGCCGACGTGCAGTCGGGAGGCTGCTTGCCGCTGCCTTTCCCGAACGCAGTCTTGTAGTAGACCCGGGTGTCGCGGGCGAAGACGATCACGCCGTCGATGCGGCCGAGCGTTTCCTCGCCCTCAAGCGTCGGAACGATCCAGCGGGGGCTGGCGCCGCCAGAGATCTTCACTCGGGGCAGGTCGAAATCCGTGATGCCGCCGCCGCTGATGTTGGTGGCGATGGCCTCGTTGATGGCGTCCAGATTGCCTTCGAGCGCGGCGAGCGCGCGGGGCGTCTGGATTTGAATCAGATCCGTAGACATGGGAATTCTCCTTGTTAGGCTTTCCTGCTGCGCAGGGAATGAACGAACGAAATCTTGAGGGCGTCACCGAGGGGCGCGGGCAGAGCGACGCGGACCTCGTCCTCAGTGAACAGCCGGTTGGCTTTCTGACACCGCTGGCGGACCTCCTCGGCCACCTCGCGCACGAAGGCGCGGAGCGACTGGGTGTTGTAGTTTTCCGTGACGTACTGGCCGAGCTCGGACTGCCTCAGTGCCCCGATGACCTCGGTGCGGTCGTTGAGCGGACTGGCGTGGATATCCTGGGCGATGTAGACCGTGCGGCCATCCACCTTCATCGAGGCCACGCCGTCAGTGAGGAATTGCGGGACTAGGGCCTGCTCCAAATCGTCGATGCGGGCTGCGATTGCTTTGAGTTCCGAGTCCAGTTCCCGCTTGCGGGTCTCCAGGGACACGAACTCCTTCAACTGCTCGATGTTCATACTGAGCTTCCTTTCTCCGGCTATGCCTTGATCTCGGCCAAGATGGCCCCGACTACCTCGGCGCGCTTCTCGAGGGCGCGCATGATCTTCGTGTCCACCGTGTTTCGCGCCACCAGGTGGATGTACTCCACGGGGCGGGTCTGGCCGGGACGGTGAACCCGGCTGAGTGCTTGGTCGTATTCGCCAAGCGAGAAAGACAGCGAGTACAGAATGCAGTAGCGCGCCCGGGTCAAATCCACACCGACGCCGCCGGCGCTGATTTGCACGGCGAGCACCTGAGCTTCGCCGTCCTGCCAGCGCTTCAGTTCATCGCGGCGTCCGGAGAGCTCCAGGCTGCTGCAGCCCAGGCTCTTTGCCGCCTCGTGCACTGCGTCCAGGTCAGCGTGAAACCGGCAGAAGACGACCACTGGCTCGGCGGGCCCGATGTCCTCCAATGTGTCGGCCAGCAACTTTTCCTTGGCAGAATCCACGCGATGGTACTGACCGTCGTCAGTCTTCACCCAGCCGCCGGCCACCTGCTGCAACCGCAAGAGCTTCACCATGGCGTTGCTGACCGTGATCCGTCCGTCCCGGACCTCGGCCACGAAGTCATCCTCGAGGTCCCGGTAGATACGCGTCGCCTCCCTGGACAGTTCGCAGTAGTAGGTCACGTGGGTTTCGGGTGGCAGCTCAAGGACGTCCTTGGAAATCCGGAACGTGATGGTCCGCATCAGCGCTTCTAGTTCCTCCAGGTTCTGGAAGCCCGTCACCTGCTTGCGCTGAAAGCCGCCCATCACCGCGTACTTCTGCCGGAAGGCCGCGAAGGACGGCCCGAAGATCGTCTGGTTCAGGAATCGAAACTGCGCATAGACGTCCAGCGGGCTGTGCGGCATGGGGGTGCCGGTAAGTGCCAGCCGATGGCGCGCGCGACCGCGGAGCCGCTTGAAGTACAGTGAGCTCTTCCCGCCCGGGGCCTTCAGGCGGTGACAGTTGTGGACGAGGATCCCGTTGGCGAAGTAGTTTCCGGTGGTCGTTTCCAGGTTGTAGACGGGCAGAAGATGCGGATGGACTCCAGCACGAGCGGCAGATCCAAGAGGACTTCCTGGTTTTTGAAGCGGAGAACCCTCCAGCCGATCGACCGCAGAAACTCCTCCTTCTTCCTGTCCTTCGCTCTGACGATCTTGCCTTCGTGGCTGGCGCCATCCACCTCTATGGCAACTTGGATCTGCGGGTTGGCGATGTCCAGTTTGTAGTGGCATGGATACGGAGGCGGCAGTCTCGTGGGAACAACCACCTCGATCGCCCACCGAAGCGCCTCCGCTAAAGTCTTCTGTGCGCGCGTGGGTCCGGCCCCGTTCCCTCCGGTCAGGTGAGAGAACTTCTTCGCCCGAAGAATGGCCATCCCCTTCTGTCGCGCATCTGGTTGGCGAAAAGGGTTCCGGCCGGAACGGAGATAGGCTCTCAATTTGGCCATCGCCTCTGGATTCTGACGGAGGCGGAGCATGTTCTGCCGAGACTTCTCGGCCCGGGCCGGAGTGTCCAAGCTCCGGACGAACCAGGGACGGGACATCCGCCACTTCGCCGAACACGATTTGCCGCAAAACCGCTGGTGCTTCTCCCGTTCGAACGCAATCCCGCACCATTCGCACTGTGGTTGTTTCATCGCAAAGAACCCTAAGAAGCGAGGACTGCGAGACTTCCTGAGCCGCGACATAGCCCTCTTGCTCCGTCCAGATTGGGTGGTGGGGCGTGACGAGCAGCCCGCCGATAGCGATCAATGGTCCTGGTGTCAGGCGGTGAAAGGTAGCGCTCACTGTCGTCGGCACAACACGTCCGGCGCTGTGATCGAAGCCCCAAACGATATCCCCCACGTTCAGGTTCTGGACTAGCCACGGCCCCCTTGGGGCGTCGATCATGGTGTCCGGAGGCACGCACTCGTCGGCCACAACCAGGTCCCACGTCTGCTTCTCGGCCCATTCGGCGAAGGGAGCACGCCACGCGGAGTCGTAGTTGATGACGGCAATAAACGGTACGCCAGTCACCTGCGCTAGCCGGAGCTTCTCTTCTGCGAGATGCTGTTTGTCGGCAACGCTGCCGGCGTCCTCGTCGAGAGCGACCACGACCATCGGGGTAGCGACGTGGCGCTCGAACTGGCTGAGCCAGACCTGAACCACGCGCAGCGGGCAGGCTATCATCACCCGTTTGGCGCCGAGGCTCAATAGGAGCATGCAAGCCACCAGGGATTTCCCGCAGTTGTGAACGATGATGCCGTTGGCGACGAAGTTGTGACCCGGGTCCGCCATCTGGAGGTCATAGACATCGGTTTCCCCGTCTGGCTCGACGGCGACCACTACATCGGGCTTCGGCAAGAAGTGCATCTTGCCGCCATCGAGATGGAGATATCCCCCGCAGGCGCCGTGGTGTCTGTGATGTTCCCGGGCGGGGAGGACCTCGAGGTTCTCCGGCCGGTTGTCATGCCGCACACCATTCCTGTGGTGGATGTGCTCATTCGCGCCGATGGGGCGACCGAGGACGTGTTCCATCACTACGATGTGCTCGTAGACCTGCCCAGCGGCGTTGGCCCGCGGATGTCTCCAGGCCCCGTAGAGGCGGACGTAGCCATCCTTGTCGATCACTCGGCCCTTGACCCTGCGCATCTTTCCAATGCAGCTGCGGCACACCCCGACGTGCTTCGCGTAACGGTAGGTCGTAACACGTGACGTGCCCCCGCAGGTCCGGCAGGCCGGGATTCCGTTCGTCAGGACCACGTCTCCGGGGCACAGTCTGCCCGCTTCGACCCAGCGCCCGTCGGGGCAAGCGATCTCGTGGTCTTCGGTGACACGGAGCAACCTGCCCGATGCCAGGTTGAGTCGGAGCACCGGTTTGACGCCCTGGGCGAGCACATTCAGGACGCGATTCAGCCGGATCTCCCCTGCCATGAGAGACCGGCTGTAGCTGGCGACCGTTGGGTCCCATGCCCTCTGTCCCGTTGCCCCCCCGTGGAACTTGTAGTGGAAGTCCCGCAGTGTCATGCGGCGGGCATTGCCGCCACGATTGACGATGAGCTCCGCATCGCCAGCGACGCAGCCCATGCCCATGGCGAGCATCACCCCGTTGGGGCCCTGGAGAAGCCGTTCCATCGAAAACTGGTAGGCGGCGACCTGGTGCCGCCAGGGCGTCGTCTTCAGACCGGCCGGCAGTGGGGTTGTGGCTTGCGGTTCTGGCTTCTGGGTCGGCGCGGATACAGCCTGGGCCTTTGCCGGCCCTGCCAAGAGCGCGGTGAATCCTTCGCTTGCTGACAGCCCAGGAATCGTCGCTCGAATCAGGTGGGCATGCCGCGGCGTGGCCGGGTAGGTCCATACCTTGCGCGCGCCGTCCCAGGCAGCGCCAGGCACGCGCTTGCACAAAAGCAGGTTTGAGAAGGGCGTCTTCAGGAGGATGCGGCCGGCGTCGACGTCAGCCGAGCTGCGGGCGGCGTCAGGCATGGGCGCCCCCTTCTTCTCCGGCCGGCTCGCCTCCGATGGGGCGGGAATCGAGCCACGCCTGGACGTCGGACGGCGCGTAGCGGACGAGTTGGCCGACCTTGCGGTAGCGGGGTCCGCGACCGATGGCCCGCCAGAACCGCAGGGTCCCGATCGAGACTCGCAGCAGTCGCGAAAGCTCCTTCTCGTCCAGCAGCGTTTCCAGTAGTTGCTCGCTCATTTTGCCTGTCCCCCGCGGGTTCAACCCGCTTGGTACAAGGCGATGGTACGGGGTGAGCGGCTAAGAAAAGCCAGCCTGGAAAACTGAGAAGAAACTAAGAAAACTTCTGTGGGACGGGTTTGGGCAGGCCCTGGTGCAGGATCTGCTCGATCCGAACGCAATGGGCGTAGTGATCGGGATCGTCGCCTTTCAGCCAGCCGTAGTAGTCCGTCTCGTACACTCCAGAGGCCTTCTGGATGTCCACTACCTTGCAGCGGTGCTTCTTCGTGAATTCCTTGACGACGCGCTTTCGATCTGCGGCTGGAGTCGCGGCGACCGCGTCGGATGCCTCGAGAGGGTCGGTGGCGGTGAACCACCCATGTTCATCGACCAGGAGCTGTTCTTCCAGACACAGGTAACCCACGTTGTGCGCCTGGAGCCTCTCCTGAACCTTGACGCTTCGGTGCCGATTGGTGGCGGCCAGAATCAGGAACTGCCCGGGGATGTCCAACAGCAGGCTGCTCACGGCGGACTCGAAAGCCGCCGCCGTGTGGACAATGATGAGAAACACCGGCTGATTGAGGGAACTCCGCCGGTTGGACAAGCCGATAGCCCAAACACCGTGGCCACGGGGCTGAAAAGCGCCGGCACGAATCGATGCGGCCTGGAGGACGGGCTGAAGGAGGGTGGACAAATCCAGTGTGTGGAGGAGAGCCTCCTTGGCCGTGAGCGGGACATCGGGGCAGATCTTCTGTGGGTCCCGGCAGATGGCTACGTATTCCCCGTTGCCGTGGTCGATGATCTTGCGGGGACAGTCGCCACCTCTCGGGTGAGGGCACGGGTAATTCGCGCCCATTTCATCCGTGGCTCGCAGGTGGGGTTCGAGAAGACCGAATTCCTCGCCGCATTCCAACTGCCAGAAGGCAGGAACGGCGAGGAGTCCGGGGACCCGCTCAAGCGCCCGCCACAACCGCTTCAGTTTCCTCATGGTCCAGTTCCGGTTGCAGCACGACGAACCCTCGGGCGCGTAGCCAGTCCTCGATCAGCGTGGCTTCCTCGCCGCGGTTGTAGCCGGACTTGTTGCCGGCCTTGATGGTCACCGTCCGTACCTTCTTCTCGCCCTCGAGCTTGACCTTGAAGACCGCCCGGCGGATGTGGGCCTCCTCCTCGACCTTCCTGCTCAGCAAGGCAAGCGCCTTGAACAGGTCGTCGGCCCGGTGGATCTCCACGTGGTCGAAGGCGCCATCCCAGAGATACTCGACTTCCCTCAGACGGACCGACTCAATACCTGGAACATCCCGGCAACTCAGCGCGGCGGCACCGTCCCTCTTCAACGGCTCCAGCGTGTACTTCTCGGCGAACACGAACTTGTCGTCATTGCCGAACAGATGCCGGCCAAACAGCGCCCGGTATTTCCGGAAGTCCGGCGCGTTGGACGCGTTGATGCGCATCTCGTTGTGCCGGACATCGTAGATCACGACATCGGTCTTTTCCGGCCGGAAGAACGTGCAGGTTGACCGCGCGCCCTTCCGGCTCGGCTCGCGTTTGCAGACCTGGCCGTGCTGCACGAGGAAGCGCACCTCCCCATCGGAGTCCTTACGGATCATCCGGCAGCCGGCACCGCGCTTCTTCGACTGGAAGTACTCGTCCAGGGCCTGCTCCAGCGGAGCCAGGTCGGCGGGCAGGTCTTCCGTGGCAAGCACGTCATCCGGGTTCGACGCCCGATAGCTCTCGAAGTTCTTCCGCTTCTCGAAGAGGTGCTCTCGCTCCTTCCGCTCCAGGATCTGGGGGTCGTGCAAGTAGACCTGGGTGGCGAGGTCCGCAGCGGTTGCGTCTGCGTCGACCGGCAGGCCGTGCCAGTGGGCGAGTTCGAGAACCTCGTCGAAATGCTCCTCGCCGCCGAAGTTCCCAATCAGGTGCAGGGCCTCAACCAACTCGGAGCTCATGTCCTCGTCGGGTTGCGCGAGGATCCCGCCTAGCACGAGGTAGTCGATCTCATCCCCGCCCCCGGTAGGGAGCAGGAACCCTTTGCTTTCGAGGAAGGTACGATGCGGCTCCAGCAACCGCAACAGGTTTTCGGGCCGGATGCGCTTTAGCAGATCCGGCTGGGAGAAGCTCTTGAATCGCAGCGCCATCTTCAGACACCTCAATCATTTAGGCAGACTGTAGCGGCAGGTCGGACCCCGTCCAAACAGCGTCAGGCGGGCACCTTGGAGCTCATCTGGCCCCCGATTATAACAGGCGAACAAGAAGCGAAACAATATCCACGGCGCAACCCATTCTGCGGACTCGGAATAATCTTCTTGCCATGTTTGGCGCTGTGGAAGGCTGTGGAAATCAGACAGCGCCAAGGCCTTGCTGTGAAGGGGTAGTGACCTTGGCCCGAGCCCAGCCTAAATGGTGATGACAACAAAACAAAACGGGTGTATCCTTTCGTAAGGAGTTGCGTAACGAAAGGATCGGTTCGCCCGTGAAAGCGAAACGGAATCTTCGGCTTGGTCGTTACGTGCTGCAGGGATCCGGGCAGGAGAAGTCCCAGGCGTTTGTTCCGCCGCCGCTTCCGCCGGATCCTCCCGTCCGCCTAGACTCCCTCCAGAAGCTTCTCGAACAGGCCAATCAAGCTCTGGGCCGTTTGGATGGATTGGCCTCCTTGCTCCCTGACCTCTCCCTGTTCGTCTACGCCTACGTTCGCAAGGAGGCGGTCCTTTCCTCTCAAATTGAGGGCACGCAGTCTTCGCTCTCGGACCTGCTGCTCTTCGAGAACGACAAAGCGCCGGGCGCGCCCGTGCAAGATGTGCAGGAGGTCTCCAACTACGTCGCGGCAATGACGCACGGACTGGAGCGCATGCGCGGCGGCTTTCCGCTCTCGCTTCGGCTGATCCGCGAGATTCACGAGATCCTCCTGGTCAAAGGACGCGGGAGCGACAAACAACCCGGCGAATTCCGACGCAGCCGGAACTGGATCGGCAGCAGCCGCCCGGGCAACGCCGTGTTCGTGCCACCGCCGCCGGAACTGGTGATGGACTGCATGGGTGCGCTGGAACTGTTCCTTCACGAGGAGCGGCCCGAAATCCCGCTGCTCATCAAGGCCGGCCTGGTTCACGTGCAATTCGAGACCATTCACCCATTCCTCGACGGCAACGGCAGGCTCGGCCGCCTACTGATCACGTTCCTGCTTTGCGCAGCGAACACCATCCGCGAGCCGATCCTCTACCTGAGCCTCTACTTCAAGACGCACCGCGCCGCCTACTACGACCTTCTGGACCGCGTGCGAACCAAGGGCGATTGGGAGGCGTGGCTCGACTTCTTCCTCACTGGCGTCAAGGAGACCGCCGATCAGGCGGCCGCCGCCGCGCGCCGCATCGTGGCCCTCTTCGATGAGCACAGGCGACAGATTGAGGTATTGGGCCGCCCCGCCGCATCGGTGCTGCGCGTCTTCCAGCACATGCAGCGCAACCCAATCGTATCGATCCCGGCAACCGCAAAAAGGATCGGGATCTCGGCACCAACCGTAGCCAAATCGCTGGAGCACATGCGCCGCCTGGGCATCCTGCGCGAGATCACCGGGCGCCCGCGACACCGGCTATTCGTTTACGACGCCTACATGGCGATCCTGAATGAGGGGACGGAGAGGAATCTGTGACTCCAGTTGGCGGCGACATTATTTGCTCCGTGGAGAAGTACGATAGTCGGAAGGCCACGTGATGATTGAAACGACTACGGCGAGGCGGGTTGAGGCCTTGCGCGCACGCATCGCGCGAGATGCACCGGACATTACACGGCGCATTCGCGAAGCAGCGCTGGCGAACCTGGGCAATGAGGCTCGCTTTCGAACCCTATTCGCTCAAATCATCGAACCGTGGGCACAAGCCCTCGACATCCCTCTGCTGGTTCGCGAAGAGCGCACGCTGGCCACCGGCCGTGCGGACGCGACCTATAACCGGTTAGTGATCGAGTACGAAGCCCCCGGACGCCTGCGGAGCAGCGTGACTCACGGGGCCACTGCCCACGCCATTCAGCAGGCCAGGGACTACGTGGAAGGGGTTGCTCACGAGGAGCGCCAGCAAGTTCATCGGCTTATCGGCGTTGTCATCGACGGCTGCTACTTCATTTACGTTCGCAAGGTCGAAGGTCACTGGTCTGAGCCAGAGGTTGAACCGCTCAACGAGCAGTCCGTCGCACGTTTCCTACGGCTCCTAGTGTCGTTGACTTCGGGCAAGGCACTATTGCCCGACAACTTGGTACGGGATTTTGGCAGCAACACGATCTACGCCCAGCGTGTCGCCAGCTCACTCTACCAAGCTCTCAGCCGTACGCTCGATGACAACCGGACGGATATCGTAGACAAACTCTTCGAACAATGGCGAACTTTCTTTGGCGAGGTCACCGGCTACGAGGAGGGCGCCCATCCCCTGCGTAGTCGACCCGAGTTGCGGCAGTTTGCGAAGGGCATGGGCGTAGACGTGAAGTCGGTCGATCCGCCGCGCCTGTTTTTCACGGTTCACACCTACTTCGCTCTGCTCATAAAGCTCATCGCGTACTATGCCCTCTCGCGTTTCGTGTCGGGTTTCGGCACAAGGTTTGGATCGATGTACCAACTCGGTGACGAAGACCTCAAACGTGAGATGCAGGACTTGGAGCAGGGTGGCATCTTCTCCAAACTGGGCATTCGAAACTTCCTCGAAGGCGACTTCTTCAAATGGTACCTCTACAGTTGGGAGGCCGGCGTGGCCAATGCTGTGCGGACCCTTTTGGAGAGGTTGAAGGACTATGATCCCGGCACACTGGAGGTCAGCCCAGAGCAAGCCCGTGACCTCCTGAAGAAGCTATACCACCGGCTCATGCCAAGGGAGATTCGGCACGATCTGGGTGAGTACTACACGCCGGACTGGCTTGCCGAGCACGTGCTCAACGAACTCGGGTATGAAGGGCAGACCGACAAGCGGCTTCTCGACCCGGCTTGTGGATCTGGCACGTTCCTGGTCCTCGCCATCAAGAGGCTGAGAGAGCGCTGTTTCCGTGAGGGCCTGAACGAGCAGGAGACCCTGGCAACGATTCTTAACAACGTTGTTGGCATCGACCTCAACCCATTGGCGGCAGTTGCGTCGCGGACCAACTACATCCTAGCTCTGGGTGACCTTCTGGCTCACCGGACAACTGACATCGATATCCCTGTGTACTCGGCGGACTCAGTCCTGACACCGAGTGCGGGAGAGCAGTTGTTCAACCAAGACCGGTACGAACTCGAAACAGTCGTCGGGACGCTGGACATTCCGAGCGCTCTCAAGACCCACGAGCAAATCGACAGCCTCTGCAACCTTCTCGAGCAGTGCATCCGCGACGAGGTCGGTCTTGCTGTATTCCTCCCTCGCGTTCAGACAGCAATCGGGCTTGACGACGCTGCTTGGAGTGGTGGCATAGGCGAGGGCGAGGGAGGATCGGTAATTCTAGAGGGGCTGTTTGACCATTTGTCAGAACTACACAAACAGGGGCTGGATGGTATATGGGCACGGATTCTCCAGAACGCGTTCATGCCACTGTTTATCGGGCGGTTTGACTTTGTTGCCGGCAATCCACCCTGGGTTTTCTGGAACAACCTCCCGGGTTCGCATCGCGAGAAGATCCGTCGCTTGATGGCCACGCGATATGGGTTAACGAGTTTAACGGCTTCTACGATGAAGCGGCTCGGTCAGGCCGGGAAGGATTTGAGCGCATTGTTCGTTTACGTGGCCTGCGATCACTACCTGGCTAATCAAGGACGACTTGGTTTCGTGATCACGCAGACGCTCTTTCAGACCACGGCATCTGATGAGTTCCGGTCGTTTCGAATTCCCGGCAAGCTCGGCTTCCGCGTCGATCGCGTAGACGACCTGGTTCGTGTGTCGCCGTTCAGAACAGCAACGAACAAGACCGCCTGCATGTTCGCCACTCTGGGAGGCGCTACAGCCTATCCGGTGCCTTACTATGTCTGGACTCCACAGGACCGGTTTGACAGAGACGACGCCTCCCTGGCCGAGGTGGTGGAGGCCTGCTCAGTTGAACTCATGCAGGCTCGCCCTTCTTCGGAGCCAACGTCCTTTTGGGTGATAAGGGAGCATGGTTCAACTGGTGTCGTACAGGCACTCAATCCGGACAGATATCGCCCAAGGCTGGGTGTGGAAACCAAGCTCGAGGCGGTTTTCCGGGTACGGCCCCTCTCGGTCCTGCCGTCGGGCCAGGTGCTCGTGCAGAACGTGTTGGATAGGGCGAAGAGACCCGTACAACAAGTGTCCGTCAGAGTTGAGCCTGACTTGCTGCATCCTTACGTAGCTGGAACGTCCATTTCTCGTTGGAATGCCAACGCAGCCGGCGTCTAATTGCTTACGCTTTCTGACTCCACCGGAATGAAGCCCATTCCTCTGCGTACGATGCAGACTCGATACCCCCTGAGCTACTCTTATTTGAAACATTTTCAGAGACAACTCGAAGGCAGGTCGTTGCACAAGAGGTGGGGCGCAAGCAACGAGTTCTATGCGATGTATGACATCGGGCCCTATACGTTTGCCCCCTGGAAGGTCGTCTGGAAGCGCACGACGAAGAACTTTGCAGCAGCAGTCGTGAGCACACTTCCGGTTCCCGAGTGTGAGACGGAACGCCTCGCCGTGCCTAACAGCAATGTGATGATGATCCCATTTCAGGATCAGGACGAAGCCCACTTTGTTTGTGCCCTTCTCAATTGTTCTATCGCTCGCAGTGAGATCAATGCGTCGATCTGCACCAAGGCTCATGCGGATATTATCACTGTAGTGTCTATTCCACATTTCTCCCCTGAGAACGCACTTCACCGCTTGCTTACAGCTCTCAGCAAGACTGCTCATGTGAGCGCAGAGACAGGACATGATCTGACGGCAACTGAATGTGAAGTAGACAGGGTCGCAGCAGAATTGTGGGGAATTGATGACACCGCTTTAACCCAGTACCGTGCGAGGGTCGCGGCAGAGCCTGCCAGTAGCAATGGTGATGGTGAGAAGAGGAGTGCTGACGAAACCGCCGACGGCCTAGGTGTCCTCGAGGCTCTGGAAAGAGAAGATGGGATGACAGCCGCACAAATCGCCACTGCCACAGGGCTTGAGACCGCTGAGGTCCGTTTGCTACTCAGCCGCCTGATCGAGGACGGCAAAGTCGAGCAAGTCGGTCGGGGACGCGGAACCCGCTACAGGCTGACCAGCGGAGGCGAGGGATGAACCCGTTCGCACCGCTTCAGCCAGCCCTTGCCGCCCTTTCTGATGGCCCTGAGATTCTGCCCGCTACCGGCCAGGCTCAGGAGTACCTCCAGCAGTTCGACGTGGACGAGTTCTATGACCGCATCCGTACGGAAGACGACAAGAAGGTTAGCGAAGTCATGGAAGCGCCGGGCGGCAAGCTATACGTAGATGCGCCGCCGCTGCCACGTACAGACCAGCACGTCTTCCGGTACTTCGTCGATGGATCGGTCAAGACGTTCTTCCTTGGGACATTGGTCGAGCACGAGCGCAATACTCCGGTGCTCCTTGGGCAGCTCGGAGCTGCGGCGGTGTTGCGCGAGGACGACGGCCGCGTGCATGTCAGATCGCGGGATCTTCGCAAGCTGATAGTGCTTCTTTTGAACCGTGACCAGGTTTCGGAGACGATCTGGAGGAATGCGGAGGAGGCACTCCGAAACGTGCGGGGGCCCATACCAATGCGCCTCGTCGACACAAAAGAAGAGGACCAATATAACAAGAGCAATTCGTTCGGGAGCAACAAGGAACCGCGCTCGCGGGCGGCTCACAAGGCCAACTGGGAGATGCGACTCCTTGAGCGTGATCTACTGCGTGACTTGCTGACAGAACACGACACGACCGGAGCCTATATCGCCGTCGACGGCGGGCTTGGCAAGGAGTTCAAGCTCAACGAGTTCGATCGCGGGTTCGTTGGGGTCATCAAGAATTTCAGCAAGGAGCAAGTCTTCGAGCTGAGCTCTCGCGGTCGGACGGTCCGGAAGAGCCTTTTCGAACTGCTGGCCAACCTGCAGGTGAACCAGAGAACAGCCGCTTTCGGTCGAGGTGAGGGGCATGTGGTTTTCTGGTATGTGCGCATCAGACCCCAGTCAGCGCTGGAGTATCCGCTTATGGGCGTCATGAAGATCGAGTATCCGAACCCCTCGCGGGGCATGGTGAACTCAGATCTCATTGACCATTTGTCACGAGCGTTGGTAGCAGAGCGGACCGTTACGCCTCACGGGAAGGACCGTCGTTGGCACGCGCACCTCTACCCGATATTCCTCGCTGAGCAGGTGATCAAGAACAGCTTCTACTCAGACGAGGTGCTTCAAGCGGGCATCAAGTGGCCCGGGCTCGAGCGGCGAGCTGCACACAGCTGAAATCGGAGGTAGCACATATGGCAGAGAAGAACACGAGTAAGCGCAACCCCCCAGCCGCATCCGAGTCTGCGGGTCTCATCGAGACTCCCGTCGTTGAGTCCGCCCTGGATGAAGCGGCAAACGAGCAACAAGGACCAGAAAACGCCATCGGCCGTGCAACTGCTACAGAGCGGGCGCCGAACTCTTCGGAGAGGTTCTCGTTCTGGCTTAGGCCAGGCAACATGATCAACCCCTTCGATATCGTCGCTGCGAGGCAGGGCTTGGACGATAGTATGACCTACGGGTTAGTGACAAATATCCATCACAGCACGGACGCGCCCAGCCATCTTTCCAACTACATCGCCAACGACTTCGGCGAACTGACGGCTGAGCCGAACACGCCGCGTCAGGGCACCAACGTCGCCGACGTGTCGATCCTCGCAAACACGAAAGAAACTTACATGCCTGTGCAAAACGAGGCCCTCGTCTGGTTTGCTGATGAGAACGGCATACACGCCGGCTTGGGCATCGACACGATGAAGCGAAAGGAGCAGGAGCGGCGCGTGCCAATCTGCGTGCCCGCCGGCCTCATCGAAATGAGCAACGGCACGCAGGCAGTGGCTTACCTGGATAAGGAATACGTGCTGGGCCCCGAGGGCGCGCACGTAAATATATCCGGCATCTCTGGCCTGGCAACCAAGACCAGCTACATCATGTTCCTGATCCAGTCCATCCTGCAGACAATGGACAAGCGCATCGACGGTCAGCAAGACCGTGTTCGATCCAGCGACGTGGCAGTCGTCCTGGTTAACGTCAAGTACAATGACCTCCTTGCCATTGACGAAGCCCCGGCTGGAGGACTTTCTCCCGACCAGATCGCCCTGTGGCGCAGGCTCGGCTTGGAACCCCAGCCGTTCGGGAACGTGATGTACCTCCTTCCAGCGGGTAAGGATAGTCAACGCGACCCGAGTCGAGCGAACTGCTACGCTCCTCAACCGGACCTTCTGAAGTCGAAGATTTTCGCTTACGAGCTTCGAGACTGTGTGGACAAATTGGATGCGATGCTCGCGGATATACCCGACGAATATGGAGTGCTTGATGCGATAGTGGGCATCGTTCGTGAAGGTCTGGAGGGTAACCAGCGCGATTGGCAGACCGTCCGGACTTGGCGGGACTTGATTGACAACAGCCCGCTCACGCGGTGGGCCGGGGGCCAGGCTCAGGCTCCTGGAGCGCTTCAGCCCAGGTCCATTCAACGCTTCTTCCGCTACCTCCGCAAGGCCGTCTATCATCGTACAACCGGGTTGTTCGTCGACCGCAGGAATCAAAGCTGGGTGACGGTCCGCGACGTTCTCAACCGCATCCAGGGTGGGCACACCTATGTCGTGGACATCGCAAAGTTGCACGACAACGAACAGATGCTTGTCTTTGGCGACGTTGTGAGGACGATCTACGGAGTGTTCTCCGGTGCGGGCGAACTGGGGATGGACCTCGGCGATTTCGATGAGGAGAACTATGAACCGCCGAAGCGCGTCATCATCTTTGTGGATGAGCTCAACAAGTACGCGCCGTCGGAGCGAGGCAAGAAGTCCCCCATTCTCGAAGACCTGCTTGAAATCAGCGAGAGGGGCAGATCCTTAGGTGTGGTGCTCATGTCCGCTCAGCAGTTTGCCAGCGCTGTGCATGACCGTATTATCGGGAATGCAGCAACGAAAGTGTTCGGCCGGACCGCCCCAACCGAGTTGACTCAGTCCAACTACAGGTTTTTAAATGACGATGTGAAAATGCACCTGACGCGCTTAGATAAGGGCGATCTAGTAGCCACTCATCCGATTTACCGGCAGCCGATTAAGATCAAGTTCCCAAGGCCGGCATATAAACAGCACCGATGATGACCTGGTCCGTGAATGAACGCACCGATTGGCGGAACTTGGTTGAGCCCAAGCATCTGAGGGCCAAGCCAATCCATCGTTGGTACGTCTTTCCTCACAGCTTCACAGATGGCCTTGTCCACGCCCTTGTCGATGAGTGGCATCTCACGCCTGAGGACCACATCCTAGATCCCTTTGTCGGCGCAGGGACCACGCTGCTGGCGGCCAAGGCGAGGGGAATCCCGGCGACTGGTTTTGATCTGTCTCCGCTCGCAGTACTTGCTGCACGGGTGAAGACCGCTGACTATGATGTCGCGCGCCTGGAGCGACTGTGGTCAAGCCTGCAGGAGAGAATCGAGTTCCGTCAGTGGGGTGCCCTATGCCGAGACTACCCAGAACTCGTTCGCCACGCTCTGCCCGAGAAGGTCCTTCTCGCCTTGGAGACAGTCGACCAATGCATTTCGAAATTGAGCGCGCCTGACACCGAACGCGGCTTCTTTCGGCTGGCCCTCTTGTCTGCAATTCCCGCCCACAGCCGGGCAGTTGCGACGGGAGGCTGGCTAAAGTGGGTGGACCGCCGATCATCTGCGTCCAAGCTGTTGGCAGACTTCCACGGTCGTGTCGAGGCGATGCTGGAGGAATTGGCGACCACTTCGTTGCCAAGAGGAAATTATTGGCAGGTTCGTCAGGGCGATGCGAGGAGCCTACCTGAGCATGAGGCCGAGTACACTGCGGTGATCACGTCACCACCGTACCCGAACCGTCACGACTATACGCGAGTCTTCGGAGTGGAGCTCATGTTTGCGTTCCTCGACTGGGAGCAAACCCGTGAGTTGCGTTATCAGAGTTTCCACTCCCACCCTGAAGCTCGTCCGACGCGGCCGAGCGCGAACGGATACCAGCAGCCGGACGACCTTTCTCGCGTGATCACGCGGATCCAGAAAGAGGGTGAGGACCACCGGGTCCTGGCGATGATCGAGGGTTATTTTACTGACATGTACCTGGTGCTTCGCGAGACACAAAGGGTCTGCAAGCCAGGCTCGCCAGTCGGCTTTGTCGTGGGCAATGCCCAGTACAGAGGCGTGCCCGTTGCGGTAGATGAGCTCACAGCCGATGTAGGCGAACAAGCAGGCCTTCGATGCGAGAAGATCATCGCGGCACGGTACCGCGGCAACAGTGCCCAACAAATGGCGAAGTACGGGCGCAGCCCCTCCCGAGAGAGCGTAGTGGTTTTCCGGGTGCCCTGCGAAGGAGGACGGCGCACCCGCAGGGGTGCTGGGTAGGAGTCGAATGTTGTGTGTTTCAATGCGGTTGTGGGGCGGGTCCATAGGATGACCGAGAGCGACGAGGCGCGCCGCGTACTCGAAGCGTCAGCGCCGACGCTAGGTACGATCGCATCCATTGGACGACGCTCATTAGCCCACCGCTCGCTGACCCTTTCGGGGGGTACTCTCTCAACACCAGGGTTGTCGAACAACTATGACGCCGGATGAGATTCGGTCCACCTACCTTGAACTGGCTGACGTATTGGCGACGTCCGGCCTCGGATGGGTGGTTGAGCAAGTCGCCCAAGCAGTTCGCGCCGGGCTAGCGGTAGAGAAGCCCACCAAGATCTTCAAAGACGAAGAGATTGATGAAGCATCCCCTCTCTTCGCCGACGAACGGTTCGGCGCCAGACGTGCCGGGAAACCGACGGCTCTGATGACGCTGGAGGCATGGTCGGATGCGGATCGGCTGCTCTTTCTAATTGATGGCGTGCGTCAGGCGGTTGTTCGCGCGGCTGAAATTGAGAATGAGCAACTTCGTCTGCTGCGGAGTGTGTCGGCAGTCGATGCCGTCTCCTTCGAAACGGAGGTAGAGAGTCCAGATCGCGCGAAGTTGCACTTGGCAGGAATTCAGGACACGAGCATTCAGAAGCTGGCAAGCCTGCTCGATG
>CAZVIK010000007.1:0-13204 GCA_964627045.1 uncultured Solibacteraceae bacterium | reverse complement strand
TGCCCATTTCGTATGACTCGGCGGATTATTTCCGCTCGATGATCTCGAACGGGAGGTTCGGTCGTGAGTGCATTGCTGTCCCAGATTCGCCAGCTACTTCCGACAATAGTAAGCCGAACGTCGTGGGACCAGGCAGCGGATGAAGACCGCTTCGAAGGATACCTGTTCGCTTTGGTATTGCAGGCCGCGCGAAAGGAGGGTGCAAACCTTCGCTTCGAGAATCGCAGTGGGTCGTTCAACGGCATCGCGACGTTCCGGACCGCGCCTGGGCATCTGTGGAGCGACGTCCGCCCGTACACGCACGCGGTGATCGAGTTCACAGGCAAGCCGCTGCTGGAGGCCCACGTGGGCGTTTTCATTTCTGGACGCTCAAAGCTCTATCACGAAGCTGACGTTGCGGTGTTGCGCCGAGCCGTGGCTCGTACCTGTCGAGTCGCTCACACCGATCCTCCGCAGAGCGAGGCAGTTCTTCTTCTTGAGTGCAAGTACTATGCAGCAGATCCTGGCGTTGCGATGGGCCGCGAGTTCCTGGGCCTCAGCGCAGAATGCGGCAAAGATCAGTGCGTGTTTGCGACCAACCAGAGTATTCCGAGGCTGCAGAAGCTATTCGAGGAACACGGCCGAAAGTGGGAGCACAGAATCTTGCCCGACAATACCAATGATGTCGACCGGCTCGTAGGCTTTGCGCAGGACGCGTTCAAGCGGTACAAGGCACGGTGAACTGAAGGTTAAGCGGATGGCGACTACGGTTCAACATGACATTCGACTCTATCGCTTGGTGTACGTGGACAACCTGGCCACTCTGCTGACGCGCGGCGCCCTTCACGCGTCGAACTACACGCCGAACGACGACTTGCCGTACCGCACTATCCACAACGTCGGTGTGCAGGTGGGACGGCACGGTCGCCTTATACCGTGTGGAGCTGGTGGCACGTGCCATGACTATGTGCCGTTCTACTTCGGGCCGCTTTCTGTCATGCTGTTGAACCTCAAGACAGGCCGCGTAGCCGGGTACAACGAAGGCCAGGCGCCGCTGATCTACCTCACGACTACGGTGTCGCGCTTGGTGGACGCCGGATGCCGGTTTGTGTTTTCGGACGGCCACGGACTCGCGACTTTCACAAGCTGGTACGACGATCTGGCGCAGCTCGACAGTGTCGACTGGAATCTCGTCGGGGCGCGGTACTGGGCCGACACGCCGGAAGACAATGACCGTCAGCGGCGCAAACAGGCCGAGTTCCTGATCTGGCAGTCGGTCGACTGGTCGCTGATCGAGCGGATTGGGGTGCTGAACCCGCAAGTCAAGCACAGGGTGGAGGCGGTGTTGAACGAGTTTCCACAACGGGCGCGCCCCCAAGTGGAAATACATGGAGAATGGTACTACTACTGAGAATAGAGGCCGGCAATGATTGAGATCGCCAAAGGCAACATCCTGGAAGCCGATGCCGAAGCATTGGTAAACACGGTGAACTGCGTCGGCTTCATGGGCAAAGGCATTGCACTCCAGTTTAAACAAGCATTCCCAGCCAACTTCAAGGCTTACGAGGCCGCGTGCAAAGCTGGAGAAGTTGTACCGGGGCGGATGTTCATCTTCGACAACGGACGACTGATCAACCCGCGGTACGTCGTCAACTTTCCGACCAAGCGCCATTGGCGCGGCAAGTCCCGTATTTCGGACATTCGATCCGGATTAACGGCATTGATCGCCGACGTACGGAGCTTGGGAGTGCACTCGATTGCCTTGCCCCCTCTCGGCTGTGGTCTTGGCGGGCTGAATTGGGGCGAGGTGCGTCCCTTGATCGAGAGGGCCTTCTCCGAGTTGCCCGAGGTGCGCGTGCTGCTTTTCGAGCCGGTGGGAGCGCCAGCCGCGAAAGCAATGCCCGTCCGGACGGCACGCCCACACATGACGTCTGCGCGCGCCCTGTTCATCAAGCTGATGGACGCCTATTCGGCACTGGAGTACGGCCGCACATTGCTCGAAGTACAGAAGCTGGCGTATTTCCTGCAAGAGGCAGGAGAACCGCTGCGGCTTAAGTACGAGGCGGGTCACTACGGGCCGTACGCCGCCAATCTGAACAAGGTCCTGGAAGTCATGGAGGGCCACTTCATTCGTGGCTATGGCGACAGCCAGAAACCTCAAGCGGAGATTGAGCTGCTACCCGGCGCCGTTAAGGAAGCGACAGATTTTCTGGCCGGCAGGACTGACTCCGTGGTCCGCCTTCAGAGAGTGTCACACCTGATCGAGGGGTTCGAAACACCTTACGGGATGGAGCTCCTGGCAACCGTCCACTGGGTCGCTCATCGCGGTGGGCCCAACAGCCAGGGGCCAGCGCCAGATGCAGCCGCGGCTACCGAACAGATCCACACCTGGAATCCCCGGAAGCAGCAGGTATTCAGGCCGCAGCACGTTCGCGTCGCCTGGGGTCAGCTGAGTGAACAGGGTTGGCTGGCGGAATGAGGACGCGGCAGCCGGCGCGAACCTGCGTCGGGTCTTCAGACGTAAACGAATGACTGTGGCGGCCGAATTCCGAAGCTGGCCGAGAGATCTAGAGGCTGCGGATACCGCCGGACCGACCCGATCGCGATGGCATAGCCGACATCTCGACCCGCGAAGTAGCCGAAGAACCCGTCCCTGTCGATCCCCGCGCGCCCGTGCGTGCGCCCCCATAAGCCTTCAACCGTGTCGGAGATGACCTCCTCGATGTCGAATTCACCAATCACCTGCGACACCGGGCTGGTGGTGTATACAACGACCACGTCAACGGGCTTTCGGAATATGGCTCGGCGGAATTCGAAGCGCTTTTCGCCACGAAAGATGGCCTCAGCGTACTCGGGCTTAATCGACAATAACGCGTGGGTCCGCCCGGGAGAGCAATAGGATTGTCGCGAACTGGCTTGGCGTAATCTCTTCGAAGCCCCTTGGGACAGAGTCAATGTCGCGGATGATGCCATTGTCAATCAGCTCCTTCAACGTTGGTCGTTTTGGAAGTGAGTACGCGTAGAGAAAGCCGACAATAAACGGCCGATTGCTGCGCCTGTAATTCCACTGTTCCCGCAATTCCTTATCGGAAAAGACGCTCCGCTTGCGGCACAGGTTTATGAAATGCCCTTCGTCCTGGATGGTGCGGTAGACATCCTCAACGACACCGAGCGTGCTGACGACTCCCTTGTAATAGCCGCCTGTCCGATAGAACACAATCGTGTCGCCACGGCGAAGGTCGCGAAAAACAGACCTGCTGACATAGACCTTGCGGATCGCGTTCCGGTGCGGTTCCTGCTCGACGAAGTCCGCCGGCGACTCGGTCCGGAGAATCGAATCCGGAAGCAAGGTCGTATGGTACTCCGGGTAGATTGGCACGATGAACGTTCTGGACGACTTGCTCACATAGGGGAAGGTCAGCTTGGGGTCCTGCGCGTCGAAGCGAGGCGTCATGTCCCGCACATACACCTGTTCGTCACCGTAGGAGTTGATCTTCTTGCCGTGCTGCCGGAACCCGAAATCTTCGAGCAGCCGGATCAACCGCTGCTGATCAATTGAGCGGGGGAAGATCGTCACGTAGATCTCATCGACCTTCTGTCGGATCGCGTTGTCGAACACGATCTTCAGGAACCGTTCGCCTACCTTGTAGCCGTTCAATTCAACCTTGAACGTGCCGATCTTCAGCCGGCGTTTTGGTTTAAGCCCAGGCTCGATATCAGCGTAGTTTTCGTCCGTGCCTTCGACTTTTAGGTAGAGAAATGCCACCAAGCCAGGTCCTTCATAGCAAACGTACGCGGGCTCATCGGCCTTCTTGTTGAACCACTTGTCGAAAGACGAACCTGCGTAATCCTCTCGAAAGGAGTCGAAGAACTTCGAATGAAGGTCCACTTGGCCAAAGTGAACCCGCCGGACTGCGAGGACCTTGTAGTCGACCAAATCGGGGTTTTCGGCTGTTACCTTCTCAAGGAACGAGTCGATGGTGAAGGCGCGGTCTGCGATTCCGAGCGCTTGCGCCTTGGCGTGAAGACCGCGATCCTCGGAAATGATCAGGTCGACCCGATTCGCGCAGAGTTCGTTGACCAGCAAGGTGTCGTTTCGGTCGTTTTCTGTGCGGTCGCTCGCTCCACACTGCTGAACTTCCGGGGCGATGGGCGCGGTTGTCTTCAACACGTGGTACGACTGAAGCTTCGCCTGGAAACTCCTGCGAACTTGCTCGTCCCGATGTTTGCCGATTTCTTCTAGGCTTAGCGGATGAACGCATTTTTCGTACTTGAGCTTGTCCAGCCAGAAGAACAGTCTGCCGATGTCCTGGCGAACAACGGTTGCCGCCTCGCGATGAATCAGAATGTTGGTGTCGAGCAGCGCCCGCATCTCTTCCTTTATCGCAACTCCCGCATCAAACAATCTCGGACTAGAATGTCGTTGTATCACAGTTCTCGCGTTCGTTGCTGCGGGGGCGTCGAGCCGCACACACAGTGGTCGTAGTCGGCGAGTGTGAGGAGGAGGACGGCGGCCGAGACGCCCAATTCCTTCGCCACAAACCGCGCGTAGGCCTCCGGGTCGTTGCGGTCGCTCGCCGGCGCGTACACGGCGAACATTTCGCTGAGAGTTGGCACTTTGCCGCCGGTGTACTTCCCCTCCACGTAGTGGCTCACCAGTTTCCGAAGCACGCGCCAGCCTTCGGCGAGCGCTCTCTGGCTCAATCTTTCGGCTGAGACGCCAGGGAACCTGTCGGAGGCCCACGCCACGAAGTCGACGTAGCCGCCGGAGCGCGGATACGGGCGATTCTGGCTGTCACGCCACTCGCGGACATTGCCCGGGTTGGCGTTTCGCTGGGCACGAGTGGGGTACTTCAGGCCTCGTGCCTTGGCTTGCGCCTCGGTCACGAAGTAGCCCTCGCGCTCAGCAATGGCGCGAGCCAGGCGGTCCACGAGCTGGTCGAGTGTCAAGCGTGCTCTCCTCTTGGTATGGCAGGCGGGTGTTTCAGTACATTACGTTGCGAGCGCCGCCACCGCGCCGGCGATAGGCTACAATCTCCGCGTCCGCGCCGAGGTATTCGGGCGTTATGAACCCGTTGAACTGCGGCCCGCCCATCAGCAGGGCCGTATCCCCGCCGCCGAGGCCCGCCTCCATCCGCTGCGCGGAGAACTCGACCAGGTCGGGGTCCATGCGGCCGCGCCCCTCTGCGCGGCCGTCGGGGATGTGGTCGAACCAGATCGCCCCCTGGCCTGGCTCGCGGGTGATTTCGAGCGGGATCGCCATCGACCGGCCTCAGTACATGACGTTCGCCGCAGCGCCCCCGGCGGTGACAACGGGCCGTATGACCATCTCCCCCGTGATTGACTCGGGGGTCGCCATCCCGTTGCACGACTGCGCGGGGAACAGCTTGTACGACCCTTCTCGTACCTCCTCCTCCACGGGGGCGAACTCGTCCCGCCAGATCATCCCCTCGCGGACGAAGGGGCTCCACGGCGCGTGCTCGAAGTAGACCTGTGCCGCCATGGCTCAGTTCTCCGTCGCGGGTATCGCGAGCATGAGCCCGTACTCACTGGCGGTCTGCCCGCAGAACTGGTGCCATTTCTGACCGTCGGAGTCGATCGCCTGGGTGTCAAGGCCGATCTTCTTCGCGATCAGCAGGGCGCCCCACAGGAACCCCACTCCCTCGAGGTTCGTGCTGGCCTGGTCGCTGGCCATGAACACGGGCGCCTCCTGGACCCAGTACCGGGCGTCGAACCAGAGGAGCGCGGTCTGGTAGTACACTCTCCAGCAGCCGTTGGCCGACCCGCCGCTCGCCCACCCGTACTGGTTGCAGCGCTGCACGTTCGCGATGTCATAGATCGCGAGGCTGTCCCGCCAACCGTATTGGCTCCCGTAATCGACGGCGCATTGTCCAAAGTACGCCTGGGCGACCTGCCCGGCGGCCAGGTTCGCTGCGCGGGCGCTACTGGCGACGTACGATCCGGACGCGACGCCCGTCGAGCCGTCCAGCGTGTAGGTGTCCACGTCCACGACGGTCACGTTCCAGAGCCCGTCGATCGCCATCCCCTGCGCCCCGGCGATGTAGACGTTCCCCGTCCCCACCATGCCGTGCCCCGGCTGGGTGATCGTCACCGGCGAGCCGCCGCCCCCGCTCGCGGCCGAGACCTCCGGCGCGACCATCCGGGCGTCGGGCAGCTTCACCAGGCTCGCCATGAAGTAGGTCGCGATCGACGCAACCAGGTTCGGGACGCTCACCCAGGCCGAGTACTTCGACGCGATCACCCGATAGTAGCGGCCCGCGGCCGGCCGGATGCAGTTCTGGTCGGGGTAGCCCCACAGCTTCATCCAGTAGGTGCCGTCGTACTCCGCGGACGCGCCCGGCCCGGGCAGGTGGAACGCGTCGCCCATGATGACCCTCACCCCGTCCGACTGCCAGCGGAGGTCGACGCACATCTGGTGCCCGTCCGTGCTGCGCTCGGTCGTGAGCCTGTATCCGCCGTAGCAGGACCCCGCCCAGCTCGACGAGCCCATGCTCTCGGAGACGGTCACCGGCGCCGCGGTCGGTCCGGTCGCGTTCGTCGAGACGTAGCAGTATCCGCTCGAGGAGTTGTAGCTGGCCGTCACGTTCGGGTGCGCCGTGGTCGCGGAGCTGTATTTCGTCCCCTCCCCGATGCCGTCGTCGTTGATGCAGTGGACGAGGTTCTGGATCGTCTGCTGCCAGGTAGTGTCGATCAGGACCTCCCGCGGGTTCGCGTCAATGATCGCGGTCTTGAAAGTGTAGACGTACCCGTCGATCGTGCAAGTCTGCGCGTTCGACGGGTTCCCCGTCGTCGAGAGCCAGTTGGAGGCTCCGAGTGCGTCCTTGTTCCAGCCGGCGTCCTCCATGGCCGCGGCGATGCCGACGAGTATGTCGAGCACCACTTCGGCGAGGATCTGCCGGTTCACGAAGTCGCCGGCCGGCGTGCCGCTCTGGTCTGGGATCGGTATCGCCATGTCAGTTGTACCCGTCCGGGATGTGGAATAGGAGCTGCGTGCCGTAGGCCGCGCGGTCGTAGGAGAACGCCAGCCACTTGTTCCCGTCGGTGTCGGTCAGGATCGAGTCCATCGGGATCGCGCACTGCGCCATCGCCGCGTCGAACATGAGGCCCACGCCCTCGGGCGGGTCGCTCCCGTTGTAGCCCCTCACACTCCAGGCCAGGACCGCCTCCCTCAGCCAGTACCTCTGGCCCCACCACTTGCGCCCCGGCGTGTTCGCGTAGAGCGTGAAGTCGCCGTTCTTGTTGTCGTACCAGAAGGTCCCGTTGAAGACGACCCCATAGCAGCCGCCCTCCTGGAAGCCGCCGGTCTCGGAGCCCGGGAGGTAGTTCCGCCAGTATTCCCGGAGCGCGCTCGCCCCGAGGCCGCTGTCGTTCGACCCGCGCTTGTCCCAGGTCACAAAGAACGCCTGCGAGCATTGCGTCGGGCAGGCGAGCAGCGACGGGTTCTCCGTGTCGTAGGAGTCACCGGTCACGGCGTTCGACGTGCGCAGCCGGATCGTATCCACGTCCACGACGTCGATGTACCACTGCCCGTTGAGCTGGTAGTGGTCCGGGTCCAGCGAGCCGCGGTCAATGTAGACCTTGTCGCCGTCCTCCAGCTCGTGGTCCTCAATGGTGAGCTCCACCGCCGCGGTCCTGATCCACGTCCCGCCGCTCGTGTAGTCGCCGTTCCCGGCCGAGCCGTCCAGCGTGAAGGTGTCGGTTCCCGTCACGGCGACGATCCACGTCCCGTTGGCCGCGGTATTGCCGCCGACGCCCTCGATGTACACCTCCGTCCCCGTGCTCAGGCCGTGGCCCGCCGAGGTGATCTCGATGGGACTCGCGTTCGTTGCCCCGGTGATCGACGCCGGCGAGTCCTTCGTGGCGCCCTCCACCTCAGACGGGGCGCTCGCCGCGGGCAGGTACGGGACCCCCCAGACGCAGCTCCCGTACCCGTAGCTGAAGCTCGGGTAGTAGATCACGGCGTGGTACTTCGAGGCGATGATTTCCGCCTGTTGCCCGATCGTGGGTTCGATGTAGGGGTAGCTCGTCCCGCTCGGGAACTGTATCCGGATCGTCCCGTCGTAGCTGCTGGGGAAGATCCGCGCGTAGGTCCCCGTCCCCGGGTCCCACACCTCCACCTTCATCTGGAGCCCCTGCGGCGTGCGCCCGCTCCAGAGCTTGCCGAGGCAGGCGTTCGCCAGGTACGCCGTGCTCCACGAGGTCGAGCCGCTGTTCTCCGAGAGCGCCAGCCCGGCGTCCGACATGGAGTACCCCGTCACCTTCACGGTCGTCGACGTTGGGAGTTCCGCGCTCACGTGCGGGTTCGGGGCGGTCCCCGTCCCGTACTTCGTCCCCTCGTAGGCCGACTCGTCGTTGATCGCGTACGTCAGGTTCTCGGCGCACTCCGCCGCGCTCGCCCCACGCAGCACCTCGTTCGCCGCCGGCGTCAGCGTGGTCTTCCACGTGTACGTCACGGTCCCGATCACCACGGTCTCGTTGTTCGCCGGGATCCCGGTGAAGGTCAACGTCGCGTTCGGGAGCTCGTCGCCCTCGGGATCAGCGCTCCACCCGGCGTCCTCCAGGGCGGCGAGGATGCTCGCCGCGAAGGCCGCCCGGCTCGTCATGGTGAGCTGGCGCCGCAGGATCTCGCCCACGGTCGTACCCGACTGGTCAGCGAACGGTATCGACATGGCTCAGTCCGTCGTCACGACCTTGCCTTTGACTTCGATAGTGACGCCTAAGGCGCCCCCGCTGTTCAGCACATCGACGCGCAGCAGATCATTGTTCAGCAACGCTCCGGTGCGGAACACGGTGATCTCGGCGGTCGCTGCGCCCTGTGGCAGCACGGCCTTGTTCGCAGCCCCATCCGGGAAGATGGATGTCCAGGTCGAACCATCCTGGCTCGTCAGAATGTCGGCGACGAAACTACCCGAGCCGGGGACGGTCTTCGCAGTGATCGACACCTCATCCAACCCGACCTCGGTGTATGCGTCCAGGCGGATACGGCCCCGGTTGCTGACGACATCCTCGCCCGCTGCGATGGGCTCCTCAATCAGCAGGATCTCCAGGTAGTAGTCGCGCACGAAGGCGCCGGGCACGCCGAACAGGTAGATCTCGCGTAGCGGGCAGTCTCCATCGGGTGACTCGTGGCCGCCGCCGTCCACCGCGACCGCCTGGACCAGGACCGTCTCGTGCAGTAGGTTCTCCACCGCCGCCCGGAACTCGGCCACCTCCAGCGCCGTCGCGCTGTCGATCGGTGTGGACTCGGTCTTGATCTCCCACTTCGCCTCCTCCACGATGAAGATCGAGGTCGTATCGGGGATGACGTCCCAAGCACGGTCTACCGTCCAGACGGTGGCCGTATTGCCCACCACCTTGCGGACCTGGCCGCGACCTTTGCCGGCAATGATCCGGATCAGGCGGCCGGCTTCCTCGTCAGGATTGGCGCCGGTTGGATGAAAGCAATTCTGAACGTTTGGATCGTTAACTGTGGTCTCGGTCACAATTGTGGGCCGGAACCGCATGATGATCACGTCGCCAAGCTTCACCCCATCTGTGGCTGGATCGTGGCCCGGCTCGAGCGTGAGGGTAGTTTCGTCGTTGGACAGCACCCGATAGTTCAGGATCGGAAGTGCCGCGGTGCTCTGGTAGAGGGCTAGGATCGAGACAACGTACCCGGCCCACTGGTCGGGGGTGAACGCCGCGCCGGCCACTGTAATGCTGTTGGCAGTTACATTCAGCACCTGCTGGCCGAACACACCGCTGTGATAGATCTTCTTGACCTTCAGGCGGAGCCGGTCGAACTCGCCATCCGGCATACCCCAGGCTGCCGCGTTGAGCGGCCCGGAGATCGAGATCACGGACTCGGCCGCCGCGCCGTCCTGCTGCCAGGAGAGTCGGTCACGGTTCTCGCCGGCGAACACCGCATAGCCGCCCGGCGCTCCGTCTGGCCAGCTCTCCACCGCGACCTTCAGCACGTTCGTGTCGGCCCCAGCGGGCACCGCAATCTTGGCGATGCCCGAGGACGGCACCGTGAATCGGCCGCCGGCGTCCTTGGCGCAGACCGCCGCATAGTAGGTTCGCCCGCCTCTCACTGAGCCGCCGACAGAGGCGCTGCTGCCCTGGGCGGACACCAGTGGAGGCCGCAGGCTGCTGAATACGTTCACGGGCAGCTTGCCGGTGATGACGGACCGCGCCAGTGCCGTGCCGTCGGCCGCGATCTCGTGCTGCGGCGCCAGACCGAAGGTCCACTCCGTCGGATCGAAGATCGGGTCCGCAGCCAGCGGCGTCACATGGTAGGGCATCCAACCGAAGGGCGGGCGCGGCAGGAGGTCACGCATCGTCTTGGGGAAGGCTGAGGCCTGCACGTCGGCAGGCTTGGGCCCGCCCACGAGGTTGTACATCGAGTCCGTGGTAGTGCGGCCCTCGATGTCGATCGAGAAGTCCCGGTTCAGCCGCCAGGAGGTCGCCCGGAACTCGCCGGCGCCCTCGGGCATATCCGGGTGGGTCAGCGAGCAGATCGTGCCCGGTTCGGTGTTCAGTGCAAGCACGGTGGTCCGGAACCTCAGCCGGCGTGCCTTCTTCCACTCTGCTGCGCTTGTGCCCCCGAGCTCCTCCCGCAGCCGCACGGTCACGATCCGGCCCGCCTGCGACTTGGTCGCACTGCCGGCCAGGTTCAGCGACCCCTTCAAGAACAGCGGGGATGTTGCGCCGCCGACGAGCTTGGCATGGTCGATGTCGTACAGGGAGACGGCATTGTTCGCAAAGTCGAACTCCTCATCCGCGAAGTTGGCCGTCAAATGGTTGAAGCTCGGCCTCAACGGGGAGAGCTCGAGGCTCTGGAACAGGATGTTACCGAGCGTAAACGCCTCGCGCACCGACGAATTCACGCGTACCGAGGGCTTCAGCTTCCCGAAGGCGAAGGTGTAATCGGCCAAGCAGTTCATGAGCACTTCCTGTATCCAGTCGCGGAGCGGCTTCTGTTCCTGGAGCACACCGCGGAACTTGAACTGCGTCTCCTGTGTAACCTGCTGATCCTCCCAGTGGCCCTCTGCTTCCACCCACTCGCCCGTACCCTCGTCGTAGTGGCCCGGCACATCCTCGACCCAGACGCGCTGGGTCCTCGGAACGAAGGGCGCCACCTGTAGGTCGCAAATCGCCGCGGCCTCAATCGCGGCATCCACGTCGAAATACCGCTCGCACGTCTCGATGTCGGCAAACCTCAGGCCGCGGGCACGCAGGAGCATGTTGATGACGATCCAGATGGGGTTCGTCAACACGCCTGTGTACCGCGACCCCTGCGAGGTCCAGATCCAGCCGCGCAGGCCCTGCAGGATCACCGCCTCCATCGAATGCTCGTCCGGCCGCGACAGTTGGAGGCCCTTCTCGTCCGACCGGCGGATCACCAGGAACGCCGTGCCGGCCGCGAAGTTGTCCTTGAAGGTCGAATAGCCGTTGAAGACGCGCCGCCAGTCTCCGTCCCGCGCGTCTCCGACCCAATCGAGCGAGAACCAATCCTCGGCGCCGGCGGGATCTCCTCCAGGAGCCTGGCGCAGCCCGAGCCAGCCCGGATAGCCGTGGTGGTACTGGCCGTCCAGCCTGTGCCCGGTCCCGAAAGTGATGGGGCCCTCGCACACGACGCCCAGCGCCTCGTAGAAGTCGCTCTCGTCGCGGCCCGAAGCGAGCTTCGAGTTCACGGGGATCTTGGTATCGGTGTAGACCTCCGGAATGACCTGGTCGCAGATGGTTTCAGACTGCAGCGACACGCTCGTGATCGCGGATCGCCTGAAGCCCCACACGCCCGTGGAGTTATCCTTGACCCGGACGCCCTCCGGCTCCAGGAGGATGCCACCGTAGTAACGCTTCATGCCGTGGGCCAGGCAGCCATTGGGTGTCTCGTAACCCTTGTCGCAGGAGCCGCTTGTGGCCGACGGGAAGTGCACAAGATCCATGGCACCGCGCGCCGAGAACGGGCAGGCGTGCGGGTCATTGAAGGTCTTCCAGCAACTTCGGGTGGCGGTCCGCGTCGGGTAGGGCAAGTTCAGTTCGTACAGGCCGTCCGCCGCCGTCACGTGGAATTCGGGCCCGGAGTCGGCGCTCCAGTCGACGATGTCGCCCTTCCAGAGGTCCAGCTTGATGCCGGTCGCAACGTGGAACAGGCTGAACTCGATCGCGGCGCGGAACAGGTCCACGTCATTCGCCAGGTCGCGCATGACGCGATCGGCATTCCCGAAGGTGAACCGTGCCTCGTCGGCCGCGTTGCCCAGGGTCTGCGATATGCCATCGAAATCCAGAAGGCGTGCGAGGTACAACTGGCCGCCGACGAAGCCAATCGTGCATCGCCGGTCGGAGAGGTAGATGAGGGGATAGCCGGGCTCGAGCGGCTGGATCTTGACCAGCGGGATGAGCTGCTGGACCTGCGTGAGGAGATTGCCGGCGAGCCAGGCGCTGGGGAAGCGGTTGAGCGTCTCGTTGAGCGGGTAGCTCGGGGACGTGTCCGGGATCTCGATCAGGGTCACTCCCACCGAGGAGGCCCTATCGCTGATCATCTGCCACGACAGCGGCTCGTTGGCGAACCGGCAGATGAACGGCGTGGTCCCCGCGCCGCCCTCGTCGGGCGCGTCATAGGTGAACGCCCCGTACGGGCCGCGGCGTGCCTCCCAGAAGTCGCGCAGAGCCTCGCGCTCGGACTTGCGCATGGCTGCCTTGCGGACCGTGAACCGCTTGGCGCCGTCCCCCAGGAAGAAGCGTTGCTCGATCTTGGCGTCACCGCTCCCGAACTGGTGGACGATCACCTGCGGATCGTGGGCCCGCCCGAATGGGTAATCGGGCACTATGGGGAAGGTGCCGACAGGAATGATCTCCGGCACGGGGATGTTGCCAATGAACTCCATCTGCGAGCTACTTCGGGAACAGCGCGGAGACTTGGTTCGCGGCTTCCGAGGGTGTCCAGCGATCCGCCGTCACCTGCTCAGGACGCTGCTCCGGCGTGAGTTCCATCTGATACGGCGGCAGCACAGGCAGCACCGCCACGATCACGTCGGCAAGGAAGGGAGTCGCCGGCGCCGGCGACCACTGCTCTACGGAATGGGCCATGGTCTGGTTCCCTCCATCGCTTCGAGTTGTCTCTCAAACGGCACGCTGCAAACCAAAACGGGCCCCCCAAATTACCGGCCATTCATTGGGGGCAATTGGCCCCCCCCCCCCCCGAACCCCCCCCCCCCCC
>CAZVIK010000006.1:24250-47483 GCA_964627045.1 uncultured Solibacteraceae bacterium | reverse complement strand
CGATGACCGTGCGTTGAAACGACGCCAACAGGTTGAGCGTTGTTTGCGGCGTCGCGCGCAGCCACTCTTCGTTGGAGGGCCGGGGGTTGGCCCGCAACAAGGCGCGGCGCGCTTCCACCTCGACCCGCATGTCCCGTTGCTGGGTCCAGCGCAGAACCGCCGTCTTCAAGCCGCTGAAGCTGAAATCGAGCGCGTTGCCCTTCATGTGCGCCAAGGGAAGACGGACCGCTTTGGGATCGCCGTGCGGGGCCAGACGGTCGATGATGGGACCGCCGGGATATCCGAACCCGAGCAACTTGGCCACCTTGTCGAACGCTTCCCCGGCCGCATCGTCCCGGGTCCTGCCCAGCAGGCTGTAGCGGAATCCTTCTTCGACGCGGAACAGGTGCGTGTGGCCGCCGCTCACCACCAACGCAAGGGCGGGGTATTCCACCGGCTCGCCGCGCCCGGCGGCTTCCAGGATGACGGCATGGATGTGCCCTTCGATATGATTGACCGCAATCAGGGGGAGCCCGCGCGCGAACGCCAGCGCCTTGGCGTAGGTGAGGCCGGTCAGCAGCGCACCGACCAGGCCGGGGCCGTACGTCACAGCGACAGCAGACAGGTCTTGGTAGCCGCAGGCGGCCCGTTCGAGCGCCGCGGCGACCACCGGCGGAATCGCGCGCAGGTGCTCGCGAGACGCCAGTTCCGGCACCACGCCGCCGTATTTGCCGTGCGTATCGATCTGCGAGGCCACCACCGAAGACAGCACACGGCGGCCGGCTTCCACCACGGCGGCGGCGGTCTCGTCGCACGAAGTTTCGATGCCCAGGATGCGCGGACTGGTATCCTGACTGTCGCGGGTCATGCTTGTCTCAGACTTCGATTATCACTTGCCGGAAGACCGGATCGCACAGGAGCCGCTCGAGGACCGCGCGGCGTCACGCATGCTGGTGCTCCACCGGCGCGAAGGCCGATGGGAGGACCGGCGATTCCGGGAGCTTCCGCAGTTCCTGGCGCCCGGCGACTGCCTGGTGCTCAACGAGTCGCGCGTGTTCCCCTCGCGGCTGCTGGGTCATCGCAGCGGCGCCGGCGCGTCACCCATCGGGAAGAACAACCCCACGCGGCGCGAGCACCTGAGCGCCACCGTGGAGGTGTTTTTGCTGCGGCCGGTCTCCGAGGACCGGAAGACATGGACGGCGCTGGTCCACCCGGGCCGAAAAATGCGCGTCGGCGAGCGGGTCCGCTTCGGCGAAACACTGTCGGCCGAAATCGTGGCCCGCGGCGAATACGGCGAGCGGACCGTCCGGCTGGATTGCAGCGGCGAGGTGTTCGAGCGGCTGGAGGAAGCGGGCCACGTACCGCTGCCCCCTTACATCCGGCGGCCCGACACACCGGCAGACCGCGCGCGTTACCAGACGGTGTTCGCGGCCCAGACCGGATCGGTGGCCGCGCCCACGGCGGGATTGCACTTCACGCCGGAGGTGCTCGGCGAGTGCCGCGCGGCCGGCGCCGAGGTGGCCCGTGTCACCCTGCACGTGGGCCTGGGGACGTTCCAGCCGATCCACTGCGCTGTGATCGAGGAGCACCGCCTGCACGCCGAGTGGTTCCGCGTACCGGAGGCCGAGGCCGCGAAGATGAGAGCGGCGCGGAGGCTGGTGGCGGTGGGCACGACGTCGGTGAGAACGCTGGAAACCCTGGCGCGGCGCGGCGGGCTGGTGGGGGCCGAGGGCGACACCGACCTGTTCATCTATCCGGGTTTCGAGTTCCGCGCCACCGGCGCGATGCTCACCAATTTCCACCTGCCGCAGAGCAGCCTTCTCGTGTTGGTCTGCGCTCTGGCGGGCACGGATTTCGTGCTGGCGGCCTACCGGCACGCGGTGGAGGCGGGCTATCGCTTCTACTCCTACGGCGACTGCATGTTGGTACTCTGAAACCATGCGCGGGTTGGCGGAGATGGGGATGGAGACGCTGTACGTGGCGGCGCAGCACGCCTTCCGCATCGTCCTGATCCTGCTGGGGGCGTTTCTGCTGGCGCGCCTGGTGAACCGCTCGGTCCCCGGCCTGCGGGCGCGCGTGGTGGCGCTCATGCAGCGGCACGACGGCGGGCAAGCGGTCGAGATCGAGAAGCGGGCCGCGACGATTGGCGGCATCTTCCGCAAGACGGCCACGGTGGGAATCTACGCGCTGGCCCTGGTCATGTCGCTGCGGGAGGCGGGTTTCGATATCGCGCCGATTCTCGCCGGCGCGGGCGTGGTCGGGCTGGCGGTGGGCTTCGGGGCGCAGAATCTGGTGCGCGACGTGATCTCCGGGCTGTTCCTGCTGATCGAAAACCAGATCCGGCTGAACGACGTCGTGCGCATCAACGGCGAGGGCGGCGTGGTGGAGGAGATCAACCTCCGCACCACGGTCCTGCGCGGATTCGACGGGGCGGTGCACATCTTCCCCAACGGCGCCATCCAGACGCTCGCGAATCTGACGCGCGAGTACTCCTACTACGTGTTCGACCTCGGCGTCGCCTACAAAGAGGACACCGACCGCGTGGTCGAGGCGATGCGGGACGCGGCCGACGGGCTGCGCGCGGAGCCGGAGTTCGCCCCGTTGATGCTGGAGCCGATGGAGGTGGCGGGTGTGGACCGGTTCGCCGACTCGAGCGTCATCATCAAGGCCCGCGTGAAGACGCTGCCCGGCCAGCAGTGGAAGGTGGGGCGCGAGATGAACCGGAGACTCAAGCGGCGGCTGGATGCGATGGGGATCGAGATCCCGTTTCCCCAGCGCACGGTCTGGCTGCAATCACCCCAGCGCGATGCCGCGCAGGATTCCTAGGAGCTGCGGGGCCAACTGGACCGACGTCCTAAGTGCCACCAGCAGCAGCGGCACAAAAAAGATGAACTGGCGACGCCGTGCGCCGTGCAGCGCCAACAGCGCCAGCAGCGGGGAACTCAGCCGCGCCCAGGTGAACGGGTCGTGCTGCGTCACCAGGAAAACGGTCACCACCATAAGTCCGGCGAACCCGAGCGCCGCGAAGGACTCGGCGTGGCGGGGCTTCTTCCAAACCGACCATAGCGCCAGGACGATGGCCAGAAGCGAACCGGCCACCATCAGGTAGTCCAGGGCGTGCATCGCCCCTGCCTGCGGCTGTGGCAGGCGGTACTCGCCGGGGACGAGGCATTGAGGATGCTTGAGCGCCCCCCAGATCATCTTCGGGGTCAATGTTCCGATGTCCCCTTTCGTACGGGGCGTGACCCATGACGTCCACAACAAGGACGGCGCCACGCTGGTGGCGAACGCGGCGGCCTTCCACGACGCGCGCCGCGAAATCAGGTAGAGGCCGTAGCCCGCGGCCAGCAGCCAACCCGTTTCCCGGGTGAGCGCGGCGAGAGCCAGAATGGCGTAGATCTTCCAGGCCGAACCACGGCGCGCATAGAGCGCCAGGCCCACGCACAGTGCGGCCAGCGTGGCATCGACGATGGTCCGGTCAATGGCCACGATGGTGGCGGGAACCAGCAAGAACGCCAGGCCCCAGGCAGGATGCCAGCCGTCGAGCGCGGCCCAGCGGCCACTCCAATAGACGCCGAAGAACACCGTGATCCAAATGACCGCGAGCAACGCCGTGTCGATGAAGCGGTCCTGACCGAAGGCCAGAAGATACGCGGCGATGGGCACCAGCATGCGGCGGTAACGCAGGCGGGGGGCGTCCTGATAGGCGGCGAACCCGCGACGGAGGAACGGGTCGTGCGCCTGGTAGTGATAGAACTGGCCGTCGTAACCGATGGCGTCCGGAAAACGGTAGATCCCTTCGGAATCCAGCTCCGGCGGGACTTTCAGTTGGTCCCCCGTGCAGAACAGCGCCGTCCAGTTGCCGCCGTAATTGAGGTGCACCGTGAGCGCCTGCCAGGAGAAGACCAGCACGACCGAAAGCAGCGCGAACGCCAGAGCCCGGCTCGTCGAGGAACTCATCGGACGATCTCCGTGAAGAGGCCTCGCACGATGCGCCAGGAGTCGCCGCTGAACTCGATGGCCATTCTCGGCAACACCATCGCGAACGGGACCAGGTTGACCCAACCGCGGCCCGCCAGCGCGGACAGCAGAAGAAGCAGGAAGACCGGCGACATCACTCGCGCGTATCCGTAGACGTGGACCCAGAGGTCGCGCGAGCCCGACAAAACCAGGAATGCGCCGAGCGCGCCTTGCACTGCGGCCGCCAAAGGCACCGGCGCGCCCGAGCGCAGGCCGCGAAGCCGCAACAGTAACGCGACGCCCGCCACCGCGCCCGCGGCCGACAGATAGTCGAGTCCGGTCACCATCGCGTTCACCGCCGCGCTCCAAGGATAAGGATAGGGGTGAATCAAGGCGTCGAGTAGTCCGCTCGGCGACAAGGCTACCCACTGGTTGGCGTCGGGGCCGATCGAGCGGTAGAGGTAGGCGTACCAGGCAAGGCAGGGCAGGGCCGCAGCGCAGGAGGCCATCGCCAAACGGAACTGGCGGTGCCACAGCGCCCACAGACCGTGGATGGCGATCATGGCGAAACCGGTTTCCCGCGCCAGCGGCGCCAGGGCGAGAAGCACAAATACCGGCGCGCGGCGCTCCTCGGAGGCATACACCGCGTAGCCCGCCCACAAGGCGAGCAAGGCGATATCCACCACCATCCTGTCGATCCCCGCCAGCGTCGCGGGAATCAGGAGGAACAGCAGTCCCCACGCGGGGTGACGCCCACCCCGCACGGCGAACCGGCTGAGCCACCAGGCGCCCAGGAAGACGAAGGCGAGCACGACGGCGAAGTAAGCAGGGTCGATGGCCTGTTGGCGGCCCGCTGCAAACAGATAGGCCAAGCCGGGAATCAGGATGCGGCGGTAACGCAGGCGCGGTGAATCGACGTAACTCGCGAGTCCGGTCTTCAAGAGCGGGTCGTGCGCGATGTAGTGGTAGAACTGGCCGTCGAAGCCGGCGCTATTGGGCTCGGCGTGGACGTTTTCCGGCAGCAGGGTGCGCGGCGGGATGCGCTGCGCGGCTCCCGTGCAGAACAGACCCGTCCAGTTGCCTTGGTAGGTGTAGCGGACCGTCAGCCACTGCCAGGCGAAGGCGAGCAGCACGGCGGCCAGCCCCACAACAGCCGGCCCCGCGTGCGAGATGCGGCGAAGAAACGGCATCCGGGCGTACTACATGATGGCCGTCGGCGGCGCCGGCTCATCGGGGCTTCCCGCGTTGGACAGCGGCAACCGCACCATCAAAACGGCCAGCAACACCAGCACGACGAAGCCGGACCAGATGGAGGGGTGCTGGAAGATCACCGGCAGCGGCCACTCGAAGAAGCGGAATGTCGCCACCAGAAGCCCGGCTAGCGCTTCGCCGGCGATCAACCCGGAAGCCGTCAGAACGCCGGCATTTTCGATCCGCGCCTTCTGCGCGTCGTTGAAGCCCTTGGCGTCGCGGCGGCTGTCGGTGATCCAGCGGATCACGCCGCCGACGAAGATGGCGAAGGTGGTCTCCAGCGGCAGATACATGCCCACCGAAAACAGCATGGGGCTGCGCACCTGCACCATGATCAGCGAGATCCCCATGAAAATGCCGACCACCACCAGGGGCCAGGGCATGCTGCCGCCCACGATCCCCTGCGACAGCGACGCCATCAGGCCGGCCTGCGGAGCGGAAAGCTCCTTGTCGCCGAAGCCGGTTCCGCCGGCATTGATGTTGCCCTGGTGGAGCACCAGCAGCGGGAAGTAGAGCAAGGCGCTGGCGGCGAACACGCCCAGGAAATCGCCGATCTGCATGCTGCGCGGCGTGCCGCCGAGGATGTGGCCGACCTTCAGGTCTTGCAGCATTTCGCCCGCGACGGCCGAACTGACGCAGACCACGGCCGCCACGCCGAGTACCGCCGCCACGCCGCTGATACCGGAGACGCCGATGGTTACCATCAACAGCGCCGCGACGATCACGGTCGAAAGCGTCAGCCCGGAGATCGGGTTGTTGGACGAACCGATCATGCCCACCAGGTTTCCCGAAACGGCCGCGAAGAAGAACCCGAGCACGATCATCACCAGCGCTGCCACCAGGCCGCCCGGCAGCGTCCCTGAGAAGTAGGTGTAGAGCAGAACCATGCAGACCAGCGTGACGGCCAAGCCGCCGAACACGGTCTTGGCGCCGAGGTCGCGGTCGCCGCGCGCGGTGGATTGGGTTTGCCCGCCGGCCTTCTTGAGGTCGCCGACGGCGCGCTTCATGCCGATGGCGAGGCTCTTGCGCATCTTAAAGAGCGTGTAACTGGCGCCCACCAGCATTCCGCCGACGGCAATGGGCCGCACGATGAACCGCCAGATGTTCGTCGCCAGGCCGGCCCAGCTTTCGGTGTCGGCGCCCGGCGGAAGGGTGGATTGCAGTTGCGGGCCGAGGAAATACATGAACAGCGGAACCAGCAAGCCCCAGGCCACCACGCCGCCCGAAAAGTTCAGCGCCGCCAGTTTCGGGCCGATAATATAGCCGACGCCCAGATACGCCGGGCTGATAGCCGGCGCCGAGGCCATGGTGACGCCGCCGACGTTTACGCCCGTAGCGGTATCCGCGCTGCCCAGGCGCACAACGCTGCGTCCCATCTCGCCGATGCGGATAAAGAACTCCTTGCTGGCGGCGAACAACTGGAAGACGCCGAGCAGGTAGACGCCCGCGCCCACAGCCATGTTGGAAAACAGGATGACCGCCGCCTTGCTGCCACGCTGGCCCGCCTTGTGGATTTCGGCGGCGGCCATCGACTCGGGGAAGGGCAGGTCGCGATCCTCCACCATGACTCGGCGCAACAGGGTGACGAAGAGGATGCCGAGCACGCCGCCCACCGCCATGAGTGCGGTGGATTTCCAGTAGGCGTGTTCGAAATCGAACGACGGCCAAGCTTTGGCAATGACGAAGGCCGGGATGGTGAAGATGGCACCGGCCGCGACGGATTCGCCGATGGAGCCCACCGTCCGAGCGATGTTCTCTTCGAGGATGGATCCACGGAAGAGCCGGAGCACGGCCATGCTGATGACCGCCGCCGGGTAGGTGGCCGCGATGGTCATGCCGGCTCGAAGGCCGAGATAGGCGTTGGCCGCGCCAAGGACAACGGTCATGACAAGGCCGAGGACGACGGCGCGAACCGTGAACTCGGACATCGACATGCTTTCGGGAACATAGGGACGGAACTTCTCTTCGCTCATTGCCAGCCTCCCCGCAAACGGCCATCATATCAGGCAGCGCCGGACGGTACGGAGCGCCGTTACGGTTCCGGCGGATTGGGCTTGAGGTCCAATTCGACGGATCGCGAACTTCGGCTATCAACACTCAACGGCTTTCCCCGAGGCAGCAGCGGCCGGATGGAGGATTCGTCGAGGTAGTCTTCGACCTCACCTTCCTCGAAAGCGAACATCAGGTATTCGCCTTCGGCGACACCGCTCCAAGTGAACGTGCCATCGCTGTCGCTCTGGTCGAAACGGTAGGCGGCGACACGATCCAGCCGGTCTCGGGGAACCAGAAGTGCGATCGCGGCGGCCTGTGGCTTGCCCTCACGCACGATCCGGCCGGCGATCTCCGCGGCGGAGGCGTCGGCCACGACGGTCAGTTCAACCCTTCCCGAATCGGGGACATCAATGATGCCCGCTGCGGACTCAACGTCACCAACCTTCACTGAGACGACAGCGTAAGGCCGCTGTCCGGTGACCACGACCTCGTATCGGCCGGGAGTCACTCGCGGGACGCTGACCGCGGAACCGCTGGTCACCGGCCAATTGGGCGACAGCGCCCCGTTCAAAGGGCGAAGCGAGAGGATCGCAGACTTTCCAGCCGAGGGGGCTGTCCCGAGAATGTGTACGGTCGCCACGACTTCGGGCGGACCCACCGCGGTGACTCTAAGGACGGTCTCCGGAGGCGCCACGTCCACGGCCTCCCGTACCATCGGTAGCCCGTCTTCGTCCAACACCGTGAGGTAGTAGTGGCCAGCGGGAACGCCAGAGAAGGCGAGCGTCTTCTCGGCGACCCGGCCTTCCTGGCGGAGCGGCACTTCGTTGCCATACGTGTTGATGCCGTCATCCGTGAATGGGACGGTAAGCACGGCCCGTTTCACCTGCCGTGGCCCGGCGCCTTCCAGAATGCCGGTGACGCGGCAAGCGGCCACAGGGGACACGATCATGTCGGCGCGCGCTTCCTGACCGGGATTCAACCGAAGCAGCGCCGCCCCCTCCACCGACGCGCCCCCGGGGTAAAAGGCCACAGGGTAGGTGGTCTGATCGGCACCGGAACGGTAATTTGAGCCCCACGATTGGGCGGTCACTGCGACCAGGAAACGGCCGGATGGGAGAGAGTGGATCCGGTATCGGCCCCGGTCGTCCGTGTAGCCGTAAATGGGCCCCACATAGCGCCTGCGTGGACCGGCGCCAGAAACCCGGAACACGGTAACCAGGGCGTTTATCACAGGGTCGCCGCTGGAATCGGTGATATGGCCTTCCAACGCCGCCCCTGGCATCAAGCGAAAAACGAGGTCTTCAGTATCCTCGCCATCGCCCGCAACCACGGCGGTTGAGGTTGGGGCACTCAGGTAGCGTTGTCCGTATGCCTGCGGCGCGAAGCCCTGCCGCTGGGCGCTCAGCGAATACTTGCCCGGAGCGAGGCCCTCGAAACGGAACCGCCCGTCGGGACCCGTGGTACCGGCCCGTTGGGTCCCCGGCTGTCTTGTGGACGCCAACACGACTCGGACACGGTCCAGCGTCGCGCCCGAGACCGAGTGAACCACCGTTCCACCGATGGTGTAAGTGGCGGGGGCTTGCGACAGAAGCACCAGCGCGAGCAGAGTCCCCATCAGTACTCCTCGGCGTGGCGCACCGCGATTTCGACCCGCTCGGCGGCACCGTTCTGAAGATTGAGGGAAACGCCGCGGTCCGCAAGGTCCGGATTCGCGTACTCGATCTCGCCGGGCAGGACCCACGCGAATAGCACGACGTGGCCGGGGGCGAGGCCCGGGAGCGTGAACTTGCCATCCGCCTTGGTAGAGATGAGGTCCGGCGAGCCGAGAAACACTCCCGGGCGTACCACGGCCAGCATGCCATTTTTCCCCTCCGGGAGGCCCGTGACGGTCCCCTCAATCCGGGCCGTGCCGGCGGCAACTTCAATCGTCAACGGCTCCGGGCTCGCCGAACCCACCGTCAACCCTTTGGACAAGACGTCCGTTTGGCCGGAGGTGATGGAAGCCGCATAAAAACCGGCCGGCAAGTAAAGGCGAATCGCGTAGGTTCCCGGAAGCAAACCCTTGAGGGCGAACGCGCCTTCTCCGCTCAGGCTCACTGAAAGGACCTGCGACGCACCGGGGACCCGGGTGCGCGAAGACGGCTCGGCCTGGATTATGAGACTCCCGCGCTCGGGCGGAGCGACCCCGCCGGCGAAACGGATGACGCCGCCGACGTCCACGCCGTAACCGAGTTGCATGGCCAGGCCATTCACGTCCCGCCCGCCCACGGTGACAGGCGCCTCGGCGACGCCCGGAGCCGCGGAGTTGCTCGTCGTAATCCGAAGCGTGTAGGAGCCGGGCGGGACCATGCCGACTTCAAAAGACCCCGACGCGGGGTTCAGCATGGCGATGCAACCGGCATCGTCGTCGCCCGACAGCAGGCGGATGGTGCCCGGAGTCCCCCGCGGGTAGTTCGGCACCGTCCCGCGGATCCGATATACCCGCTGCCGAACCAGGGTGAAATCCGCGCGCTCCTCGACGCCCGGAGCGAGCCGCAAGACTTGGGCGCTCGCCTGGCCGGGCGCGTTCGGGTAGTAAACCGACGCCGGAGCGAGGTCCTCCTCTGTCCGCGAAGCGGGCTCGTAAAACGCGTGGATGGTGCGGTTGGCTTGCGCCACGCGCAACAAGTAGCGACCTTGGGCCAGATGCCACAAACGGTATTCGCCGCGGTCGTCGGTGGTCTTGCGGGACACAACGCGGGCTTCGCGACGTCCCTGGAAAATCTCCATCGTTAGAGCCTGCACCTCGAGGCCGGCCAAAGGCTCGCCGTTGGCGTCCAGGACTCGGCCTTCGATGGCGCCCAGCGGAACCAACTTGATGACGAGGTCCCTGGAGTCCTCCGATACGGACAAGAGGCGGTCGAAGGCGGCGACCCCCATTTCCGCGGTGTATCCCTGCCGGGCGATCCGAAGGTTGACGGCGCCGGCCGGAATCCTGCCGAAGTCGAAGCGGCCCGAGTCGTCGGTGTAGGCCGAGACCTCCCTATTTGGGCCAGCGACCGGCCGCGCCCCCGTCCCAAGCTCGGGCACCCCCGACGGCGCTACCAGGACGCCTTCCAGTCCTGGAAGGGAGGACAACTGGACATAGGCCCGCCGAATGGGCACCCCGGAAACGGCGTCCAAAACGACCCCGGAAACCTGGCGTTCGGGGGTGGCCGCCGTTTGGGCGAGCAGCGGTACAGCCAAGCCGAGCACGAAGGCCGCGACTTTGTCACACCGCATGGAGTAAATCATACAACAGCTCCCATAACTTGGGAAGAGGCCACTAACAGCCGGGCTCCAACTTACTGCGCTATTACGTCACGGCCTCTCCGGACGCGCACCCGGCGCCAGCCTTGCCGCGGGCCGCGTGGAGTTGGGAAAATCGGGCGTGGCCGGTCGATGGCGGTGGTGGGTCTTGGCGCTTCTGGCGGCACAGGCGGCCGGCGCGGCCGTGCTGGAGGGGTTCGTCGTCGAGCATCAGTCCGGCCGGCCCGTGGCGCGCGCCCGAATCACGCTCCAGACTCCCGAAGCGCAGGCCGGTGCGTTGCAGGGCACTTCCAACCGGCTTGTGTTCACCGACTCGCGGGGGTATTTCTCGCATCGCACGGCCCGGGGGGCGGCGGTGCTGCTGACGGCCGAGAAACGCGGCTACGCGACCGTCCGCTACGGGCAGAGGCGCTGGAACGGCCCCGGCACCCCCATCGTTCTGGAGGGCGACGCGGCCGTTCGCGTGGAAGTGAGGCTGCAGCGATTGGGGGCGGTAAGCGGGACGGTGACCGACGAGAACGGGCTCGGGCTCCCGGACATTCCGGTGTTCGCCTATCGCGACGCCAAGCCGCTACGCCTGGCCGGGCGCGGCGCGAGCGACGACCGGGGAGCGTTCCGGATCGCCGGGCTGGAGCCGGGACGATACCGCATCCGCACCGGGCCTAAACAACTGGAGGACGACACCGGCCTGCTGCCGACGTTCTACGGCGACACCACGGCCGTCGATGGTTCCACGGCGGTGGATGTGCGGTTGGACGAGGACAGCGGCGGCGTCTCCATCCGGCCGGCCGCCGGCACGTTGCTGAAGCTCAGCGGCAGGGTGGACTTCCCGGGCGCCGGCGCCGTGGCGCTGTACTCGGACATGGGGAGGCAAGTCGCTCCGGTGGACAACACCGGACATTTCCGCTTCGAGGAACTCACCCCGGGCGAGGTCCACCTGATGGCCGAGTCGAACCTGGGCGGACGCCCGCAGGCCGCCCATACGCGGCTATGGCTCACATCGGACCTGGCCGACGTGGTTCTCTCCGCCGCACCGGCGCCCACGGTGCAGTTCCTGTGCGAGGACCGGGAGGGAGGCGCCGCTCGCGTCAAGGATGTGTCGCTGCAATTGACGCGGACCTCGCCGCCCGACGATCCGCGCACGCAGACCGCCGGTTGCGGCGATGCAGCTACGCTCGGCGCCGGGGAGTGGCAGTTCCGCGTGACCACGCCGTCCAACTACTTTGTGGTCGAGGTGCGGGTGCAGGGCCGGCCGGCCGTTTCCGGCGAGTTGCCATTGAATCCCGGAAGCTCGGTGGCGATCACGGCGACCGTCAGCGCCAAGGCGGGAGTCCTGAAGGGTTCGCTGCTGGCGCCGAGCGGGCAGCCGGCCGCCGGAGCGTTGGTGTTCCTGCGCGCCGCCGATCCCGCCGTGGGGTGGCGGCTGTTCAACAAGACCGTCGCCTGGACCGGCGCGAACGGCGAGTTTGTCTTCGAGGGGCTGCCCGCCGGGCGCTACCGCGTGGCGGGATCGTTCGATGTACAGACGGCCGATGAGATCGACTGGAGCCTGCCCTCGCTGGCGGTGGTCGACGTCAAGGAGGGCGAAGAGGCGGCCGTGACGGCGCGCCTGTGACGCCGCCTATCGCCAGCCCACGAGTTTGACCTCGGTCATCTCTTCGACGGCATACTTCGGGCCTTCGCGCCCGGTACCGCTGAGCTTCACGCCACCGTAGGGCATGTGGTCGAGGCGATAGGAAGGCGCTTCGTTGATCAGGAACCCGCCGACGTGGACCTTTCGCGCAGCCCAAAAGGCCTTCTCGATGTCGCGCGTGAAGATGCCAGCTTGCAGACCGTATTGCGATGCGTTGACCTGATCGACGGCCTCGGGCAGACTGGCGTGAGAGTTGACCGCCACGACCGGCCCGAAGGCCTCTTTCGAGAAGAGGCGCGTTTCGGGGGGAACCTGGCTCAGGACGGCCGGTTGCACCGTCGCGCGACGCCGCGCGCCACCGGTGACCAGGCGGGCGCCGGCTTGTGTGGCCTCCTCGATCCAGGCTGCCACACGTTCAGCCTCGCCGGTAGAGACAAGGGAACTGATGTCGGTCGAGGGGTCGTGCGGGTGGCCGATCGAGAGGCTGCGGGTACCCGCCACCAGGCGTTCCAGGAACTCGTGGTAGATGCGCTGGTGCGCGAAGATGCGTTGGATCGAGATGCAGACCTGGCCCGAGTTGGCGAAACTGCCGGTGATGCAGCGGGAAGCGGCCGCGTCCAGGTCCGCGTCGTCTTCGACGATGACCGCCGAGTTGGAGCCGAGTTCCAGCGTAACGCGCTTCATCCCGGCCAGGCTGCGGATGCGCAAGCCGACCTCCGGGCTGCCGGTGAAGGTGATCATGGCGACCTTCGGATGCGATACCAGCAACTCGCCGATGCGCCCGCCCGGGCCGGGGATCACGTTCAACGCGCCGGCCGGAAGCCCGCATTCCTCAAACAGCGCCGCCATCATGAGCCCGGTGACAGGAGTGGCGGAGGCGGGCTTATGAACCACGGTGTTGCCGGCCGCCAGAGCCGGACCGATCTTGTGCATCGCCAGGTTCAGCGGGAAGTTGAACGGCGTGATGGCGGCGATGACGCCGAGCGGTTCGCGCAACGTCATGCCCCAGTGGCCCTGGCCCGCGGGAGCGGCGTCCATGGGGACCACTTCGCCGCAAAGCCGGTGCGCCTCTTCCGAGGAAAACAGAAGCGTCTGGGCCGCACGGGCGACTTCGGTGCGGGCCTCACGGATCGGTTTACCGCTTTCGCTGGAAAGCGCCAGGGCCAGCGGCTCGGCGCGCTCCAGAACCAAGTCGTGCGCCCGCCGGAGGATGGCCGCACGGTTGGCCAGCGTCATCTCGCGCATCACCGGCGCCACGGCGTGGGCCGCATCGACGGCGGCGTTCACCTCCGCCTCGGCCGCCTCGTAGACGGTGGCGACCTCGGTTCCGTCGTAGGGAAGTTCCACCTTGCGCGACTGCCCGGTGACCACCGCGCAGCCGCCGATGTGCATGGGGTATTCCACGGGACCTCCTGAAGTCACTGGCGCCCCGGCGCACCGGTGGGGCGGCCCTGAGGATCGAACAGGGCGGAAACCGAATACCGCGAGCCGCCGGGCGGGCCGAAGCGCAAGTCGGACAACTCGATTCTAACCGCGCCTTCGGGCTCGGGCTCGGTGAAGACCCGCCACACGGGCCACCCGGCAAAGTCGAGGATCGCGCGGAACTCGGGGGCCTCGCGTGCCCGCTCGAGGACGCGGCCCGCCTCCGGCTTGTAGAACGTGGTTCCCTTGGAAGGATCGAACCCGCGGAGGAGGTGCAGTTCCGCGTGCCGCTGATAAAAGGTGGCACCTTCCACCAGGCCGGTCCAGGCGAACGGATCGACGGGCGAGGCGACGGCTGCTACGCGCGCCGGGATCACACCCAGGTACATGTGGGAATCGAGCGTGGCGAGGGCGCGCGCGTGCAGCAGGGACCGGCCGCCGAGATAGCCGGAAAGGAGGACCAGGACGAAGATCGCCGTCCCCCGGCCGGAGGAAGGCTTCGCGCCCATCTCCCGGCTCACCAGGCGGCTGAACCAGGGCGCCACCAGGCCGAGGGCGAGAATCAACCAAATCCAGAGATCGAAGGCGGCGACCAGGTCGCCGCGGAACCAGCAGCCGGAGAAGGGCCACAGCAGGCGCACGCCGTGGGAGCCAGCGAGTTCGAGCAGGGGGTTGCTGGCGACGCCGGCGAGCGCGACCGCATAGGCGAGAGCCCATCGCGCCGGGCCACGCCGGGTCAGCCAGACCAGCAGGGTCACAGCCGCGGCGATCAACGGAGCCATCACCAGAGAATGGAAGTGGGCGCCGGGAATCGCCATAGCGGAGGACGGACGCAGCAGTCGCACCACCAAGTCCACATCCGGCGCGTTGGCGCCGACTACCAGGAGCGCCGTGGCATGCGGCGACAGGCGATTCAACCCCGCCCGGCTCAAGGCGACGGCCAGCAGCGTGTGGGTCAGGTTGTCCACGACAGGAATTCCGGCGGCATCAGCAGCGTCAGCGCGTCGGGAACGATTTCGACGGTGGCCGGCAGCGATCCGGCCAACTCGCCGTCCACTTCGACGTTCACCGAAGACCCCTCTTGGGGCCGCAGGGCGACCGACTTGGCGTGCAACAAGGTGACTCCCTCCATGCCCTCCAACTTGTTGGCGAGTATGCCCGCGAGGTAGCCGATGTAGCGGAAAGGATTCCTGCCCTCGAACAGCGCGAGCGCGAAATCGTCGCCGAGCAGGCTGGCGTGGCGCGTGATCAAGACGCTGGCGCCGTAGTTGCGCACGCGGCTGATGAGGGCAAACGAGGCCGGCTTGTTGACGCCGCCGGCCTCGACGTCGAACTCGTCCAATTCGCGGACGAACTCGCCCATGCCGGCGATCCAATAGGAGAGTTTGCCGCCCGTCTTCTTGAGCGCGGGGTCCACCTGGCTGACGATATGCGCGTCCAGCCCGACGCCGGCAACCATCAGGAAGTAACGCTGGGCGCCGCCGTCCGCATCAAGCGACCCCACACAGATGCGGCGGGGAATCCACTCGGAGACGCGCCGCGCCACGGCCTCCATCGGCCCGGCGATGCCTAGCTCGTGGGCCAGCATGTTGGCCGTGCCGGCCGGCAGCACTCCGAAGGGAACCTGCGAGTGAACAACGCCGTTGGCGACCTCGTTGACCGTGCCGTCGCCGCCTGCGGCGAGGATCAGATCGGCGCCGTCGCGCACGCAGTCGCGCGCGATGCCGGTGGCCGAGCCCGGACCGTGGGTTGCGACCGCGCTAATGCGATGCCCGGAGCGGCACATCGCCCCCAGCGCCAGGTCGAGGCGCTCGATCCCGTCCCGGTCCAGAGCGCCAGCCTGCGGGTTGTAGATCAGAAAGGCGTTGCGGTAGGTGGCAATAGGCAACATTATAATAGACGCCAATGGGCGAGAAAGCGGTGGTGCAGGAGATCGAGCGCCTGCGCCGCCTGTTGCAGCGGCACGAACACCTGTACTATGTCCTGGACCAGCCCGAGGTTTCCGACGCCGAGTATGACGCGCTCATGCGGCGGCTGCGCGAACTGGAAGCGGCGCGGCCCGACCTGGTGACGCCGGATTCGCCCACTCAGCGCGTGGGCGGCAAGCCGCGCGAGGGCTTCGTCAAGGTGCGGCACAGCTCGCCCATGCTCAGCCTGGACAACGCCCTCAACGAGGGCGAGTTGCGCGACTTCGACCGGCGCGTGCGCGAACTGCTGGCCGGGGCTCCGTTCCGCTACGTCGCCGAGTTGAAGCTGGACGGGTTGTCGATGGCGGCGCACTACCGGGACGGGCGGCTGGTGCAGGCCGTCACGCGAGGCGACGGCATCGAAGGAGAGGACGTCACCGAAAACGCGCGGACCATCCGTTCACTCCCGCTGCGCATCGAGAATGCGCCGGCCGAGTTGGAGGTGCGCGGCGAGGTGTTACTGAACCGGAGGGCGTTCGAGCGTCTGAACCTGGAGCGCGACCAGGAAGGGCTGCCGCGCTTTGCCAACCCGCGCAACGCGGCCGCCGGGTCGATTCGGGTGTTGGAGCCGGGCATCACGGCCTCGCGGCGGCTGGATTTCTTCGGCTACTTCTTTCTCGCCGGCGGAGAGCCGGTGTGCGAGGAGCAGTCGAAGTCGCTGGAACGGCTGCGCGGCTTCGGTTTCAAAGTGAATCCGCACTACGAAGTCTGCCAGGACATCGACGAATTGATGCAATTCTGCCGGGACTGGGGCCAGCGGCGCGAAACGTTGCCCTACGAGACCGATGGCATCGTGGCCAAGGTGGATTCGGTCGCGCAACAGCGGGCGCTCGGATGGACGGCAAAGTCGCCGCGCTGGGCTATCGCCTTCAAGTTCCCGGCCGAGCAGCAGGCGACGGTGGTCGAGAAGATCGAAGTGCAGGTAGGCCGCACCGGTGCGCTGACGCCGGTCGCGCACCTGCGTCCGGTGGCGGTGGGCGGGGTAACGGTTTCGCGCGCCACGCTTCACAACGAAGACGAGATCGGGCGGCTCGGGCTGGAGATTGGCGATTCCGTCTTGATCGAGCGAAGTGGGGACGTGATCCCGAAGGTGGTGCGCGTGGTCGAAAAGGCCGCCGCGCCCGTGCCGTTTCGGATGCCGGAGGCGTGCCCGGTGTGCGGGGGCCGCATCGTGCGGCCGGAGGGCGAGGCCGCCAGCCGCTGCATCAACACGAACTGCCCCGCACGTCTGAAAGAATCGATCTTGCACTTTTCAGCGCGCAAGGTGATGGACATTGACGGGCTGGGCGAAGCACTGGTGGACCAACTGGTCGACAGCGGCCTGGTGAAAAGCGTGGCGGACCTCTACCGGTTGAAGCCGGAGGATCTGATCCCGTTAGAGCGGATGGGGCGGAAGTCGGCTGAAAAGCTTGTCGCGAATATCGAGGCGTCAAAGAAAAACGGGTTGGACCGGGTACTGGGAGGCCTGGGCATCCCCTCGGTTGGGGAGCGCACGGCGGCTATCCTGGCGCGTACGTTTGGGACCATGGAGCGGGTCGCCAGCGCCAGTTTGGAGGACCTGCAAAAGGCCGAAGAGGTGGGGCCGAAGGTCGCCGGCGGCATCTACCAGTTTTTCCGCGAACCGCGCAATGAAGAATTGTTGCGGCGCCTAAAGGAAGCGGGTTTGCGCTTCGAGCAGGATGCCGGGCCGAGGGCTGGCGGGCCGCTGGAGGGCCTGACCTTCGTGCTGACCGGTGCGCTACCCACATTGTCGCGCGAGCAGGCCACGGCGATGATCGAAGCCGCGGGAGGGAAGGTAACGGGCTCGGTCAGCCGGAAGACCCACTACGTGGTGGTGGGGACCGAGGCAGGGTCCAAACTCGATAAGGCGCGCTCGCTCGGTGTCACTATCCTCAGCGAAAAGAATCTCTTGGAGATGGCGGGGGTGCGGCCCGTGGTCGATTAAGAAATATCCACCTTGCCACGGGGTGATACTTGCGTGGTATACTTTTTTGAATCTGGTCCGTCTCGGCCCGGGGGGTCCTTTGCCGCGTGAAGCGGGGGATCGCCGCGATGGATTCCGGAGGGATAGATCTCTATGCGAACGATTGCTTTGTTGCTAGTGGGACTAGTGTTGGTCCCCGTTTTCGCGGCCGCACAGACGAGCCGCGCGACCATTACCGGAATCGTTACCGACCCGCAGGCGGCGGTAGTGCCTGGCGCGACGGTTGAAATCACGGGCGCGCTGACCGGAATCAAGCGCGAGACCAAGTCCAACGACGCCGGTCTCTACCGTTTTGACGCGGTGGACCTTGGAGAGTACCGTCTGAGCGTTTCGGCGCCGGGCTTCCGGACCCATTTGGTCCAGAGTCTGACGGTTTCGGCCGGCCAGGTGGCGTCCATCGACGTGCGCCTGGAAATCGGGCAATCCAGCTCGGTGGTTGAGGTAACCGGCGAGGCGCAGCTTCTGCAACTGGAGGCGCCCGTCCGTGGCGCCACGATCAATCTGGCTACCTTCGCGGACCTGCCTTCTTCGAGCCGCGATCCGGTGCAGTTCGCGCTCACGCTGCCGGGCGTCAGCTCCAACCGGTTCGGGTTCGGCGTGGGGACGTTCCCGGTGAACGGGTCCCGCGGCCGCTCGAACAACTTCCTGATTGACGGCACCGAAAACAACGATGTTTCGGTGGCCGGACAACTTGTACAGGTCACCAATCCCGATGCCGTCGCCGAGGTTTCGGTCCAGACGTCGAATTACGACGCCGAGTTCGGCCGCGCGGCCGGCGCCGTGGTGAACACGATCACCCGCAGCGGCACCAATGAGTTCCACGGCACGGCCATGTATCAGGTCGACGTGACCAACGACGACGCGATCACCAACACGCAGTCGCTTAGTTCGGAGATCGTGGCGCGCGGTAAGCCGCCATACGGAATCGAGCAGTGGTGGGCCTTCACGCTGGGCGGACCGATCCGGCAGAACAAGACGTTCTTCTTCGGCTCGTTCAGCGACCAGCGGCAGCGTTCGACCAGCACCAACAACCTTGTAACGCTCACGGCGGCAGGGCGGGCGACGCTGAATTCGATCTTCCCTAAGGGCACCAACAAGCAGGTCGATCTGTACAACCAGGTCACCGGGGCGGTCACGGCGACCTCCCAGCCGTTCAACGTGACCATGGGCGGAGGGCGGCCGGCGGTCGAGTTCGGCACCGCGATTCAGCCGTACTCACAGAAGTTCACCGACCGGCAGTACATGGCCCGGATCGATCATCAACTCGCCCCCGGCGACATGCTGTCGGGACGGCTGTTCTACGACAAGCAGACCACCCCGATCGCCCTGACCCCATTCTTCCCTGGGTACGAAACCAGCTACTCCTATCCAGTGCTGAATGCGGTGATTTCCGAGACGCACGTGTTTTCACCCTCGACCACCAACGAACTGCGTCTCCCCTACAACCGGGCCAACCTGGACTACCCGCTGGACCCGAAGGAGCAGTTGGGCCTGACCCTGCCGCGCTACACCATCGGCGGCGGCGTGACGGCGCTCGGCATTGCCACCAATCTCCCGCAGGGCCGCACGGTCAACAACTACGCGATTCAGGACACGCTCTCGCACGTGCGCGGGACGCACAGCTTCCGCATGGGGCTGACCGTCACGCAGCAGCGGGCGCGGCAGTTCGCCCCGATTCGCGAGCGCGGCGAAATCGGCTACGCGACCACGTCGGGCTATTCGAACTTCGCCAATTTCGTCGACGATTTCAGCGGAGCCACGGGCACCGTCCAAAGGGACTTTGGCAGCGCGGCCTACTACCCGCGTTACACCCGGCAAGCCTATTTCTTCCAGGATCGCTGGAGAGCCACGCGCGACCTGACGCTGACCCTCGGTGTCCGTTACGAGTACTTCGGCACGCCGATGAACTCGCTCTACAAGGCATCGTGGTCCGGGTTGTTTAACGTGGACCCGGTAACCGCCACGGGGCCTTACATGGACCCCACCAAGGTTGACCCGGACAAGAACAACTGGTCTCCCACGGTCGGCATCGCCTGGTCGCCTTCGGCCACGTCGGGCCTTCTCGGAATGTTGTTGGGCGAGAAGATGACGGTGATCCGCACGGGCTATCAGATCGGCTACGATTCGTTCTTCAATAACATCGCGTCTAACGCAAAGACCGCGACGCCAAACGTGATCGCAACGCTGGTAAACGGGAATACCGCCTCCAACGTGCGAGGTATCGCCAATTGGTCTGCGCAGATGCCGACGGTGGCACGCGCTCCGCTGCCGATTGATAGCCAGACGCTGATGCCGGGGAACCTGGTGAATCCTTACCAGCAGCGATGGAGTCTCGGTATTCAGCGGCAGTTGCCGGATGGCTGGGTGGCGGACGTCTCTTACGTCGGATCCAAGGGCACGCGGCTGTTCGTGAACGAAGACATGAACCCGGTGGTTCCTTCGTCCATGCGCATTTCGCCGGCCGTCACTCCGACGCTGTTCGCCCTTACCACTCGGTTGGACCGGACGCAGGGCAGCCGGTTGACCCGCACCAACGGGGGCGATTCCAATTACCATTCGCTCCAGACCATGGCCAGCCGCCGGCTTTCCCGGGGCCTGATGATGCAGGTTGCTTACACCTGGAGCCGGACGATCGACAACGCCAGCGAGGTCTTTGGCGTCGCCAACAACAACTCGCCGCAAAACACGATGCTGCCGTCGATTTACGGCGGCTTGACGCTGGATCGCGGCATCTCGTTCTCCGACCGCACGCACCGCGCGTCGATCAGCTACACCTACCAGTTGCCTTTCATGACGAACCAGCAGGGCGTACTCGGCCGGATTGTGGGCGGCTGGCAGGTGAGCGGCATCACCACGTTTGAGACCGGCGCTCCCATGAACGTCTACAACGGCGTGGACGCTGACGGCATCGGCGGCAACTACGACCGGCCGTGGTATAACCCCAATGGCCAGCCGGGAGTCAGGGCGCAGTACAGCGCGTCGAGCGCGACCGGCTACATCAACCCCGACGCCGCCAACGCGCCGATCGACATGATGTCGGCCATGTACATTCAGATGCCGGCTCAATCCGGGGCCAACCCCGGCAAGACCGGCAACCTCGGCCGCAACACGCTGCGGGTTCCGGGTGTCAACAACTGGAACATGAACCTCTTCAAGACCGTGGCGGTGAAAGAGGGGATGCAGGTCACCTTCCGGACCGAGTTCTTCAACATCTGGAACTATCCGCAGTTCGGCAGCGCCAGCATCAGCCCGTTTTCGCCGGGTCCCGGATCGCTGGGCGGCGACGTCGGCACGACGCCCGCGGGACGCTTCCTGAACAAGTACTACATGGACGGTGGCGGGCGTGTGATCCGCTACCAGTTGAAGTTCATCTTCTAGCCGTGTAACAGTAGCAACCATGGCGCCGCCGGTCGGAAGCCGGCGGCGCTTCTTTTTTGGAGGCTAGCCTGAAAGCACTGCTCGCAGCCGTGGCGTCGTGGGGATTGCCGGGGCTGTTTCTGGTTGCCCTGCTGGATTCGGCGGGGGTCCCGTTGACCACGGGCGTCGATGCTCTTCTGATCGCGTTGAGCGCGGTGAAGCCCGAGGCGGCGCCGCTGGCCGTGGTTCTGGCGACCACCGGTTCCGCCGTGGGTTGCCTGTTCCTCTTCTACCTGGCGCGGAAGGGTGGCAAGAACTACCTGGACCGGCAGACCCGGACTGGCAAGGCACGCATGCTGCGAGAGTGGTTTCAGCAGTACGGACTGATCACGGTGTTCATTTCGGTGCTCTCGCCGATCCCGCTGCCGACCAAGATGTTCGTGCTGTCGGCGGGCGCGCTCGGTGCGAGCCCTTTGTGGTTCCTGGTATCGGTGGTGGCGGGGCGCATCCCGCGCTACATCGGCCTCGCGTGGCTCGGCTCGCAGTTGGGCGCGCACTCCACCGACTGGCTGAAAGCCCACGCCTGGCACTTCGCGGCCGGCGCGGCGGCGCTGGCGCTGGGCCTGTTCCTGCTTACCTATTTCGCCGGGCGAAAACGCACGGCGCCAGCGCCGCAATCCTGACCGCCGCGCGTGGCCGCTCCACACCGCCCGGCTTACTCCGCGCCGTGCCGGTAGGTCTCCCAACCGAGGTAGTTTTCGAAGGCCTCCGCCAGAACTCCCGCGCAGTGGGAGGCGTTCATGGCGACGTGGTGCTCGAAGCCGTTCCGGCAGATGTGCCGCATGAGCTTCTGTAGTCCGGGGACTTCCACGACGGCGCGTGATCCAAAGGTGTCCAACGGGTCGTCGGTGAAGCGGCCCTCGGCGGTGTAGGCGCGGATGAGCCCGATCTCGTCATCGGTGCTGATGCGGGCGAAGGTGACCGGCCCGGCCGGTGCGCGTCCGTCCATGGCACCGAAGGTGTTCTCGACGCCGAGGGTGGAGCCGAGAATCGGAGCGTTGGCGATCTTGACGCCGGGCACGAAGCTCTTGGCCCAGTTGCCGCAGTGGAACACCACGCACTTGTCCGGCTCTTTGGCGAAGTTGTTGTTCCAATCGACCAGGGCGCTGGGAGCCTCCGATGCCAGTTGGAGCGCGTACATGGCGACGGCGCCGGCGACGTCGACTTCGCAGGCGCTGGGCAAGAGCTTTTCGCTCATCATGCTCATGACGGTGCAGCAGTTGACGCCGTAGTTCTTCTGGAGCGAGGTCCAACATTGCAGGGCGGTGGCGTGGATGTCGTTGGCGCTCATCCAGTCTCCGAGCACGATGGCGAGTTTGGCCATCTTCACGAGCGCCGCGGGCGGCACGGCCGCGGAATCGGCGTAGGCGCGGATCTCATCGACCTTGGCCTTCACGCGGATGTCGGCGTCCGGGATGCGGCCGGCGTCGCCGAGGACCTCGGACAGGTCGATGGTGCTGACGCTAATGCCGGACGCTTCCAGCAGCTTTTCGCTGTAGCGGGTAGTGTTGAAGGCGTTGGGGCGCGCGCCCACCGCGCCGATGCGAGCCCGGCGCAGGCCGCGCACCACGCGGCACACGCCCAGGAACTCCTTCAGGTCTGCGCGGAAGGTATCGCTCAGCAGTTCGTCGGTGTGAAGCGTCGTGAGCGTGTAGGGGAAGCCGTACTGGCGGAGGTTGTTGCAGACCGAGATTTTGCCGCAGAAGCCGTCGCGGCGGCGCTCGACGTTAAGACGGCCGGGGTCGTCCGGGTACGCCTGAACCAGGATGGGCACGTCGAGGCCCGAGAGCTTCAGCGTATCGGCGACGCCCTTCTCGTCGCCGAAGTTCGGCAGCGTGACCAGAACGCCGTCGATCCGGTCGCGGTTGGTGCGGAACAACTCGGCGCAGCGCTTAGCGTGCGCCCAGGTTTCCACCGAGCCGAGCTTGGTATCGGTTTCCGATACGATCACCGGCTCGATCGACATCTCCTTAAAGAGCTTCGCCAGGTCCTGGCGCGCCTCGGTCACCAGGCGATCCGGGAAGAAGTCCCGGTTCCCAACGATCACTGCCAGCGTCATCGCAGCCATTTCGATTTTTACCTCTTTCCAAATAGGCCGTATTCTTCCGCGTTGGCCGGCGTGACCAGTTCGCAGTCGATCGACTGCTTTTCCGGCGCGCCGGTCGAGCCGGTGGTCAGGTACTGGTGCGCCTGGTCCACGGCCAGCCGCGCGATGGCCGCCGCCGGTTGGAGCACGGTGGCCTTGATTCCTCCCGCCTTGATGGAGGCAATGGCGTCCGGGCTGCCGTCGAATCCGACGACGACCACGCTCGCCAGGCCGGCGTTCTTGAGCGCCGCCGC
>CAZVIK010000006.1:0-24240 GCA_964627045.1 uncultured Solibacteraceae bacterium | reverse complement strand
TTTACCACTTTTGTAGAACAAAAAATAAACCCCATACGCCCAAAATTTTAAAAACGAAACCCCGGGGGCCTTTTTTCATCCCCCCTTTTTGGTGGCATTGGGGCCCGGGTTGCGGTGTAAACCCCGTCGCCCACGCTAGCCAGGCCGGCGTTCTTGAGCGCCGCCGCCGCGCCGAGGGCCATGGTGTCGTTGCCCGCGATGACGCCCTTGATGTTGCGGTTGCCCTGGATCATGGTCTCCATCTTCTGGAACGCCTCGGTCTGGCTCCAGTTGGCGCTCTGCCGGGCGACGAGTCTTAGCGCGTCGTACTTGTCGAGAACATCGTGGTAGCCACGGGTGCGGACGCCGGCGTTGGTGTCCGACTCCCGACCCACCAGCTCGATGTAATTGCCCTTTTCGCCGAGGAGGCGGACGAACTCCTGCGCGCCAAGCACCGCGCCCTGGTAGTTGTTCGAAACGATTTGCGAGACGGCGATGCCGGTGGCGTTGATTTCGCGGTCGATCAGGAACGATGGGATGCCGGCCGCTTTGGCCTTGCGTACCGCGGCGACGGAAGCGTCGGCGCCCGCGTTGTCCAGGATGATGGCCACGGCCTTGTTGGCGATGGCCACGTCGATCAACTGGTCCTGCTTGTGGGCGTCGTCGTCGTGCGAGTTCACCGACGCCTCGTAACCGAGTTCCCGGGCCCGGGCCGCTGCGGTATCGGCCTCCGCCTTGAAGAACGGGTTGTCGTGGGACGGGGTGATGACGGCGATGAGCTTCTTTTTCGGGGCGGCGGGGCCCCCACAGCCGGAAACAGCCAGCAAGGCCAGGCCCGCGAGCGGCGCCACGATCCTTCGACGGTTCATCTCAACTCCTCATGGCGGCGGCAGCCCGCCGCGAGTACTGCTGCTGCATCTGGTCCAGAATGACGGCCAGCACGATCACCAGTCCCTTGATCACAATCTGCCAGAACTCCGAGACGCCGAGCAGAATCAAGCCGTCGGCCAGCACGCCGATGACGAAGGCCCCGATGATGGTGCCTCCGACGCTGCCCCGGCCTCCCATCAGGGACGTGCCGCCGAGCACGACCGCGGCGATGGCGTTCAGCTCGAAGGTCTCGCCCGTGGCGGGGTGCGCCGAAGCGAGCTGCGACGCGATGATGAGGCCCACGGTGGCCGCGCAGAAGCCCGAGATCACATAGACGGCGAACTTCACACGCTTCACGCGGACGCCGGAAAGCTCGGCGGCGCGCTCATTCCCGCCCACGGCGTAAACGCGGCGGCCGAACGGCGTGCGCTCGGCGACGAGCAGCCCGGCCGCCGCAAACGCCAGCATGATCCAGATCGGGACGGGCAGACCCCAGAACGCCCCCGCGCCCAACGACAGGAAGCCGGTGTTTCCCAACTCCGGTTTGCCAGCCACGTCGGGGAAGGTGGCGCCGTTCGAAATCAGAAGCGCGGCGCCGCGGGCGACATAGAGCGAGCCCAGGGTAACGATGAAAGGCGCCACGCGCAGGTAGGCGACCAGGAAACCGTTGGCGGCCCCCACGAGCGCTCCGGCCATGAGCGCCATGAGGACCACGAGCCAGGTATGGAAGTAGACCACCACTCCGGCCGAGTGCAACACCAGGCCGGAATTCAACAGGCCGCCGGCGACAATCCCGGCCAGCCCGGCCACCGAGCCCACCGAAAGGTCGATGCCGCCGCTGAGAATCACGAACGTCATCCCCAAGGCGAGGATGGCGTTGATGGCCACGTGCTTCACCAGGATCGTGAGATTGCCGGACGTGAGGAACGCCGGCGACAGCCAAGCGAAGATCGAGGCCAGGGCGATGAGGACGATCAACGCCCGAAGGCGGAATAGCACGGCGGCCGGGGTCATTCGGTGCACTCCTTGGGTTCGGGAGAGGCCGAGGCGGCCACGGCCAGGTCCGCGCCGCTGGCCCGGGAGGCTTCGAACTCGGCCGTAACCGCGCCTCGCGACATCACCAGGATGCGTTGGGCCGCAGCACGCACCTCGTCCAGTTCCGAGGACACCAGGATGATCCCCATCCCCGCCTGGGCCAGGCGCCGGACGATGGCGTGGATCTCGCGCTTGTTGGCGACGTCCACGCCGCGGGTCGGCTCGTCAAGCAACAGGACGCGCGGCCCGGACATCAGGCAACGGGCGATGACAACCTTCTGCTGGTTCCCGCCGCTCAACGCGCCGATTTCCATGGCGAGGCGGCGAGCCTTGATGCGGAGGCCGGCTACCATCTTCGTGGCGGCCTCGCGCTCAGCGGCGGGCGCGAGCCAGGGCCCGAGCGACAGCTTGCCGAGGCTGGAAAGCGTCATGTTCGCCTGAACGCTGAGGGTCTGAACAATGCCGTTGACCTGGCGCGATTCGGGGACCATCGCCAGGCCCACGGCGATACGCGCGGCGGCGTCCAGGCGGCCGAGCGGCTTGCCGTCAAGCCAAATGCCGCCGCCCGCCTCCGCGTGCAGTCCCATCAGGCACTCCAGCATCTCTGTGCGACCCGCGCCCATGAGCCCGTAGACGCCCAGCACCTCACCGGCGCGAAGTGTGAATGAAACATCGCGCACCAAGCGCCGGCCGCCGCGCCCGGTGAGCGACAGTCCTTCGACGCGAAGCAACTCCGGGCCAGATGGCGAATCGGCGGCCGCCTCCCGGGCTCCGGCCGGACGGCCGGTCATTTGTTCGACAATCCAGCGGGTGTCTACCTCTGAGGCGGGCGACTCGGCCACCATCCGCCCGTCGCGAAGAACCGACACGCTGTCGGCAATGCCAAGCAGTTCATCGAGCCGGTGGGAGATGTAGACGATGGCGACGCCGCGCGCCGCCAGGTCCCGGATGATGCGGAACAGCACGGCGATCTCACCCGCGCTCAAAGCCGATGTGGGCTCGTCCATCATCAGCACGCGGACGTCGCGGTTCAGGGCCTTGGCGATCTCGACGACTTGTTGCCGGCCGAGCGGCAGATCGCCCACCAGCGTCGCGGCATCGATGGGCTGCTCCAGGCGCGTGAGCAATTGGCGGGCGCGCTCTTCCTGCCCCTTCTTGTCGAGCACTCCACGCCCGGTGAGTTCGCGCCCGAGGAAGATGTTCTCGGCGACGCTAAGGTTCGGGCACAGGTTCAGTTCCTGGTGGATGATGCCGATGCCGCAGGCGTCGGCGTCCCGCACCGACCGGAGGGTGAGAGGAGCCCCATTCAGGAGGAGGCGTCCCTGGGTGGGTTGCAGGATGCCTGCCAGCACGTTTACCAGCGTGGACTTTCCCGCGCCGTTCTCCCCGATCAAGGCGCTGACCCTGCCGCGCCGGAGCGCGAAGCTGACGTCATCGAGCGCCAGCGTTCCCGGATACTGCACCGAGACGTTCCGCGCCTCCAGCACAACCTCGGGCGGGGACGGCGGCGTCACGGCCGCGCCTCCACCGAAAGCTCCACGGGGACCAGCTCACGCAGCGGCGGCACAGCGGACGTCTCCGCAGCAAGCGTACCGGCGAACGTCACAGTCCGGCCTCCGAGGGCCGAAGGATCGATCGGCGCCAGAACGCTTTTCAGAACGCGGGCGTTCAGTTCATTGCCCACGTCGGCATACTCCAACTGGTTCACGAAATCGGAAAAGCGCACCAACCCGGTGGCGTCGCGCAACGACACTCCGCGCAGCACGGGGCCGATCTGGATGGAGATGTCGGGGCGCCCGTCGAACGGCGCGACATCCACCAGGGCCAGGCCGGCGCGCGAACTGGTATCCACATTCCGGACGATGCCGCTGCCCTTCACGATAAAGTACGCGGGCCCGGAGCCCTCTCGGCGCGCGTGGGCCGCTATCGCGGCATCCGGCGACGCCGCCAGGGCATCGAGCAGCGTTCGCGCGTCCACAGCGGCGGTTCTCACCGCCGGCAAGAGCTTGGCGTCCCAAAGCGATTCCACGAAGGCCGCGGGCGTCTGCGCGCCCGCCCCGGCCGATTCCGCGCCGCTCCCGATGGGGCGCACGGTCCAAGGTACGCAGGAAGCGAGAGCGAAGCAGGCCAATGACAACGCCGCGGCGAAGCACCATCGTCTCATCGCGCCCGTCCCGCTCCCTTCGCCTCGGACTTGCCGGCCAGCAGGCGTTCCGCCATGGCGCGGTCCGTAATGAGAACGTTCACCAGTTTGCCGTTGAGCGCGCCGCGCACCGCCGCCGTCTTTCGCTTCCCTCCGGCAACGCCGATCACCCTGGGGACGCGGCGGAGGTCGCTCAATTCCATGCTGATGACCCGGTCGTTCAAGGGCGTGATCACCGGCTGGCCGGCCTGGTCGAAAAACCGGAGGCAGATGTCGCCGACCGCGCCTTGACTGGTCAACTGCCGAAGTTCCTGGTTCGAGAAGACGTTGCCGCTGGCCGCCAGCATCTTCGACGGCTCGACCGCGCCGATGCCCACCAGCGCCACGGTGACCGACCGGAACCGCGCGAGCGCTTCCTGCACGTACTGGTCGCGCAACAGGACACGACGAGTTTCGGCCGAACCGACCACGCCGGGAGCCGGCAACAGCGTCGCCTCGGCGGAAATCAGGCCGGCGAGCCTGCGGGTGACGTTGGTCGCGTGCATGGCGGCGCCGGGGCTGCCGACGCCGCCGAGGATCTGCACCACGCGCGTTCCCGCGGCGCGCTGCGAGGGATGCATCGCGTCTACCATGGCCAGCAGGGCGGCGCTCCAGCAGGAGATCCCGATGACGTCGCCCGGCTTCAGCGTGTTTTCCAGGGTGAAGGCGGCCGCCGCGCCAAGGTCGCGCACGATCTGGTCCTCGTCGTCCACGCAATCCACCACCACGGCGTCCTGCAATTGGTACTTGGACTGGAGCGCCTCTTCGAGTTCGGGATGCGTCCCGGAAGGCACGCTGACAATTACGCGAACGATGCCCTCCTTTTCGGCGCGCTTCAGGACGCGCGAGACGGTGGACTGGTGGATGTTGAGCCGCTCCATGATCTCGACCTGCGTGAAGCCCTGTTGGTGGTAGAGCCGCGCCACCTTGGCCATCAAACGCAGTTCGTCGATGCGCGCCATGGGTCCTCCGGTCTCAGGGCCGCCGGGTGGCAGCGGAATGTGACAGCGTCCTAGCGACGGCGTCCTCCCAACCGGCGCATCGTGCCTGGCGCTCGGAGGCCGGCATGCGCGGCTCGAAACGGTCTTCGGCCCGCGGAAGCGCCGTCAAATCGCCGGTGGATCCCCAAACCCCCACGGCAAGACCCGCCAGCCAGGCGGCGCCGATGGCCGAGAGATCCGTCGAGAGATTGCGAACCACCGGCCGGCCAAGGATATCGGCCTGGAACTGCATGAGCGAATCGTTCCGGCTGGCGCCGCCGTCGGCCATCAGCTCCGGCAGGTCCACGGGCACATCCCGGCGCATGGCTTCGAAGACGTCACGAACCTGGAAGGCGATCGACTCGATGGTGGCGCGGGCTACCTGGGCCGCGGTGGAGCCGCGCGTCAGCCCCGCGATCAGGCCGCGGGCGCCGGCATCCCAGTGCGGCGCCCCCAGCCCGGCGAAGGCCGGCACAAGGTAGACGCCGCCGGTATCGGAGACTGTCGCGGCCAACTCCGCGGCGTCGCGGGCGGGATCGGGAAGCCGCAGAAACTCTCCCAGCCACTGGACGGCGCCGCCGGTTGCCGTGATGTTCCCCTCCAGCGCATAGGCCGCGGCGGCGCCGCGCCACCAGGCGACGGTGGTCGAGAGACCGCCTCCGGAAAGGACGGGTTGTTCGACCAGGGTCATCAGAGACGATCCGGTCCCATAGGTGGCCTTCACCGAACCCGGCGCGAAGGCCGCGTGCCCGAACAGCGCGGCGTGGGAGTCGCCAATCAGGGCGGCGATCGGAACGCCGGCGGCAAGCCGCCCGATGGCGGCCGTCTCGCCGAAGGCCTCGCTGGAACGGCCCACCCGGGGCAATGCCGGCCGGGGGATTCCGAAGAGGGCGAGCAGTTCCTCGTCCCAATCCAGAGTGCGCAAGTTCAACAACTGTGTGCGCGAGGCGTTGGTGGCGTCGCAGGCGTGAACCTCGCCGCCGGTGAGATTGAACAACACCCAGCTATCAACCGTCCCCAGGCAAATCTCGCCGGCTTCGGCGCGCTTCGCGCCGCCGGGGGTATGGTCCAGAATCCAGCGCATTTTGCTCGCGGAGAACAGTGGATCGATGGCGAGGCCCGTGCGTTCCCGCAGCAGCGGCTCCAGGCCGCGGCGGCGAAGCTCGTCGCAAAACGGGGCGCTACGGCGGCATTGCCAGACGGCGCACGGAGCGACCGGCTCACCGGTCTTCCGGTCCCAGGCTGCGACCGACTCGCGCTGGTTGGTTACGCCGATGGCGGCGATCTCAGGGCCGCCGGCCTGCGCCAGACAGTCGTCGATGGCTTGGGAGACGCTCTCCCACAGGGCGCCGGCGGCCTGCTCCACCCAACCGGGCTGGGGGAAAGCGATTTCCAGGGGGCGGGAGGCACGCGCCACCACGGCGCCGGCCCCGTCGACAAGTAGGACCTTGGTGTTTGTGGTGCCCTGGTCAACGGCCAGGACCAGCTTTCGCTTCATCACGAACTCTCCCTTGCACCAGTTCAAGGGCGGCGGCCGCGATGCCGCCCGCGGTCAGGCCAAAGTGCTCCAGAAGCCATTCGGTAGAGCCGGTGGGCGCAAAAACGCCCGGCACTCCGAGGATTCGCATGGGAACCGGCCTGCTGCTCACGACAACTTCCGCCACCGCGCCGCCCAAGCCTCCGTGCACCGAGGCCTCCTCCACGGTCACGATGGAGCTGGTCTCCTCCGCCGCCGCGACGATGGCCTCGGCGTCGAGCGGCGCGAGGGTCGCCATGTTCAGAACGCGAGCCGACACGCCCGCGCCTTCGAGCGATCGGGCGGCCTCCAGCGCTCGCGCGACCATGGTGCCGTTAGCGATAAGGGTGATGTCGCGGCCTTCGCGCAGTTTGACCGCACGCCCGATCCGGAAACGGTAATCCGCCGGGTGCAGTTCGGGAACCGGCATGCGGCTCACACGCAAAAACGCCGGGCCGTCAATGGCCGCGATCGCCCGCACGGCCTGGCGGGTCTCCTCGGGATCGGCGGGCACGATGATGGTGAGATTGGGGATGACCCGTGTCCAGGCCAGGTCCTCGATGGAATGGTGCGTCGGGCCGAGCGGGCCGTAAGCCATGCCGCTCGACATGCCGCACATCTTGACGTTGGCGCGGCCGTAGGCCATGTCGACCTTCACCTGCTCGAGCGACCGCGCGGTGAGAAAGCAGGCCGCGCCGCACACGAAGGGGATCTTGCCCCCGTTGGCCAACCCGGCGCTCACCCCGATCAGGTCCTGTTCGGCGATGCCGACGTTGACGAACCTCTCGGGATATCGCTTGCGGAAGCCGGTGATGTTGGAGGACCCGATCGAGTCGTTGGTGACCGCCAGGATGCGTGGATCGGACTCGGCCAGCGATTCCAGCGCTTCGGCAAAGGCCTTGCGGCAATCGTGGAGCCGGCTCATTGTGCGGCCGCCTCCAGTTCCTTCAGCGCCGCCTCCAGTTCCTCGCGCGACGGCACGTGATGGTGCCATTCCACGCGGTCCTCCATGAACGACACGCCCTTGCCCTTGCGCGTGTGGGCGATCACGCAGGTGGGCCTGCCCGGCGCGACGGGAGGCGCCTGAAACACCCTCAGCAAGGCTGCGTGATCGTGGCCGTCCACCTCGACGACATCCCAGCCGAAGGCGCGCCACTTGGCCGCAAGAGGGTCCAGCCGGGCCGTGTTCTCGGTGGCGTCTCCCTGTTGCAGGCGGTTGCGGTCCACGATCACAGTGAGGTTGTCCAACCCGTGGTGGGCGGCCATCATGGCGGCCTCCCAGTTGCTGCCCTCCTGGAGTTCGCCGTCGCCCACCAGCACAAAGGTCCGCCACGAGGCGCCGTCCATCTTGGCGGCCAGCGCCGCGCCCGCGCCGATGGGCAGCCCGTGGCCGAGCGGCCCGGTGTTGGCTTCCACGCCCGGCACCTTGTTGCGGTCCGGGTGGCCGTTCAGGCGCGAGAGCGGCTGCATGTAGGTATCCAGTTCCTCGACGGGAAAGAAGCCCGCCGCGGCGAGCGCCGCGTAGAGAGCGCCGGAGCAATGGCCCTTGCTCATGATGAAACGGTCGCGGCCCGGTGAGCGCGGGTCCGAGGGATCGACGCGCAATACGCCGAAATACAATACGCTCAGGATGTCGGCGGAAGAGAAGTCGCCGCCGGGGTGGCCGACGCCGGCGCGGTACACCATCCGGAGGCTCCGCCGGCGGATCAGGTTCGCCTGTCTGGCGAAATCAGATTGCATAATAATGCATTAACGCTGCCTAATGCAGATACCACTGTATCATGCCAGGTCCCAACGTTCAATGCGAAGAGCGGCGCGGCTTGACACCCCGCACCGGACGGGGTATAAAGACCGTGCAGAGTAAACCTGTGGCGCATAAATATGCGGACGCAGATTAGCGAGGAGCCCGCAACGATGGAAAGCGACCTTCTACGACGGCTAGCCCGGCCGCCCGGCGCGGTCCTTGCCGTGGCGCTGATTCTGGCCGGAGCGGCGGCAGCGCCGGGCCAAGCGCCGGCGCCGGTGAAGCCCAAACCCGCCGCGGGCGGCGGCGTTGCCGTGGCGCCAGCGCCACCCCAAGCCGGGCCGCGAGCGCGCCCGCGAGTGATCGTCACCACCGACGGCGAGATCGACGACCGCTGCTCCATGGTGCGTTTTCTGATGTACTCCAACGAGTTCGAAGTGGAGGGGCTGATCAACAGCAGTTCGCGCTTCCACTGGCTGGGACAGACCTGGAGCGGCGTCGAATGGGTGAACGCGCAGCTTGGCCAGTACGCGCGGGTCTACGATTCGATGAAGCGGCACGCCGAGGGCTACCCATCGCCGGACGAGTTGCGGAGCAAGGTTTACGTCGGCAACATCACGAACGTGGGCGAGATGGAGCGGGACACGCCCGGGGCCGACCGCATCGTGCGCGTACTGCTGGACGACCGCCCCGGCCCGGTCTACTTGCAGGCCTGGGGCGGGACAAACACCATTGCCAAGGCGCTCAGCACGATCCAGAAACAGCATCCCGGCAAGATGGATATGGTCAGTAAGAAGGCGATCGTCTATATCATCCTGGACCAGGACGACACCTTCCGGAAATACATCGAGCCCAACTGGCCGAAGCTCACCGTACTCGGCAGCTTCCGCCAGTTCGGCGCGCTGGCCTACGCCTGGGCGAACCTCATACCGTACCCGCACAGGGCGCTGTTCGAACGGCCCTGGTTGGAGGGAAACATCACCAGCGATCGCGGCCCGCTGGCCGGCGCCTACGAACCGAACAACGGCGCGTTCCGCAGCGAGGGCGATTCGCCCAGCTTCATGCACCAGATCGACGTGGGACTCCGCAGCCTCGAAGACCCGAGCTATGGCGGATGGGGCGGCCGTTTCGTGCGCGAAAAGCCCGGCGCCACCGAGGTATGGAAGGACGCCGAGGACGACGGCAACGTGTATAAGCCCATCTGGCGCTGGGCCACGGCGTTTCAGCACGACTGGGCGGCGCGCGCCGACTGGGGCGTGAAGCCATACCGCGAGGCGAACCATCCGCCGATCATCGTGCTCGCGGGCCCGGCCGATGTGGAAGCCGCGCCGGGCGCAACGGTCGCCCTGGACGTGAGCGGCTCGGGCGATCCCGACGGCGACCGGCTGGCCTTCTCCTGGTGGCACTACCGCGATCCGGGAACCTATAAGGGAACGCTGGCGATTCAGAACGCCGACAAAGGACTGGCGTCGGTTGTGGTCCCGGCGGATGCCAAACCGGGCGACACCATGCATCTAATTGCCGAAGTCACCGACTCGGGCAAGCCGCCGCTCACGCGGTACGCGCGCGTGATCGTGACCGTGAGGGCCAGGTAGGAGAGGGGAAGATCCATGAGAGCGACGATTCTTTGCGCGCTGTTGGGAATCTCGGCGCTGTCCGCCTTCGGCGTGAACTTCTCCGGCAAGTGGGCGCTCGAGACCGCCGGACGCGGCGGGCGCGGTGGCGCACCCACCATCGTGGTGCTGAACCAGGTGGGCAACGAAGTCACCGGCAGCATCACCGCCCGCTCCGACGCCGGCACCGGCAGCCCCGTGAACACGGAGGTCTTAGGCGGCGTGGTGGAAGGTGACACGCTGTCTTTCTACGTTTGGACCGGGACCGACCAGCCTGTGAAGACCTTCTACAAAGGGGTGATGTCCGGCGAGGACGCCATCGAGTTCACAGTGACGGGCGGGCCGGTGGGCGGAGGGAACTACGCGCTCGGCCGGGGACAGGCTGCGGCGCAGAAGGTCACGGCGAAGCGCGCGAAGTAGGTCCCCTGGAGAGGCCGCGCAGCACGATGGGCTCAGTGTTTCTTGATAGTGCGGGCGAGATACTGGAGCCCTCGACCTTTGCGCTGATCGGACTTGGCGGAGCGGCTCTCCTGATTCTGCGGCGGCGGGCCGCGCGCTGAACCACGCCGCAGCGCCGGAGCGATGGCGCTTCGCTTCGAATGCGGAAAGTGAATCGGGTTTCGTAGTCGCGCCCGGAAGCGGGACCGTCTGAGGGGCTCTAACGCAGAACGCCGCGATTCGGCACGGCAGGGCGGGAAATTGCGAATGCCAGCGGCATGCCCCTACCTGTCCTCAGTGCACTAACGCCGCGATGCGCGGCGTTTCTTCTTCCCCTCGACGGGTGGCTCAGCCGCAGTGGCGGGCGCGGGAGCGGGCGTTTCCCACGAGCGCACCACAAAGAAGGCCAGGAACACCACCGACGGCCAAAGCTGCGAGTACATCCGGTCCATCGGCATCACCCACCGCCCGCCCAGCATTCCGCGGTTTGCCAGGATGGCGGCGCAGTAGACCGCGAACAGGCCCGTCAGCAGGACGCCGAGGAAGACAGCCCGTCTGCGGTGGTGGGCCGCCACACCAACCCCGAGTGCGGCCACGGCCACCGTCAGCACCAACGCGGAATGGAGGAGGCCGTCGCCCCGATCGCCGAAATGGGCCCAGATTCCAAGAAACAGGTTGGTGATCCGCCGGCTTGTCAACAATGGGGCGGCGGCGCGGGCCACACCCGCCGGGGCGGAGGCACTCGCGTGCGGGATCAGAAACAGTTTGAACACGCCCGCCAGGAGCGCCACGGGCAGGGCGCCTGCCACCATCCACGAGAAGCGTCGCCACAGGGCCGGCAGGCGGCCGTTCCAGATTTCGAACGCTGCGGCGCAACCGAAAAACACGACCAGAAACGCGATGCCTTCGTCCTTGGTCCACGCCGCCAAGGAGGCCAACACGCCGGCGAGCGCCAGGGTGGGCCGCGCCCGAGCGTGTTTCTCCAGGCTCAACAGGAAGCAGACAATCGCGGCGACGTAGTAGAAGCCCAGGGGCACGTCCGACATCTGGCCGCTGGCGTGGATGAGAAACGCCTGGTCGGAAATCAGCACCAGCAGGGCCAGCAGCCCGAGGTTGACGTGGCGGAGCATCGTCAGGCCCGCCAGAAGCACGCCGGCCGCGGCCAGCGGGAACAGGAAGGTGACAGTCTTCGGGATGGCCGGGTCCATCGCGCCGCCCGCGGCGCGCCAATTCACGGCGACGACTCCGGGCAGCAGCAACGGGTATTCCGGGTGCGTGCGGTTAAGTAACGGCGACAACGCTTGGCGCCATGTATCGCCGTCTCCGGCAAGGAACTTGGCGCGGAGATTCCAGATGGCCCAGGCGTCCCACTGCCCATGGGGAATCGCGTTGGAGATGCGCACCTCGGCCACCAGCACCGGGATCAAAACTGCGACCACCAAAAGAGCGAGTACCCAGGTAGTGCGCCCCACTCGGAGCCGCGGCGTCGTCGGACGCTCCGCCATATCACGCCGTTTGCGCCATGCAAGCACCCCGCTCCCGGCGGCGAACACGGCGTGAAAGGCGAGGACGGAGCCGGGGGAAGCGATGCCCGCAAGCAGCATCAAGAAATAGGAGACCGACGAGATCCCCATCCCCAACCCGGCGCCCAGACTGGCATGGAGCAACCCTGCGGCCCAAGGCGGTTCGAGCCCGCGCGCCGGCCCGATCCAAATCGCCAACATCCAACCTGAAGCCAGCGCCAGAACCAGCGGGACCCAGGCCATGCTACTTCCGCTCCCTCCGGAACAGCATCACGCCCTGTCCGTAATCCTTGACCAGCTTGAGGCCGCGTTCGCTCTCCAGCCGCGCCAGGTCGGGACGGCGCTGGAAGCTGCCCACCACCATTTCCGAGTCTTCGGCGCGCTTGGCATCGGTGACCACATGGGGCGCCAGAGCGTAGGCGGTACCGAAGAACAAGGTGCTGCTGCGGTTGTCGTCCGCCGGAACGTCAGTGAGATAGTAAAGGACCGTGGGCGCGGGCAGATCCATTCGCAGCGGCGCGAAGCGCTCCACCTGCCGGGCGATCGCCCAAGGATCGGGAACCTGCCGCGCCGTCTCGGCTTCGCCGTTCAAATACGCGATGGCCGCTGACAAGGACAACAAGAAGACCAGACCGGCCCCGCCCCAGCGGCGCCAGGGCGCTGAACTCCCGGTCACACGACTCTCCCGTCGCGCATCTGAATCGTGCGATGGCCGTAGGCCGCAGCCTCGGGGTTGTGCGTGATCATCAGGATGGTCTGACCGAGACGCCGGTTGAGATCGCGCAACAGACCCAGCACCACGTTGGAATTCTCGGTGTCCAGGTTGCCCGTGGGTTCGTCGGCCAAGAGAATCGACGGGCCGTTGACGATGGCGCGGGCGATGGCGACGCGCTGCTGCTCGCCGCCGGAAAGCGCGCGCGGCTTGTGGTCCATCCTTCCGGCCAAACCGAGCAATTCCAGCACCTCCTGGAATTTCGGGTCGCGGGCCTGGCTCGCGCCGGCGATGTGCCGGGCGATGGCGATGTTTCCGGCGGCGGTGAGCGTCGGCAGCAGGTTGTACTTCTGAAAGACGAAGCCGACCTCCTTCTTTCGAAGCTCGGTCCGGCCGGCTTCCGACATGGCGCGCAGGTCCCTGCCGTGGATGAAGATCACGCCGGAGGTCGGCGGCGTCAACCCGCCGAGAATGTGGAACAGGGTGGACTTGCCCGAACCCGACGGTCCGATGATGGACACGAATTCCCCGCGCCGTACCTCGAGGTCCACGCCGCGCAGCGCGTGTACATCCACCTCGCCGACGCGGTAGACCTTCTTGAGGTCTCCGGCCTGGATCACCACCTCGGCGTTACTCATAGCTGAGCGCCTCGATCGCATCCTGGCGGGCGGCCTTCCAGGCCGGGTACATCGATCCAAGCAGCGCGCCGAAGACCGAGATCGCTCCGGCGATGGGCCACCAGTTGGGCACGATCTTCTGGGTGAGCGACGCAGGCACCATCGTCATGATGGCCCAGCGGGTGCCATAGGTGAGGGCAATACCCACCAACGACCCCACCACCGCCAGCAGAAACGTCTCCCGGAAGATGATGTTCAGCACGTATCCGGGCGACGCCCCCAAGGCCTTCAGGATGCCGACTTCGCGCGTGCGCTCCAGCACCGCCGTGTACATCGACAGGAACACCACCAGGAAGCCGACCACGATGGACAGCCCGATAATCACGCCGATGAAGGCGCTAAGCCCTGGCACGCTGCTCACCGAATAGAGCGATGCCAGCTCTTCGATCGAATACATCGGATAATCGGGCAGCTTCTGCTTCAGGGCAGCGAGGACGGTCTCCGTGTTGGCCGGATCGTCCAGCTTCAGAAAGATCTGGCTGAGCTTGCCGGTGGCGCCCGCCAGGTCCTGTAGCGTCGAGCGGGGAATCACGATGCGCGCCAGTTTGCCCGGTTCGACGACGCCGCACACGCGCCACTCACGGTTCATCAGCGTGACGGAAGACCCGACTTGCAGTTTGTTTTGGGTGGCGTAGAACTCGTCCACGATGACGTCGTTCGGCTGGCGGAACGGCCCGCCCGCCAGGTAGCGGAAGCCGCCGCTGATCTTGTCGAACTCGCCGAGTTCGATGCCGGTGATGGTGCTGACCCCGCCGAGGGGGTGGACCACCGTTCCGGTGGACAACCGGACGTGCGGTTGCGTGGTGAAATACTCGGCCAGCTTCTGCGGCATCGAAGCCGTGCTGCCGCCGATGAGCGAGGTCCCCGGCGCGCGCACCACGATGTCGGCGCCCACGCCGCGCGCCCGCCGCGCCGCGTCCTCCAGCATCCCCTCACTGAGGCCCACCAGCGTGAGGATCATTGTCACTTCGACGCCGATCGCCAGCACGCTTAAAAGCGTGCGGACGGGCCTGTGCTTCAGGTTTTCAACGACAAGCTTGTTGATCAAACTCCCATTGTAAACGGTTCCCCGCCTCTTACAGCCAAAGGCTGCGGCGCCGGCTGCGCAACAGCCAGATGAAGAAAGGACCGCCCATCAATGCGGTAACCACACCGACGGGGATCTCGGTGGGAGCCAGAACCGTACGCGCCAGCGTGTCGGACGCCGCCAGAAACGCCGCGCCCAGCAGAAACGCGCACGGTATCAGAACGCGGTGATCCGCACCCAGCCGCAGCCGAAGGGCGTGCGGGACAATCAGGCCGACGAACCCGATGGGGCCGGTCAACGACGTAACCGATCCGGCGATGAGCGACCCGGCCAGGTACCCAGCCAGCATCAGCCGTTGCGTGGAGACGCCCCGCGAGGCGGCCCACTCCTCGCCGATCGAGAGCAGGTTCCATTCGCGCGCTTTCCAGGTGAGATAGACGACGTAGGGAATCACCGCCGCTGCCAGCCACGCCAAGGTGCCGTACTCGACCGAGTCTATGCCGCCGAGCAGCCACCGTACAATCGCGAAGGACTGGCCGAAGTCGGCGAGGTACTGCAAGAACAAGATGGCCGCCAGGCAAATACTGTTCACGGTCACCCCGGCCAACAGCAGCGTAAATGACGACAGGCGGCGCCCGTCGCTGGCGATGCCAAGCACCAGCGCCAGCACCAGGCCCGCCCCCAGAAACGCCGCCACCCACACCGCCGGGAGCCCCATCAATTGACGCCATCCCATCGAGATCGCCAGCACCGCGCCGAGAGACGCCCCGCTGGAAACCCCGAGCGTGTAGGGCTCGGCCAGCGCATCCCGCAGCAACGCCTGAAACAGCGTCCCGGTAACGGCCAGAGCCCCGCCCGCCAGCAGCGCCAGAAGCACCCGGGGCAGGCGGGCTTGAAACAGGATCTCAGCGTCCGGCGGCAACCCGGCCAGCGCCCGTCCGTAATCGACGTGGACCGATCCCACCAGCGGGAGCAGGCAGGCCGCCGCCAGCGCCACCAGCGCGCAAAGCGCCACCGAAGCGAGCAACCGGCGGGCCGGGACCGGTTTATTCACCATAGGAGATCCAGGGCCGTCCCGCGGCTGTCCGGCGCATTTCGGCCTCGACGCCGAAGACCTCGCGAATCGAGGCCGGATCGAGCGCTTCGGCCGGCGCGGCGTCGCGGACCAATTCGCCGGCGCGCAGCACCAGCACGCGGCTGGAATAGGCCGCCGCCAGGTTGAGGTCGTGCGTCACGGCGACCACCAGCATGCCGCCGGCCGCCAGTTCGCGCAGCAGATTGTAGATCGAGACCTGATGCTGCAAGTCCAGAAACGTGGTCGGTTCGTCGAGCAGCAGCGCCTTGGGCGACTGCGCCAGCACGCTCGCCAACACGGTCCGTTGCTTCTCGCCCCCACTCAGCGAGCGGAAGTCACGCCCGCGGAACGGGACCACGTCGGTGAAGGCCATGGCGCGCTCGGCCGCGTCGTGATCCGATTCCGATTCGAACAAACCGTCGCCGTACGGTGTGCGTCCCATCAGGACAACCTGTTCGGCCGTGAAGGGAAAGTCGATCCGCAGGGTCTGTGGCACGAAGGCGACTTCGCGCGCGAATTGGCGGCGGGGCCAGTCGCGGACTTCCCGTCCGGCATACATGCAGCGGCCCGCCGACGGCGGACGAAGCCCGGCCAGAATCGCAAGGAGAGTGGACTTGCCGGCGCCGTTGGGCCCGGTGACCGTCACCAGCCCGGACTCGCCCAATCCGGCCGACACGCGGCGAAGGACCGTACTGGCGCCGTAGCGCAGGCTCACGTCCTCCAAAGCGAACAACGGGTTCACGGGCGCGCTCCGGCGCCGAGCATCGCGGCGATCTGCCGCGCGGCCTCCACCACCCGCGGCCCCGGCACAACAAACACGTCGGAAGCCACGGCGAACACGCGGCCCTCCCGGACCGCCTTCAAGTTCGAATAGCGGCTCCACAGGCGCACCACCTCGCGTTTTTGCCGCTCGGTGATGCCGACGGTCTGCGCCATCTCGCCCATGTCGATGATCACGTCGGGGTCGCGCTTCAAGATCTCCTCCAGGCCGACCTTCGAGTAGGGAGCCGCAGCGTCATGGAAGACGTTCTGGCCGCCGGCCGCCGCGATCAACTCGTCGATATACGACGACGCGCCGGCCGCAATCAGATCCTCCACCCGGCCTGGAGTGCGCCCAACCACGAACATCACACGCGGCTTCGGTCCCATGCCCGACGCGGGCTTCAGGGACGTCAGGTCCGCCTGCATCCGGCCACAGAGCGCCTCGGCTCGAGCCGCGGCGCCCGCCGCCCGTCCGATGGCGCGGATGGAGGCGTAGATACCGGCGATGGTGGCGTCGTCCACCTCGAGCGTCTCTAATTTGAGCCGCTTCAAGGTGGACGACTGCCGGATCATGCTCTTCTCGGCCACCACCAGGTCCGGCCGCAAAGACAGGATCGTCTCGACGTCCGGCTGAAGGTAGTTGCCGATCTTCGGCTTGCTTGCGGCTTCGGGCGGATAGCGGCAGAAGGTGGTCACCCCCACCACGCGGTCTCCCAGGCCGAGCGCGTACAGCATCTCGGTGAGGCTTGGCGCCGTCGAGACGATGCGCTGCGGCTGCGCGCACAATGCGGCAGCCGCCAGCAGGAAGACCGCAACTCGGCGCCCTACCATTCCAGCCGAAGACCTCCTTGCACGCGCCGCGAGAGGCTGCTGTATCCTAACGCCTCCTGGTAGCGGCTGTTGAGCAGGTTGTCCACCTTCAGGAATGGCGACAGATGCGCGTTCACCTTATAGGCGCCGGAAAGGTAGACGTGCCGGTAGCCGGGATTGCGCGTTACCCCGAGGTAGTAGTCCACGTCTTGGCGTTCTCCCACCAGCACGGCGCCGGCTTGCAGCCACCAACGCCGCGGCGTCACCGACAACCCCAGCGAGCCGGAATTCGCCGGCCGCCGCGCCAGTTCCTGGCCCACGGCGTAGTAGGCGCTGGTGGGGGAGGCCGAGACGACCACGCGTGTCCACAGGTGGGTGTAAGCGGCACTGACGGCAACCAGGTCCGAAACCCGCGCCTTCCCGGAAAGCTCGACGCCGCGCGCCCGGCTGACTTCCAGGTTCCGCCAGGATCCCCAGACCGGAGCTGGGAGAGACACAAACGCGATCATGTCCCGAAAGGAACTATGGAAGACCGCGACCTCGGTTTGTACACGGCGGGCGAACCACTCCTGTACCAGGGCGGTTTCGTAGCTCGTGGTCCGCTCCGGGGTGAGGCCCGGATTGCCCACGAACCACGCTTCCCTGGAGAAGTTCTGAATGAGGCTGGGCTCGGTGATGCCGCGTCCCGCGCTGAATCGCAGAATCGCGGATGACAGAGGCCCTCGGTCTTCGGCCAGACGCACGCCCGCCGATCCGCGCGGTGCGATCTTGGCTCCAAAAGCGCTGGAGTGTTCCACACGCATCCCGCCCGCCAGGAAGAACCGGCCACCCAATGTGGTGGTCGCGTGCAGATACGCGCCGTGGTTGGTGCGGTCCACATCGGTCTGGGAAACCCTTCCGCCCTGGCGCTCCTGCTCGTAACCGAACACGGCCGTGCTCGTTCCTTGCGCCCAGGCGCCCTGATAGCCGAACCGGGCGCGTTGCGTGGCGCTGAGGTAGGGCTCGAACGAAGGGTACAGCAGTACGTCGCTCGTCACAATGCGTTGACCGGGACCCGGGAGAACCGTACCGATCTCGGCAGGATTCAACAACCGCTCCAGGTAAGTCCTCGGTTGCGGTGTGGCGGCGTCGCGAACCAGCGCCGCGATCTGGTAGGGCCCGTCCATGTTCTCGTCCCGGTACCAGTCCCGAACCCGGTGGTAGCCGAAGGTGACGCTCTGCGAAAAACGCGCCCCACGGGCGTCATCCAGACGCAGGGACACCAGCGAATCGCGGTTCGTTTGCCGGGCGTCGTGGTCGATCAGACCCCAGGCCACCTGGCCCGGCACACCGGCGAATGAGTCGGAGATTCGAGTAACGCCCCGGAGTTGCGTGGCTTCCGCCAGCCGCAAACCGACGTTTACACTACCGGTGGTGTTACGGAAAGCATCATTGGGAAACTCACCGCCGGTTCGCATCTGGCCGGTATAGAGGGAGTAATCCAATTTGCCGCCCGAACCACCGGCCAATCCGGTACGCCAACTGTCGGTTCCGAAGCTTCCCCGCTCGTAAGACGCATGGCCGCTCGGCCGTCGGCGGGAAGCGTCGCCCCGGCGCGTAAACAATTGGATAACGCCCGCGGATGCCTCGGCCCCGAACAGCGCGCTCTCCGGACCGCGTACGGTTTCCACACGTTCCACGTCGCCGGCCGTTAGGTTGCCGAAGTTATACTCGCCGCCGGGATCGTTCACCGGTACACCGTCCAGCAACACCAGCGTCCCGGTGCGGGAAGCGCCGCGCAAGAAGAGCGACGTTTGCGCGCCCTGCCGGCCGGTGCTGGTGACCTGCATCCCAGGCAGTTCGCGCAGCAGGTCGGCGACGGGCGGATACTGCCGCGCGCGGATGACGTCCTCGGTCACGACGCTCCCGGTGACACCGGCCTCGGCCAGCGTGGTGGGCTGGCGGGCCGCCGTTACAACGACATGCTCGGTGACGCCGGCAATGGCCAGTTCGACCCGCGCTTCGCTGCCCGCCGCGAGTTCCACGATGCGCGTCTGGAAGGAAGCGGCCGAGATCACGGCCCGGCAGGGGGCCGGACCGTCGAGCGTGAAGCGGCCCAGCGGATCGGAGGCGGCCACGCGCCCGGCGCATTCGATGCGCGCCCCGGCGATGGGTTTTCCTTCGGGATCTACAACCGTGCCGCTGGGCTGTCCGGCTTGCGCGAAGAGGCTGAGCGCCGCCAGCGGCAAACAAAAGCAGAAAGAAGTGAAGCAGCGATTCATGAAACGTTCTCCCTCGGAACGCACCAATGTCTCGGCCAGAAACCGGTCTCCTGACTCGCGGCTGGGCCTTCCCTGGCGGGTTGCGCGGCCTTCCCGTATTGCACGGTGACCGCGCGGCCTGACAGCATGCCGCTTACAGTTGCGGGGCAGTGGCGGCTTTACACCGCCTTCCCGAACATCCCTGGCCTGTCGGTGATCGTTTTGAAATATCGGGCCGGACTTCCGTCCCCACAGCAGCGGGAGCCGGAGACCGGCATTCGAGAGTATAACAGAGCGTCCGGCCGGGGGGTTACTCCAGATCGGAATCGCCGGAGGCGCTGGTTTCCGAGAATTGGAAGCGCCGGAACTCGAAGGCCACGCTGGAGGTGTCGCCGCCGTCCTCGACCCGGACCACACGCCCGAGGCATTCGACGCAGCGGCCGAGCGCGGCGGCCGGACCGGGCAGGCGCAGCAAGATCCGCGCCGCGTGGCCCAGCTGCGGCATCGTGCGGCTACGGCTGGTGGGCTCAAGGCGAAGCAGCAACCCGTTCCGGCTCATGTTGGCCGTGACTCCGCGCAAAACGTCGAACGCCCGAAAGGGGGAGGATGCCTGGCAGGGCAGTTGAACGTCGTAGCGCAAACTCCGTCTAAGGTCGGGCCGGGTCATGGAAGTCCCAAAAAGGTAAGTTACAGCACCCCCCCTATCCAAGGGACCTATCTTTCGGTCAAACCCCGCTGCACACGTGTCTAGTACCACGCGGCCTCCTCGACCGGGCCGACGCGCAATTCCACCATGTCACCCACCGCGACCGCGGCGAACAGCTCTTTGACGTCCTGGTTACGCATGCGGATACATCCGCGCGACTTGGCCTGCCCGATCGACCGGGGATGATTGGTGCCGTGAATGCCGTAACCCTTCTGGCTCAGTCCGATCCAACGTGGGCCGAGCGGGTTTCCAGGCCCGGGACGCACGACCCTCCCGCGCGGATACCAGGCGGGGGAGTCCACCAGATTGGCGATCCGGAAGGAGCCTTCCGGGCTAGGACTTTCGGGAGCGCCGACCGAGACCGCGTAGGCCCGGGCGAGGCGGCCGTCGACAATCAGATACAAGCGCCGTTCGGCCAGACTGACCACGATGCGCCGCTCACTACCGGCCGGGTCTTGGGCCATCGCTTCGGATGCCGCCAGGAAAACGGCCGTAATCAACCGCCGCAGGTACATCGCCGAGGGCGTCATGGCCACGCCGCTCGCACGTGGAAGGCCACACCGGGATCCCTTGATCCGGCGAACCGGCCGGCCCCGCGCTCGGCGGCGGTGAGAAGAACTTACTTGGTGTTGTTTTCCAGGGCGAGTAATTCGCGCCAGGAATCCTCCATGGCGATCCACCGCCGTATCTCCCCGAAGGAGCTTTCCGTCTCGGCGATGGTAAGTGCCCCGTGTCCCTGATCGCATAGCATCTCGGTAGTGGCGGGCGCCAATAAGGGGCTGCTCCAGCTTCCGCTACTCACCGGGACGCCCAGGCTCCGCAGGCACACCGGGCAGCGGCGCGATTGGTCGAGCATAGCCCAGCGCAACATCAGTAAGACAAAGACGACGGAGGCCCAGTCCAGCAGCAATCCGAACACGAAGCGGGAAGGGTACGGGTTCAACGCGTTGGCCGCCGCCAGTTCCACTTCCACTGCCAGGGCGGCCCCGGCCACCAAGACGACCTTGCCGGCGAAGAACAACCAGTACCGGGCAACGGCCGCCGCCAGCGTCCCTTCCCGGCGGACCGACCTCGCGGTTTGTACCAGGGCGATGGTCACGGCCAGTGCGACTCCACCCAGGAAGACCAGAAGGGGGATTTGCAGGCTCGGTCCAAGCGACCGCTGCAACGGCGCCACGCGAAAGGCCCCACCTCGGAACCGGCTGGTGGCGTATGCGATCTGCTGGAGCTCCGCGCGCGCCCCTTCCGGCGTGGCCCCCGGCTTCAGACGCCCGATCATGCTCACCAGCCGCAGCGCCGGGTCGGGCTTTTCAAGATCCGGCAGCAGCGTCCACACGGCGACTTGCGGCGACCGGAACCAGAAGCCCTCCGGCAGTACGCCGGCGATGCGGGCGGGTTGCCCTTCCACCCAGATCCGGCGTCCCACCGCGGCCGGGTCTCCCCCCAGCCGCCGCTTCCAGTAGTCCCACCCGACCAGCGCGCGCGGCTCCGCCTCGCCGCTGGCAGCCTCCAAGGCGTCGCCCAGGGTGGGAGTTACCCCCAGCAGGTCGAAGAAACCGGGCGTAACCCGAATCGCGTCAACGGTTTCGGTGCTCGCTCCCGCCGCCCGGAGTTCAACCCGGCGCGGGGAGTAGGCTTCCACCCCCGAAAGGGCTTCGCTTTGCCGCCGCCACGGTGCGACGTAGCGGGCCTGCACACCGAGGCTCATGGATGCGAAATGTACCTGGTAGCAGGTCACCAGTTGGCCTGGGTTAAGGTAAGGCAACGGTTTCCGCAACGTCCGCACGGCGCGGAAGCCGCCGCTGGCCAGGGCCACGGCGGCGAGGAAGACGGCCGTATACGCGGCCAGCGCCCACGGGCTCCTCGCGCGGCGCCGCAGGTCCCCGAGCGGCTCCCACTCGGGAAAGCGCGTGCGCCACGCGTCGCGCGTGGCATAGGCTAGGAAGCCGGCGAGCTTCGACCAGACGGCATACCTCTTCCCGCCGCGCTCGCCGAGCAACGCGCGGTACTCCCGGGCCTGGGCAGTCCGGCTGCGCCGCCACTCGGCCCTGTCCGGCGAGGGCACAAGCCATGCGATCGCCTGGACCAGCCACACGTATACCGCCGGAATCGCTGCCGGGTCTCGCCTTCCCATGCTCCGCCGTTCATAAGTATAGATGCCTGGGCGGCTCGGGATGTTCCCTCGGCGCCGGAGCGACGGAGTCTCGGCGCGACACCTCGCCGCCCAGCGTGTTAGCGTAGGTAGTAGAGGGCTCGGACCCATGCCGCCTGACGGAGACATCGCCATCAGGGCCACCCGCCTGTCCAAACGCTACCGGTCCGGCGAGGCCGAGTTGGTCGTTTTCGCGGGTTTGGAGCTGGAGGTCCGGCGGGGGGAGCGCCTGGCGGTCATCGGGGAATCCGGCGCCGGCAAGTCCACACTGCTGCAAATTCTAGGCGGGTTGGACCGGCCGAGTGACGGCGCTATCTGGTTCGGAGAAAAAGAGATAACAAATCTCGGGGACTCCGGGCTGGCGGATCTGCGAAACCGGTCGATAGGATTTGTGTGGCAGATCCACTACCTGTTGCCCGAGTTCACGGCCCTTGAAAACGTGATGATGCCGCTGCTGGTCCGGGGGACCGGCCGGTCCGAAGCCGAGGCGGCGGCCGCCGCTAGGTTGGACGAGGTGGGCCTCGGCGCCCGCGCCTCGCACCGCTCCGGAGAGCTGTCCGGCGGCGAGCAACAGCGCGTCGTGTTGGCTCGAGCGCTGGTCGCCGGCCCCGAGTTTCTATTTGCCGACGAACCCACGGGTAATCTGGATCATCGAACAGGAGAGATGGTCTTCGAATTGTTGAACGACATGCACCGCGCGCACGGCCTTACCTCGATCTTCGTTACCCACAATCTGTCGTTCGCCAGCCGTTGCGATCGCGTGCTGAGGCTGGCCGGTGGCGTGTTGACTCCCTGCGTCCTGGAAGAGGGCAAAGCCTATGTTTGAGAGATACACGGAGAAGGCCCGGCGGGTGATCTTTTTCGCGCGGTACGAGGCCAGCCAGTTCGGCAGCCCGTACATCGAATCCGAACATCTCCTGTTGGGGCTGCTGCGCGAGGACAAGGCGCTGGCCAGCCGCTTCCTGCGGTCGCACGCGGCCATCGAATCCATCCGCAAGCAGGTGGAGGCGCACACCACGGCCCGGGAGAAGGTGTCCACCTCCGTGGATCTGCCCCTGAGTCACGAGTGCAAAAAGGTGCTCGCCTACGGCGCCGAGGAGGCCGAGCGTCTCAGCCACAAGCACATCGGCACCGAGCACCTGCTGCTCGGGCTGTTGCGCGAGGAGAAGTGCTTCGCGGCCGAGATCCTGCACGAGCGCGGGCTGCGCCTCAGCCAGGTGCGCGAGGAGATCGCCCGCAGCACCTCGGACAAGTTGACCGCCAGCCGCCCGAAGGAAAGCTCGCTGCTCACCGAGTTCAGCCGGGACCTGACGCAATCGGCCGCCGACGGGGCGCTCGATCCGCTCATCGGCCGGGAGAACGAACTCGAGCGCGTGGTCCAGATCTTGTGCCGCCGCAACAAGAACAACCCAGTGCTGATCGGCGAGCCGGGCGTCGGCAAGACGGCCATCGTCGAGGGGCTCGCCCAGCGCATCTCCGACGGCGACGTTCCCAGCTTCCTGGCCGACAAGCGCATCCTGGCGCTGGATCTGTCGCTGATTGTGGCGGGCACCAAGTATCGCGGCCAGTTTGAAGAGCGCCTGAAGACCATCATGAAGGAGTTGATGGAGAACCAGAACGCCATCATCTTCATCGACGAGTTGCATACGCTGGTGGGCGCGGGCTCGGCCGAAGGCTCGCTTGACGCCGCCAACATCCTCAAGCCCGCCCTGTCGCGCGGAGAGGTGCAGTGCATCGGCTCCACCACACCCGGCGAATACCGCAAGTCCATCGAAAAAGACCGCTCTCTGGAGCGCCGTTTCCAGGCCGTGAAAGTGGTTCCGCCCTCGGAGAGCGACGCCATCAAGGTTCTATTTGGAATCAAGGAACGCTACGAGAAGTTTCACGCCGTGGCCTACACCGACGATGCCATCGAGGGCGCGGTCTATTCCTCCAGCCGTTTCATTCCGGACCGCTTCCTGCCCGACAAGGCCATCGACCTGATCGACGAAGCCGGCGCGCGCGTCAAGCTGCGACAGACGACGCTTCCAGATGAAGTCGCGGAGATTCAAAAGCGCATCAAGTTCATCGTCCACCGGATGGAGAACGCCATCGCCGCGCACGAGTTCGAAAAGGCGCGGTTTTACTCCGACGAGGAGCGCAAAGAACGGGAGAACCTGCGGCAGTTGCGCGACAAGTACAACCTGGACGACACCTCCA
>CAZVIK010000005.1:41963-49203 GCA_964627045.1 uncultured Solibacteraceae bacterium | reverse complement strand
CCCTTTTCCTGGTGATCCAGACCGGCACCATCGCCGCGGTCGCCGTCGCGTTCGCCAAGTATACCGGCGTGTTCTTCCCGTGGATCGCGTCGGACCACTACCTGGTGCGACTGGGCCCGCTGGGGGTGAACACGCAGCAGGCGCTCGCCATCTCGGTATTGGTGTTTCTGGCGTGGGTGAACTCGCGCGGGGTACGCACGGGTGCCAGGGTGCAGAACGTTTTCACCGTGGCCAAGACGGCGGCGCTGCTCGGGCTGGTGGGGTTCGGTCTGTTCGCCGGAAATGCGGAGGGCTCGGCCTCGGGCAACTTCAGCGGTTTCTGGGAAGGAGCCGATTGGACCTGGACCACCATCCGCCTGGTGGGCGTCGCCATGGTGGGCGCGCTGTTCAGTTCCGACGCCTGGAACAACGTCACCTTCATCGCCGGCGAGGTCAAAAAGCCGCGCCGCGACGTGCCCCTGGCGCTGGGCCTGGGCGTGGGCGTGGTTTCCGCGCTGTATCTGGCCTCGAACTTCGTCTATCTCCGGCTGCTGCCGCTCGACGCCATCCAGCACGCCGCCGAGGACCGGGTGGCCACGGCCGCGGCCGCGCAGATCTTCGGCCCGGTGGCGGTGCAGATCATGGCCGCCGCCATCATGATCTCCACCTTCGGCTGCGCCAACGGCATGTCGCTGGCTGGCGCGCGGGTCTACTACGCCATGGCGCTGGACGGCCTGTTCTTCCGGCGGATCGGAACGCTGGACCCGGTGCGCCGCACGCCTTCGGTGTCGTTGTGGGTGCAGTGCGGGTGGGCCTCGCTGCTCACTATGACGGGTAGCTACAGCGACCTTCTCGACTACGTGATCTTCGCGGTTCTGCTGTTCTACATGCTGACGATCGCGGGCGTCTTCGTCCTGCGGCGAAAGCGGCCCGAGGCGCCTCGCCCCTACCGGGCCCTATGCTATCCTGTGCTTCCGGCGCTCTACATCGTGGCGGCGGGCCTGATCGAGGTTCTGCTGCTCGTTTACAAGCCGGTCTATACCTGGCCTGGGCTGGTCCTGGTCCTGCTGGGGGTTCCGGTGTATTACCTGAGGCGCAAGGGGCGCGCGGCCTGAAGCAGCGTTCAAGTTGAGAGGAGCGGCCTGAGCATGGGTCTACTCACCACGAAGCCCCTGAGCCGGATCATCGCCGAAGCCGAGGGCGGCGCGCACACCCTGAAACGCACGCTTGGCCCAATGAGCCTGATCGCCCTGGGGATCGGCGCGATCATCGGGGCCGGCCTGTTTTCGCTGACCGGAATCGCCGCGGCTGAGAATGCCGGCCCGGCCATCGCCCTGAGTTTCCTGGTCGCGGCCATCGGCTGCGCCTTCGCCGGGCTGTGCTACAGCGAGTTCTCCACGATGTTGCCCATCGCGGGCAGCGCCTACACTTACGCCTACGCCACCATGGGCGAATTCCTGGCCTGGGTGATCGGCTGGGACCTGGTGCTGGAATACGCCGTCGGCGCGGCCACCGTGTCGATCAGTTGGTCGGCTTACGTGGTCAGCCTGCTGCACGACTTCGGCATCAACCTGCCGCCCTACCTGGTGGCGTCGCCCTGGCAGCCGGTACAACTGCCCAGTGGCGAACTGGTGCACGGGCTGGTCAATCTGCCGGCCGTGTTCATCGTCTGCGTGATCTCGATGCTGCTGATGATCGGCATCAAGGAATCGGCAAACGTGAACGCGGTGGTGGTCGTCATTAAGGTTGCCGTGGTGCTGGTGTTCATCGGGGTGGGCGTGTGGTTTGTGAAGGGTTCCAACTACGTTCCGTTCATTCCGGAAAACACGGGCACCTTCGGCGAGTACGGCTGGAGCGGCATTCTGCGGGCCGCCGGGGTGATCTTCTTCGCCTACATCGGCTTCGACGCCGTCTCCACGGCCGCGCAGGAAGCCAAGAATCCGCAAAGGAACATGCCCATCGGCATCATCGGCTCGCTGCTGATCTGCACCTTCCTCTACGTCGCCTTCGCGCTGGTGATGACGGGTCTGGCCAACTACACCGAGTTCCGCGGCGCGGCGGCTCCGGTGGCCGTGGCCATCGCCTACACGCCGTTTAAGTGGCTTCAGCCGCTCATCAAGATGGCGATCATCGCCGGGTTCACCTCGGTGATTCTGGTGATGCTGCTAGGCCAGTCGCGCGTCTTCTTCTCGATGTCGCGCGACGGCCTCCTGCCCAAGGTCTTCTCCGACATCCATCCGAAGTTCCGCACGCCGTGGCGCTCGAACATCCTGTTTATGTTCTTCGTGAGCCTGTTCTCGGCCTTCGCGCCGATTTCGGCCGTCGGGCACATGACCAGCATCGGCACGCTGTTCGCCTTCATCATCGTGTGCGCCGGGATCATGATCATGCGGCGGACGCAGCCGGACCTGGCCCGGCCGTTCCGCGCTCCCTGGGTTCCGGTGGTCCCGGTTCTCGGCATCCTGGTGAACCTGGCCATGATGCTCGGGCTCGGCTGGGAGAACTGGGCGCGGCTGTTCGGCTGGCTGTTCGTCGGCCTGTGTATCTACTTCGGCTACAGCCGCCACCACAGCCATTTGCGGCGTCAGGACTGAGGCGGCGTTGCGGTTGCACCAACTTCACCAATTGGTGCTAGACTGAATTCGTGAAACGCGCCACCATCACCATCGCCGAGGACCTGCGCCCGGGCCTGGACGCCTATCTGCGCCAACAAGAGGTGCCGCTGGCCCTCACCGCCGTAGTTCAGAGCGCCCTGCGCGAGTACCTGGCGCACCGGGGGTTCGCGCCGCCCGCCCGGCCGCTGCGCATTACAGCGGCACGCAAGGGAAGCGGCGCCTCGGACACCAGCCTCCGGCACGACGAGGTTCTGGTGCGGCGATGAGCACCGCCGTTCTCGCCGACACCGGGCCGCTCTACGCGCTGGCCGATCCCTCCGACCAGTATCACCAGAGGGCGCGCGACGAACTGGCCCGGATCCAGTCGCAAAGCTGTTTTGTCGCGGTGTCCTACCCGACGCTGGCCGAAGCTTACACGCTTGTACTGCACCGCTTGGGGGCCAAGTTCGCCGGCAATTGGCTGAATGAGATGTTGGAGGGCGCCGCGGCGCTGAACCCCGAACCGGGCGATTACCTGGCCGCCGCTGCACGGCTCGCCTCTCTTCCCGGGCGGAAGATCACCTTGTTCGACGCCGTGGCGGCCTCGCTGAGTCACCGGCTCAAACTGAAGGTCTGGACCTTCGACCGCGACTTCGACCTGATGCGCGTCCGCCGCTGGAGGTAGCCCGCCGCGATGCTCCACGTCCTCACCGTCGTCCTCAGCGCCTTCCTGATGTTCCTGGCGCAACCGGTGGCGGGAAAGGTCCTGTTGCCCTGGTTCGGAGGATCGGCGGGCGTCTGGGCGACGTGCCTGGTGTTTTTTCAGGCGGGCCTGCTGGCAGGGTACCTTTATAGTCACTGGCTGGTTGACAAGCTCCCGCCCAAGGCGCAGACCTTCATTCACCTCGGACTACTGACGGCCAGCGTGGCGCTGATGCGTTTCACGGTGGTGGAGGGCTCGCGCCCGGTGGGCGATGGCGACCCGACCTTCCGCGTCCTGGGCCTGCTCGCCGCCATGGCGGGTCTGCCGTTTCTCACGCTGGCGACCTCGACTCCGCTGGTGCAGACTTGGTACGCGCGCAGCCACGGCGCGGCCCTGCCCTACCGGCTCTACGCGTTCTCCAACGCCGGCTCGCTGGCGGCGCTGCTCGCCTATCCGGTGCTGATCGAACCTCGCCTCACGCTTCGCCAGCAGACCTGGGTGTGGAGCCTCGCCTATGTCGTCTACGCCGCGCTCTCCGCCGCGCTGGCTTTGGCGGCGTTGCGGCGCTCCCCCGCCGCCCGCACGGAAAACGCGCCCGTCGCCAACGGTACCGGGCCCGTCGGGTGGAAGACCGACGTGCTATGGATTCTGCTGGCAGCCTGCCCCTCGGCGCTGCTGGTGGCCGTGACGAACCTGCTTACGGCGGATATCGCCCCGGTCCCCTTCCTCTGGATTTTGCCGCTGGGCTTGTACCTTCTGAGCTTCATTCTCTGCTTCGCCCACGGCCCCTGGTATCACAGCCGCCTTTTCGGGATGCTGCTGGCGCCCGCCATCTTCGCCCTGGCCTTCGCTCTGGTCTATTCGCGAAGCGGCACCAGCCTCCTGCTGACCCTGGCGATTCTGAGCCTCGGCCTTTTAGTCTGCTGCATGTTCTGCCACGGCGAGTTGTTCCGCCTGCGGCCGGACCCGCGCCACCTGACGCGTTTTTACCTCATGGTTTCGGTCGGCGGCGCGGCCGGTGGAGCGTTCGTGGCCCTGGCCGCGCCCCACGTCTTTAAGGACTACTTCGAGTTCCCCATCACTCTGGCCGTGTGCGCCTGCCTCGGGTGGATCATTCTGCCCCGCAGCCGGGCCTCGCTCGTGAAGTTGGCGATGACGCTGGCGCTGATCGGCTACGTCGCCTCCATCGTCTACGAACCGCTGGTGGAGGCGCGCGTCGCCGCACGCAACTTCTACGGCGCGCTCAAGGTGACCGATGTCGGCACGGGCGGCGAGGCCCTGCGGACGCTGCTGCACGGCAACATCAGCCACGGCTCGCAATGGCTGGCCCCCGAGCGGCGCGGGCAGGCGACGGCCTACTACGGGCCCCAATCCGGCGTGGCGCTGGCGATTCAGAACGTCAACGGCGGTCCGCGGCGTGTCGGCATTGTTGGACTAGGGCCGGGGACCATGGCCACTTACGGGCGGCCCGGGGATTCTTATCGCATCTACGAACTCAACCCGCTGGTCATCGCCATGGCGAAGGAGCACTTCACCTACCTGAGGGATTCGGCCGCGCACGTCGACGTGGTCGAGGGCGACGCTCGCCTCTCTCTGGAGCGCGAACCGGACCAGCGCTTCGACGTGCTGGCCATCGACGCGTTCTCGGGCGATTCCATCCCCGTCCACATGCTGACGCGCGAGGCCTTCGGCATCTACTTCCGGCACCTGTCGCAGGAAGGCGTTCTGGCGATCCACGTCTCTAACCGCTTCCTGGATTTCAGCGAAGTGGTGGCGCGTCTGGCCGCATCGCTCGGCAAGACCGCGTTGTCCATACACAGTCCCGGCGACCCCAAGGCACACACACTGGAAGCCACCTGGATCCTGGTCGGATCCAAGCGGACGCTGCTGGACTCGCCCGCCTTCCGCGCCAGCGCGCAGGTGCTCCCGGTCCCTCGCGGCGGCCGCCTGTGGACCGACGACTACAGCAACCTGTTCCAGGTAATGCGCTAGGCCGCGCGGCGTGCCGCTTGGCCGCCCGCTACCGCGCGCCCGGACGCTGGCGCAGCCGCTGCCCGTTGAGGAAGGCCAGCAGGTCCGCCATCTCGGTGGGGTCCAACTTCGGCCAGGCCAGGTTCCGCGCGCGCAGGCGCTCCTGCATCGCCGGGCCATGGCGCCACGCCGACGAGATCATGCTGTAGGAATTCATCCGGCCGAGCATCCCGGCGCGGGGCGGCGCTCCGCTCGCGGCCTGGTCGTGACACCCGGCGCAACCCTTCGCCGTATAGGTGGTCTGGCCGCGCATCGCGTCTCCGCGTTCCTGCCCGAACTGCGTGGCCAGCAGATAGGCCGCCAGGTCCGCCATTTCGGCGCGGGTCATCGGCGGCGAGGCGGGCCGCCACAAGTCCGGCCGGTGCCACATTCCGGCCAGAAAGTCCATCAGGGTGTAGCGCGTGGGCCGTTCTTCCAGATCGCGCGCGCCCACGTGACAGGTGGCGCAGCGCTTGGACGCCAGCACGGCGCGGCCCTTCTCGGGCGACCCGGGCGCGAATTCCCGGGCCTCGGTCCGATGGCGCGCGTGGCTGCGCGCGAAGGCCAGCAAGTCGGCCAGCTCCACGGCGTTGATATTGGAGTAGGGGGACGCCGCCTCCCGCTTCGGCGCGCCGTGGTTCCAGAGCCGCGCGCCCAGCGCCACCGGGTCGGCCACGGCCGCCCACGCCGCCACCGGAGGAGCATCCTTGCGAACCGCCGAAGTCACGCCGTGGCACGCCGCGCATCCCTTCGCCGTGAAAACCCCGCGCCCGCGTCGCGCGTTGCCGGGGCCTTCGAAGTACCGCGCCGCGTAGAAGTAGGCGAAAAGGTCCGCAGCGTCCTGCTCGGTGAGGTCGGGGCGCCTCATCCCCTTCGCCGCCCAGGCCGCCGACATCCCCGGCGCATGATTCCACAGTGCCGATGCGAGGTTGGCCGGGCTGTAACCGCGGGTCACGGCCCGCGCCAAGTCGGGCGCCGTCCCCCCGCCCTTGCCGTTCACGCTGTGGCACTGAAGACAAGCCTTCTCGTGGAACAGGCTCTGCCCGCGCGCCGCGTCTCCGGTGGGCAGGCTCCGCGTGGCTCCGTGGGCGCCCCACGCGCACGCCGCCATCAGCAACAGCCGGACACGCCGCGTCATCAAAGAGATTCTAGGGGAAGATCCGCCAAAAACCAAAGGGCAACCCGGGTCCGGGCCCGAGTTGCCGCTTCCAACTACGTCGCCGGCTCGCTCCGGCTTAACGCCGCGCGAGCACCGTGACGGTCTCTCCCTTCGCCAAAGCCAGCGTCCGCGCCAGTTCCTGCTCTTCGGGCGTCGCCGCTACGCTCCGGGCCACCAAGATGTTGGCGTTCCAGATTTCGGCCAGGAAGTACCGGTCGGCGTAACGGCGAAAGACCAGCCGGGAGGGCGCCGATGAACGGCTGCGGTCGTCGGCGCGCAACGCCAAGACCTGCGTCGCCAGGGATGCGTCGAAATTGGAGAGCCCCACGATGGTGCTGCCACTGGAGGTGGAGATCCGGTACTCGCCGGAAGGGTGTATCTTGCCGCCCACGGTGAACTCAAACGGAATGTTAACCGACATCGTCGCCGCCTGCGCCAGAAGCGGGGACGCCACCGCCACCAGAATCGCCAGTGCGGCTGCGCCGAAAAGCCTCATCTTCATTTTGTCTCTCCTCATTGGTTTTCGCCGGCTTCGCCCGGCTTCCTCATTCGATGGGTTCGGCGCATCCCGGATACATTAATTTCGGCGCGCAAACTTAACACACCGCAGGATTTAGCTAGCAGCCACCGGCGCGAGGTATCATCGGACAATGGCTTCGCGGCGCGGGCTTCTGATGGTCTTCACGGGCGACGGCAAGGGCAAGACGACCGCGGCGATGGGCCTGGCCCTTCGCGCCTCGGGCCACGGCCTCAGGGTCCTCATGATCCAGTTCATCAAGGGTTCCTGGCACTACG